>JABGSU010000208.1 GCA_018647605.1 Flavobacteriaceae bacterium | reverse complement strand
GTCTTTCGCTCTTTTAATCTGAGTCCGGCTCGAGTGGTGGAATTGGTAGACACGTTGGACTTAAAATCCAATGACCATTGCGGTCGTGCGGGTTCAAGTCCCGCCTCGAGTACTTTAAGAATCCGTAACTGACTATTTTACATGACGTTACGGGTTTTTTGTTTTCATTCTGGCAACATATTGGCAACAAACCTGTCTTTTTTTTAAAATCTAAAAACTTTCTAACCTATATGATTACCTGATGGTGGGGGTGGGTTTTGTAAAATGATTTTCTTTAAAGACTATAGCTGATATAATATTATATTGCCCAGCACCTCTTTATATCTAAATAGCTATTGCTGAACTGTTATTGTGCCTATAACCTGAAATAAAAACCCCCCACTAAAATTATCATAGACGTCTAAGTAATGTCCTCTTGACTTTAGCGAGGGTAAATAAACACTAATTAAACTAATTAAACCTCTAACAAGGTAAGAGCAGTGTTTTTATTATGCTATTTAAAGTATATTGAAACATCTAAATTTCAAGTTAAAACTGCTATGCAATAGATTCAAATTGAATTTACAACCCCTTTCATATTTAAGAATTTCGATACCATAGCGGATAAAACAAAAAAGATATGAGTAGCAACCATACTAATCATACCTTTTAAGTAAAAACCGCTACGTGAATAGCAATCCTCAAATATAATTTAAATATGCGTAAAACCCTAATGTGTTTAAGAGTCGGAATGCCAAACGCTAGGGGGGTTGTAGAATGGTTTTTCTTTTGGGGTAGCGTTCGAATAATAGTATATAACCTAAACCACAGGCACATCTACTGTAAGTCATACCAAGAATTAAACAAGCTACTAATGAAGTAAGTTAAGACTTGCCGTTGGTTATGTTATGGAGGCTTTAAATAAATTACTAGTGTTGACAATAATTATTGCTATTAAGTTTAATAAAATGAAGACTTTATAATATTCAAAAAACAACTTTTACTAAGCCCAAAGCAATTAAACAATGGGTGTTATCACAAAAGCGTACTTCTCAATAACAAATCTCATTTGATATTCTTATCAATCATCTCAACTTTAAAGTTTGGTTTCATCTTATATCCCATACCTGACAGTGGGGCATTTGCGAAAACTTGTTCAGCACACTCTTTATGAATAATAGCAGATATAGATGACAACGACAACTTTCACCAACTTTGTTTTTCTACAAGTGATGAAATTGTTAAAATTTCAATGATGGTTAACACGGTCGAAGACCCAAATCATGACCCAAATTTATACAGCGAAATTGATGTTATTTCCTGCGCTCGTAAGACGAGTAATGAAGAGAGCCTTTTCGAAAAAGGGTATAAAATATACCCGAATCAAGTTTTCACTATTTAGGGATGTTTATTATTGCTGGATTTTTTCTAAACTGTCCCGTACCCTTAGAGTGGATATGGGACATATAAAATCCTAAAAACTTTCTAACCTATCTGAATACCTGACGGTGGGGTGGGTTTTGTAGAATGGTTTTTCCTAGAGTAAATAGATTGTGTATATAGATATAACCCAAATTCAAAAAGTGTAAAAAACAGCCAAAAAGTGTAAAAAATAGCCAAAAATGAGTCAAAATTGATCAAAAATGGTGTTTTTTTTAACTTTAGTGGTTGATGCAATTTCCTTCACTTAGTTCAAAGCGATTTAACTGTTTTTAAGGGGCTTAGACTTCTAAAATACGCAAGTGTTTTTCTAGAAAGGAATATTCCCTAAAAAACCCAGGCGTATTGTAAAGAATATTGATTATAACATTGTATTCAAAAGCCAGATGAAGTTTTTTCTTTTCGGATATTTTTATCTTCAATTCCATCTAGTTTAAGATTTGAAAAATAAGGTCCACTTTCAGTCATTGTAATGAACATAAAATGATCGAATTCACCGTGTTCATCTCCTCTTAATTTACTTCCACCACCCATTGTCGCAAGAACAAAATAATCGTTTTTATTTCTTTCATACAATTTATAATTATGATGGTGACCAGTGAACACAGTGTGTTTTCTTTCTTTAAGAAGATTTTCAACTTTTAACCAATTCTTTCCACTTTCCCTGAGCCAAAGAGGTTGGTGCATAAATATCATTGTCCAATCAACATTTGGATTTTTTCTGAGAATTTTTTCTACAAATTCAACTTGTTCCTCTCCTAAATCAGGATTTTTTAGAGCTGTATGACCGTGCTCTGAATTCAAGCATATAAAAAGTATATTTTTATATAAAAAATGGTAGTAGTCTGAACCAAATCTTTTAAACCACTCATTCTCCATTACATCATTTGTGTAGTCGTGGTTTCCTGCAACATAAAAAAAAGGCATTTCAAGTTTTTTTACAAACGAATTAAACTCCTCCCATTCAGCATTTATTGTATCAAGATCTTTGGTATAACCATTAATCAAGTCTCCAACACTAACTACGAAAGCTGGCTGCATCAGATTAATTTTTTTAATACCTTTTTGCCAAACCCCTTTACGTTCGCCTCCGGTTCTATCGGCAACAACTACAAAATTAAATTTGTTTTTATGATCATTTACTCTGTCATAAGTCCATGGCTTATTTTCAGAATTTATTTTTTGTAATTGAAGTTTCCTTTGAGCATTTGCTTTTAAAAGAAATATTATAAAAAATAAGCAGAGAATATTTTTTTTCATTTCTAAAAATAGAAAAAATAGTTCAATACTGACAAATTTTAGTGATTGTTAAATAACCCAAAAACTTTTCTACCTATGTGATTACCTGACGGTGGGGTAGGTTTTGTAGAAAGGTTTTTTCTAAGAGTCAATTGAGTGTATATTTAGATATAACCTAAGTCCACAAGGTTGGGACCAATCCAAATCCATTGTAAACCACTATCATCATTGATTTAACGTAGCTTTTAGTGATGCCTTTAATGGGGGTGTTTGTATAGGGGTGTGTGAGTTTTGTAGAGAGAAATTTATCTGTTCCGTAAAGATTGTTTACAAAATCAATGTTAGTAACGTTTTGACTCATTTTCTCAAATGGCATTGATTCTTTGTTACAAGAATTAATTATGATTATTGTAAAAACTTAAAGGTAATTTTTTTTAAATTTAAAAAACAAGAAAAAAAACCTTGCATTTGCTTGCAAGGTTTTTATTAACTCAAAAAATGAAATAACCAAAATTTCTAATTATTCCCTGGATTTTGGATAAGATTAGGAGATTTATTGATTTCCGTTTGTGGAATTGGCGAAAAATATCCTTTATCTTTCCAAGTCCTTACTTCACGTACGATATCCCTGGGTACATAAGTATAATCAAAATCAGCGGTACTCTTTTTGTAGGTTTAAGGTGTCATTGTACTGCCAGCTTTTTGAGTTCCTTTAATTTCGATTTCTGTTGATTGTTTATCTAAAGAGTACGGCCCTTCTAACCACCTCCTCATTTTTATAACTAACAAACCATTCTCTAGGACTGTATTGTATGCCTTTTTTATCAAATACGTCAACCTCAAGACAGCTTGCACCAAAGAATCGATGTATCAACTACTCAAACTTTTTTCCTTGATTATTTGCCACAGTATTTCAATCAATTTTAACTAATTTTAATAAATCTTTGTCTGATTCTTTTCCCAGTTTTTAAAACATACTGATAATGAATTTGACATTTCCATTCCACAGGATTTGAAAAATTAAAAAGAATACAGAATGAATGACAAAACTGAAGGGGCAGAAATTTCATGGTTTGCCCCCATTTGCGATGGAGATGATCAGCTTTTAGGGCTTAGAGATGACCAGTATAAAAGCAGTTGGGAAAACACCTCTAAGATCATTAAAACTGCCGATGAATTGGGATATGCCAATGTATTGTGTCCTTCTTCCTATCAAGTAGGGCAGGATACTTTATCATTTGTTGCTGCGATGACTTCTATTACCCAAAACATTAATTTTTTGGCTGCCATCCGTTGTGGAGAGTTACACCCCCCTATGCTGGCCAGAACCATCGCCACTTTAGATCATATACTTAAAGGGAGATTGACACTGAATATTATTTCTTCCAACTTACCAGGTATGCAGATGGATTCATTGGATCGCTATGCGAGATCAAGGGAAGTAATTCAAATATTAAAACAAGCATGGACAGCAGATGAGATCAATTTTAAGGGAGATTTTTACAACTTTCAACTGCCAACTGCTCCAGTAAAACCTTATCAACAAAATGGAGGACCTTTACTCTATTTTGGAGGTTATTCTGAGGCAGGAGTGGATCTCTGTGCAGAATTTTGTGATGTTTACCTTATGTGGCCAGATACTCTTAAGAAAATAAAGGGATTTATAGACAATATGAAGCAAAAGGCAGCCCATTATTCTAGGGAAGTTCGCTTTGGTTTACGAGTCCATGTCATTGTCAGGGAAACCGAACGCGAAGCTCAGGAATATGCCCATCGACTGATTTCAAAACTAGATTTAAAACTAGGAACCGAAATCAAAAATAGAGCACAGGATGCCCAATCTTTGGGGGTGGCCATGCAGTCTGAATTGAGAGCCATTTCCGATAAAGATTTTTATGCCGAGCCAAACCTATGGACGGGTATTGGATTGGCGAGATCGGGATGTGGAGCGGCAATTGTTGGAAACCCCGACCAGGTTTACCAAAAATTAAAAGCCTATATGGATCTTGGTGTTTCAGCATTTATACTGTCGGGCTATCCTCACCAAAACGAATGTGAACATTTTGCCAAATACGTCCTTCCGAGATTTGAAAAAACCCATCTGCCACAGCTTATGGGGAGAGTGCCCTCATCTACTCCCGATACACCATTGGGTTTGGCGTCCAGAAATTGATAAACAATGCTTGATTTTTTGATTGTCATATCTTATTTGATCATCATCATGATGATTGCCCTGCGCGTAAAGGGGGTTAAAACCAGCACTGCCGAGTCCTACTTTTTGAGCAACAGAGGGTTGAAATGGTATTCCATTGCACTTTCCACCATTGCCACCAATGTGAGCGGTTATCAATTTTTGGGTATGATGGGCTCTGCTTATCTGTATGGCTTGGCACAAGCCAATTTGGAAATCAATGCAGTTCAGGGCATTCTGATCGCTGCCTTTGTTTTTGTGCCTCTTTTCCTCAAAGAAAAAATTACCACGATTACAGAATTCATTTCCCTCAAACTCGGACAAAAAATTGCACTTTTTTACTCTTTTAGTAATATGGCGTTGTTTTCAACGGTCACCCTTGGCGCGGCTCTTTTTTGGGGGGCCTATGCAGCAGATATGGTTTTTGCCAATGAATTGTCTTTTTTACACGAAAATCGAATCATAAGAATTGCCATGCTTATTGTTTTTTTGGGAATTTTCTCTGCCATCTATACCTATTTTGGAGGTTTGAGTGCTGTGGTCAGAACCGATATTATTCAGTTTTCAATACTTATGATCAGTGGGATCATCGTGTGTTTTATTGCCGTAAAAAATCTGGGAGGTTGGGAACAATTGTATGTCAAAACACCCGAAAAAATGCACCTCCATTTACCAGCCGATCATTCGACCCTTCCCTGGACTCATCTATTTGGACTTTTCTTTTTGAACATCAATTATTGGTGTGCCAATCAAACTGTAATGCAAAGAGCCATTGCCGCCAAGTCTCTTTCTCAGGCTCAGACAGGCTTGATGGTCGGGGGGCTGATTAAATATTTTATGGCAGTCATTATTGTTATTCCTGGGATAGCTCTGTATGGAATTTTGGGAGACAGTTTGGGGGAGCCCGACTTGGCTTTTCCCTATATCGTAAAAACCTATCTTCCGATAGGGGTAAAAGGTATTGTTCTTTGTGGACTTTTTGCTTCTTTGATGAGTACACTCGATTCTACTTTTAATTCATTGGCTACCCTTTGGTCCATCGATATCTATTCAAAATATATCAATAAAAAAGCTACAGATCCGGATAAAATTAACGCTGGAAAAAGGGCCATAGTATTTTGTCTTTTTTCAGGGCTAACCATGGGGCTGATTTTATTATATTTAAAATTTGACAATCCCGATTCAGCATTTACCCATACACTCAATAATTTGAGATATTATATCAACTGCGGTATTGTTGTATTGATTTGTAGTTCCCTCCTTTTTGTGAAACCCAAGCTTAGAATCATTTTATTGGCTTTCCTAATCACTTTGCCCACCAACCTGATCCTTCAATCCTTGCTTCCTGAGATGAATTATTTTGTCCGTGCTTTTTGGGTTATTTTTTTGGGTCTGACCTTAGCATTTTTTTTCAACTTCAAAAGAAGAATAAAACTGAGTTCAATTGCAAAAGCCTCTTCTGTAAAAAATTATTATTTAGGAGTAATCTTATTTTTAAGTCTGATTTTACTCCACTTCCTATTTCATTAGCTGAAAAAATCAGTAAAGGAATTCAAATTCCAATTAAGAGAAATAATCTTTTCATTTCATAAAAAACCTCCAAATTGGAAGTTTTTTTATGTTACGACTATTGTAGTTTGACGAAAACTGGATGGTGATCTGAAGCCCACCCTCCGATGGGAGTTTTTTGGTAGAGGTGTTTTGCCGAATGCACCTTTAAGCCCTTGACAAAAACATAATCAATCCTATTTCCTACTTTTTTTTCAGTATTGAAGTTGTTAGAGGTTGCGTAGTAGGGATCATTTTCAGGAAGATTTTTTTGAACGTCGAGAAAGTGGGACTGCATTTTTCTAATGGGAGTTGCCTCTGGGGTCAGGTTAAAATCTCCTGTAATTACTAGGGGTAGGTTATCCGAATTTAACACTTTAATTCTTTCGATGATTAGGTCGACCGATTCGATTCTTGCCTCTATACCTTTGTGATCAAAATGAGTATTGAAAACCCAAATCTTTTCTTGGGTCATTTGATTCTGGAATAGGCCGTAAGTACAGATGCGCTCCAAAGAAGCATCCCACCCTTTGGAAATACTATCGGGAGTTTCGGACAACCAAAAGGTATTGGATTTCAATAGTTTGTATTTGTCTTTTTTATAGAAAATAGGAGCGTATTCTCCTTTGGTTTTCCCGTCTTCTCTTCCTACACCGATATAATCATAAGTCTCTAATGCCTGAACCAAATCCTTCAATTGAGGATAGACGACCTCTTGTAAGCCTACAAAATCCATGTTTTGTTCATTTAGTAAAGCCGCCACCGTACTACTGCGATTTTCCCATATATTCCTTCCATCTTCGGGATTGTTGTAGCGTATATTATAGGAAATTACAGTAATGTAATCGGTTTGATACAATAGAACAAAAATCGTGATAAAAAGAAATCGTAACATTATTTATAGGTTTTTAAAATAAATTCAATTTTAATTTTAAAGGGATAATTCATAAGGTTTTCTGTAATGTTTTCCACGTCTTAAGTTGGCTTCAAAGTCATCCTTAAATTCTTCCTTAACAGTGTCCCATTCCAATGGTCTTCTGAATTCATAAGCTAGATTGGCAATGTGACAAATGGTAGCGGTTCGATGCCCCACTTCTGCATCACAAATGGGTTTCGAGCCCGATTTAGCGGAGTTGACCCAATCGGTTTCATGACTTGTGGATACGTAGAGTCGATCGTCGGTAGATTTTAATTCAATGTCCACCAACTCTTTTTGGGAGGTTTCGAAATAACCACGACTGATGTCCATTGTCCCTTCGGTTCCAAAGAAACGAACTCCAAAGCCTCGTCCAAAATTTCGGTGTTCCACCTCAATTCCATTTTCGTAAAACATTTTTAACCGGCGTGAAGCAGTGGGTTCAATTGGGGCCTCATATTTAATAGGCCCACTGTGATCCATTCCCAATGCCCATTGGACTATATCAAACATATGAGCTCCCCAGTCGGATAATATTCCACCGCCGTATTCACGATACCATCTCCAATCGGGAAACCAACTGGCCTCTACAATTATTTTGTGATAAGATCTTAGTGGAGCAGGACCCAACCATTGTTCCCAGTTCAAATAATTGGGAGTGGGTTGATAGGGTAGGTTACAAGGTGCAGAGGGATTTCCTACTTCGACCCATACTTTTTCTATTTTCCCCAAATACCCATTGCGTACCAATTCACAGGCCTTTCTAAAATCGGCTCTGGACCGTTGCATACTTCCTGTTTGTAGTACACGTTCGTATTTTCGTGCTGCTTTTTCCATCATTCTCCCCTCGTTAATAGTATGAGACATTGGTTTTTCGCAATAAACGTGCTTGCCCGCTTTCATGGCATCGATAGAGGGAATGGCGTGCCAGTGGTCGGGAGTACTGACTACCACACCATCTATATCTTTGTTTTCCAGCATCTTATGGTAATCTTCATATACTGATACAGTTCCCTTAATTCCATTTTTTTGATATTGTTCTTCCACTGATTTGGTGAATTTGACCAATCGATTTTGGTGAACATCACATCCAGCGATGACCCGTGCTAGCGGAATTTTCGAAATACGCTTAAGTAGCCCATTGGCTTGAGCTCCAGTCCCAATAACACCAACGTTAAAACGATCACTAGGAGCCGTAAACCCTTTTCCCAAAACATGACGGGGAACGATACTCAACCCCGCAAAAGCTACTACCGTTTGTTTTACAAATTGTCTTCTGTTATTTTTCATTGATTAAGTTTTTAAAAGTTGCTTTAATGCTTTGCATCATTTTCAGGTTTATTTTGTCCACTGGGTTCTTATTTTTTATCATGTCGATTTGGAGGATGGATTGTTTTTTTAATGACTCCATCAACAACAGTGGTGATTGCATATTTAAACCCCAAACGGTGGGCAATGATTTCTAATGTGTCATTCGCTTTTTCTTCAATGGGTCCTTTGTAATGTTTCCAACCCCTGTAGGGAGCTTTTTCAGAAATGTAACGATACCCTATTTGGGCTCCTGGGGTTGTTGCACTAACAGATACTTTTTCGTCTTTGAATTCGATTTTGGGAGCCGTTGTCAATTGAGCTTTTCCATTGGGATAAAAATCCATGATTAAACCTACTTCATTGATAAACCCCTTGTCGTCAATGCTTTTCATCCATCGATCACATTCTTCTCTGAGTCTATCCAATACCGTAGCATAGGCGGGGTCATTTACTATATTATTGAGTTCATGGGGATCATTTTGTATATCAAAAAGCTCTTCAACTTCTTTGGATTGTCTGAACCATTGGGCTTGAACTTTATTAAGTTCACCCGCATCCCGCAAGCGTAATAACTCTTGCATTACTTCCATTTGCTCACGATAGGCCAAAGGGAGATAGTAGGGTCGGTTGGGGTGAAAATTTTTTAAATATTTAAATTTTCGATTTCTAACCGCACGAATCATATCAACGCTTTCATCAAAACGATCGGCATGACCGTGAATAAAAGTTCTTGGTTTTTCGGATTTAAACTTACCTTCAAAAGCTAGTCCTTGCATATAGCTCGGGGGTGCAATTCCTGCCATAGAAAGCAATGTAGGGGGGAAATCGACAAAACTGGTCAGTCGATCGTCTCTTTCTCCAGCTCTTTGCTTATTTGGATATCTTATGATAAGGGGCACTCTAAGTCCTGAGTCATAGAGGAGTCTTTTTTGTCGAGGCAGAGGCCCGCCGTGGTCGGAATACCAAACAACGATGGTTTGATCCAGTAATCCATCCTTTTCTAGCTGGTCAAGAATGATTCCTACTCCTCGGTCCATTCTAATGATATTGGTATACATGCGTCTCATGGCATTTTTTCCAATCTCATTTTGTGGCAGATAGGGGGGAACTTCCACTTTTAGATCCTCAGGAACCAATAAAGTTACATTTGATTTTACATTTTTCCCCTTTCTTTTCTTGATGTTTCGATGGGGTGGAAATTCATCTCCATCAAAGAGTTGTTTTTTATAATTCCACATATTAGACTCATGAGTTACCCCAAAATTAAAAACAGAGAAAAAAGGAGTTTCTTGATTGGGTCTATTTCTCCAATGTGCATATACGCTGGATTCGTCCCAAGCCAGTTCTGATTTAAAAAATTGATAATCTTCCTTGGCATTGTTTGTTGTGTAGTACCCGTTTTCACGCATGATTTCGCTTACCATTTTCACCTCTGGAGGTGGAACGACTTGATAATCTATAATTCCAACTCCTCTGTTAGCAGGTTGTTGGTTGAGGGTACGCATGTTTTGTGCTCCAAAAGAATTGGGGTATAGCCCCGTGGCCAAGCAAGCACGGCTGGGGGAACAAACACCCGAAACAGAAAAATTATGGGTATAGACGACTCCTTCTCGGGCAAGACGATCCAAATTGGGAGTAGGTGCTCTTGGGTCGCCAAATGCATTGAGGTAATATGGGCTTAGATCTTCTGCTACCAGCCAAAGGATATTGATTGGCTTTTTTTCTTGGACCGTTTTACAAGCCATCAGGAATAGCATACTCAAAACCAATAGATGAAATTTCGATTTTTGCACTATTATTTTTTATTGAGTTGATTTAAAAAATGCGTCATCATTAAAATTATGCTTTAAATTCAAATAATAGCATAACAAAACTATTATCTAAATTAATTAGGTGCTTAATTTCTTGATTGACTGCCCCACCAATCTTGATTGGGAAGGTAATCGGGATCAAGTTGAAACGCCCTTCTTTTTTCTACCCTTAGCTTCATTTTTTGTTTGTGTTGGTCAAGCCATTCTTTTTCCTCTGCCTCATTATGAAGGGGGTCTTTTTGGGGAATTTTGGCATTCGTGTCGTTAAGCCATTGTTCCAACTCATTTTTTAAGGTCATTCCCAGTTCAGAATTTTGTTCAAAAACATCAATCGTTTCTCCCATGTCCTCACCAAGGTGGTACAATTCATTTTTCCCATCCTCAAAATAGTGGATCAGCTTCCAGTTTCCTCTTCTTATGATGGCGCTGGGATCTCCTCCCTGATTTCCGTAGTGTGGATAATGCCAAAAAAGAGGACGTTCTTCAAAAGATTTTTCTTTGAGGAGTGGAACCAAACTTTCCCCGTCAACGGCAGTTGAATTTTCGATACCGGCCAAATCCAATAGCGTAGGGAATAAGTCGGCTCCGGTTACAGGAATATCCACTTTTTTTGCAGGATCCTCAATTTGAGGGGCTTTAATAAAAAAGGGAATACGGATTCCAGCTTCCCATTGATAGCCTTTTCCTCCCCTCAGGGGCAGATTGCTTGTGGCGTAATCATCGCCGGCCGAAACACCACCATTATCCGATACAAAAACCACCACCGTATGATCATCCAAATTCAATTCTTCTAAAGTATTCAGCACATGACCTACCGCTTCGTCGGTTTGCTCCAATAAACCGGCATAAACGGGATTGTCTTGTTTGATTCTTATGGGTAGTCTTTTTTCCATAGTAAAACCTTCTTCCTGTAGCCCTTGATCTTTTGTCTTTTTTTGATATTTCATCCACTTTTCCTGGGTGGTCTGTATTGGGGCATGCACAGCATAAAAACTCAAATATGCAAAGAAAGGATCATTGGGATGTTCCTTGATAAAGTTAGCAGTTTCTTGAGCTAATTTCATGGAGAGTGTCATTCCTTTTTCCTCGGTTTTGTCTTCTAGAAAGGGGTTATTAAATGGAGAAAAATAGCCGCCAGTATAAGGTCCCCCTTTATGATAGCCCCCTTTGTTGATGTCAAAACCATGGTCGGTTGGGAGCGATTGTTGCTCCACAGAACCGAGGTGCCATTTTCCAGCAAAAAATGTTTTGTATTTTTGGGCTTTAAAAACCTCTGGTAGAGTGGTCATTTCAAAAGGGAGATGCTTTACATATTCACTGGGCAATAGTTGAGTCTTACGTCCGACATCTCTCCATTCCGTTCCATATCTCGCCCCAATCCAATCCGTGATACCGTGAACTGTAGGGTAAACTCCTGTAAGTAAGCTTGCTCTAGATGGACTGCAAACCGATGCATTGGCATAGCCTTGGGTGAATAAAGTTCCTTCTTGGGCTATTTTATCTATATTGGGGGTTTCATAAAAGTCACTCCCCGTCACGCTGAGATCTCGATAACCCAAATCATCTACTACGATGAATAGAAAATTGGGTTGGGGTTTTTCACAATTAAAAAGAGTAAATAAAATCAGTGATAAGGTGATAATTTTCATGCTTTCTTATGCTTTAAAATTACGTATGCTTTCAATTAATACAGTTCCTAAAATAAGCACTCCTCCAAAGACAGTATTTAATGCTGGGTATTCCCCCAAAAAGATCATCCCAATGATGATACCGTAGACCGGTTGAATACCACTGATAATACTAGCAGTACTGATGGTAAAATTTCTAAAACTGTAGATGAACAATGTGTGTCCTGTTGCGGTGGTTAATAAAGCCAAAACTAAAACGGCAGGCATCGATGATTGGAGTCCTGTCATCTCGGAGATAAAAAAGTAGGGAGACAGCAAAACGGAAACAATGATCAATTGATATACCATCAAAATAGACCCCTCGTACTCAGTGGCTTTGGACTTCATATAAATGTTCCTGATAGAATAACACAAGGCAGAAAAAACTCCAAACCCAATGGCTATAAATTGATCGTTTTCCAGACTAAATTCGGGAGCTAAAAAATATATCCCTAATAATACCATTAACCCTAGAAGTAGATCCGATTTTTTAAATTTACTTTTGAGTATCAAGGGTTCTAAAAAAGTTGTGATAGTGGGATAGGTGAAAACAGAAAGCATTCCAATAGCAACACTCGATAGTTTCAAAGAGATAAAATAGGTAATCCAGTGCAAGCCCATTAATATCCCACTGAAAAGAACAACTTTTCGATCCTTCTTTTTAATATTAAAGCTCAATTTCCTCCATCTGCAAAACAGATAGAGAAAAATACCACCTAAGAAAGCCCTAAGAAGAATGATCAGTGGCACCTGAAGATCTATATACCTTCCAAGGGTTCCAGAGGTGCTAATCAATAAAACAGCAAAATTGAGCTGAATTAGATTCCTTAGGTATTGTTGTTTCTGCATTAAGCCAATTTATAAAATTCCTCCCAGCCTTTTCTTGGGGGATGACAATTTAGAAGTCGATTGGCAAATAGTATAATACTGGGCAAGATCATTAGAGGCAATAATGAAAATGTGTTTTTTTTCACAAATCCTCTTCGACTCTGTTGATCTGCTATACTTTTTTTAACCATAATGATTTTTTAAAAATTTTGAATATTACTAAAACTTTATTTAATCAATTCACAATTAATATTTCTCTAAATTTCTAAAAAAAAAATGAATTAAACCCTATGCTAGAAAAGCAGTCTATATTAATATAAATATTTGATATCGATGAAAAACCACTTCCTTCTACTTTTAACCTTATTAATAACATTTACTGGTGTTGCTCAGGAATTTCAGGGTAAAGCTTACTATATGTCAAAAACGACAATAGATCCTAACTTTGGAAAAAATATGCCTCCAGACAGAAAAAAACGAATCATGGATCGGATGAAATCCAGTATGGAGAAGAATTATGAGTTAACCTTTAACAGTACTGTTTCCTTATTTTACGAACAGGAAAAATTGAATATTTCGGGTGGAAATAGTCGTTTCAATTTTATGTCTTTTATGAGTCCTATTCAGGGGGTTCTACATAAAGAGTATGGTACCAAAACCTTTACCAATCGAGTGGAGCTTTTTGGAAAATTTTTTTTGATCAAAGACAGTTTGCCTGAAAGTAAATGGATGCTAACAGGAGAGTCAAAGACCATCGGAAAATATACGGCCTATAAAGCCACAACCACCAGAGAAGAATTCCAAGAAGTTTTTCAGTTTGGACGACAAAGCGAAAATCAGGAAAGCAGGAAACCCAAAATGAAGACCGTCAATATAACAGCATGGTTCACCCCACAGATTCCTGTATCCACAGGCCCGCACAAACACGGTGGCTTACCTGGCCTTATTCTTGAGGTTAATACAGACAAAACCACTATACTTTGCACCAAAGTTGTTATGAATCCTAAGGATAAAATAAAAATCAAAGAACCCAAGAAAGGAACCGAAGTAGCACTAGATGAGTATGAGCAAATCCGCAAAGATAAAATTGCAGAAATGAGAGAAATGTTTCAAAGAAATAGAAGTCGCGGTGGAGATGGCCCTAGGCCTCGTTAATTTAAAATCACAATAAATTGAGAAAAATATTTTTATTAGGTTTTTTCCTATTCATCTTCACCTTTTCTTTTGCTCAAAATATTGATTTAGAAGGAGTCATCAGAGATAGCGATGGTGTACCCATTATGGGAGCCAATATTGTTGCTGTTGAAAAAGAAACCAATATCCTTGATGGTTTTGGAATTTCGAATGATGTAGGTTTTTACAGGTTGACCCTAAAAAAAGGAACAGATTACGAAATCAAAATAACGTTTATAGGATTGAAAGAAGTAGCTTTTAATTTTAATGAGCAAGATAACATTAAAAAAAACTTTGTTTTAGAGGCACAAGCAGAATCCTTGGATGAGGTAGAATTGGTTTATGAGATGCCCGTTATCATCAAAGGAGACACTATTATCTACAATGCAGATTCTTTCAATACAGGCTCAGAAAGAAAACTTGAAGATGTTCTCAAAAATATGCCAGGTATAGAGGTCAATGATGAAGGTCGAATAGAGGTGGAGGGAAAAGAAGTGACCAAAATCACGGTAGAGGGGAAAGATTTTTTTGATGGAGATTCCAAATTGGCGACCCAAAACCTACCTGCCAATGCAGTAGGTAAAGTAGAAGTATTGCGGAATTTCTCTGAAGTCAATCAATTGAGAAGTGTTACCAATAACGAAGACAATGTGGCCATCAATATCAGTCTAAAAAGTGGAAAGGATAAATTTTGGTTTGGCGAGCTTGGAGGTGGTCTTGGCAACGACGACCGATTCATTGCCGCTCCTAAAGTCTTTTACTACTCCAAAGACCTGAGCATGAACCTATTGGGTAACAGTAACAATATTGGAGAGCCACCTCTTTCCCGAAGGGATTTTTACCGTTTTGAAGGAGGTTTTAACAATCTAAATGCCAGAACGGGAACTTCTATTAACATCAGTACCGATGATGCTGGTATCACTAATTTACAAAACAACAGGGCTAAATCAATTGATTCACAGTTTGGGGCCTACAACTTTAGTTATGCGCCTTCTGAATCTCTAGAATTTAGTGGATTTACGATTTATTCGAGAGCTGAAAATCAATTAGAGGAAAAAAATACCAGACAGTATACTGTTTCTAATGCGTTGGAGGAAACCTCTGAGATTACCACTCAAGAGTATGAACAACAGTTGTATAAGTTCACTACAGAATTCAACCCCAACGAAAACCTAAAGACAGAATACAACTTACTTTACAAAACAACCAATCAAAATGAAATCTCAGGTTTGACCACTATTTCGCGACGAGAAGGACAAAGGATTCCCGAACAAATAGGACAATATAGGGTTCAAAACCCCTATTCCATCAACCAAGAGTTGAGAATGTACCTTACCCATAACGAAGAACATATTTTCTCATTGGAGTTACAACATTTGACGCAAAAAGAGGATCCTTTTTACCGGGCTATTAAGCAATTCCAACCTTTTGGTGGTTTGTTGAATCTAAATGTTGACCAAGAGAACTTTAATATCAATCAGGAGCGACAAGCTAAAACTGATAAAGTTGAAGGTAAATTGGACTATTACTATATTCTTTCTCCTAGGGCCAATTTGAATTTTACTTTCGGATTAACCGATGTAAAACAAGATTTTAACTCTTCTATTTTTCAGATTTTAGACAACAATACCAATCAGTATTTTTTTGAAGATAATTTGATCAATGATGTTTCATTTCATTTTCGGGATGTATATGCTGCTTTACATTATCGCTTCATCTCTGGGATTTTCACTTTTGACCCTGGTATTATATTACATTCTTACAAGACGGTGAACGAGCAATCAGAGAATACTATAGACAATACTTTTGCCTTTTTTCGACCAGATTTACGCATTTTGATGAAGTTAAAAGATGCTGAAACTCTAAGACTTCTTTATCGCTCTACCCGACAGTTCACAGACATTAATCAATTGGCTGAGGGGTATATTTTTAGGAACTACAACTCCTTTTTTCAGGGAAATCCCAATTTGGAAGCGGCCTTTTTTGATGTGGTCAATCTGAATTATCAAAGCATCAATATTTTTAATTTCACCAACATATTTGCCAACCTAAGTTACTCTGTAAGAGACAATGCCATTCAGAATACCACCTCCGTTGCGGGAATTAATAGCGTAAGATCCGCTTCCAACTCCAATTTTCCTCGTGAGATTTATACTGCCTCTGGTCGAATTGACAAAAGATCTAAAAATTTCAAAGGCGGTGCCAGTATCAATTACAATTACAGTGATTTTAATAATGTCATCAACAACACGCCTACAGCATCTAGTAATTTTACCCAGCGATACCGATTAAATATTGCCACTAATTTCAGGATCAAACCCAATATTGAAGTTGGCTATACCTATAGCATCAGAGATTATAAAACAGGAAATGTTGAAAGCAAATTTTTCACAGATGCGCCCTATGTTCGTCTAGATGCCTATTTCTTAAAGGGATTTGTTTTCAATGCAAAATACACCTATAACTTTTACCGCAATGAGGAACAAACACTAAACGAGTACCGTTTTTTGGAAGCCGATTTGTCATACACTCCCCAGGGGTCTAAATGGGAATTTGGTGTAAGTGCGACCAACTTACTCAATGACACCCAGATCAACAGGGATAGTTTCAATCAATTCTCTTTTACGACCAACTCCTATATCATTCAGCCGAGGTATATTGTATTTCAAATTACTTACGACCTAACAGCCATCGGAGGGAAAAGCAATAAAAAAAAGAAGATATAATCAATTGAGCATTCCAATGGCTGTTATCCAATCTACCATATTATTAAACCAATTGTCTACTGGATAACCTGTCTTTTTCATGCCAAAGCCGTGGTCCCCATTTTGATAATTATGGAGTTCGCTAATAAAACCTTTTTCTGCCCAATCGATATAGAGTTCCGCACTGGGTATGGCGAGTTTTAATTTATCTGCAGTGGTACATACTACAAACAAGGGAGGACCGTAGGAAGGAGGCTCTTGATCCTCTACAATAACCATCCATGGATAGATGGGTGCTACAAAATTGGGTCGATTGTACTCTTCCGACTTGTAAGTAGCTTCAATAGAAACCGCTCCTCCGGCAGAGAACCCCATGATACCGATCTTATCGGGATCAATATTGTATTTCATCTTATTCTTCCTAATATGTGCAATCGCATTAAGGGCATCCAAATGCCCATAGGTAAGTTGTTTTTTCTCTTTTGTATAAGGTTCGTTAAGTCCTTCTTTTTTTTTGATTAGATGTGTTGGAACCAATCGGTATTTTAAAACAAAAGCTGCAATCCCTTTATTATTCAAAGCTTTTGCCACGTCAATACCCTCATGAAAAAAAGCATTGGAACGCATGCCTCCACCAGGACAGATAACTATGGCAGTGGTAGCTCGGGTGCTTACCGAAGGGAGAAATACATGTAAGGTAGGAATGGAGATGTTTTTAAATTTGTATTGATTGTTTGAATAACCTTTTGTTTTTAATTCAGGTCCTTTATAATCAAGGCCAGTGTTGTCATATTCAAGGGTAATGATATCTTGTCCCCACAAATTAGTATTAAAAATAATGATAAAAAATAGTATGTATTTATCCATGGTTTCTTATGATTATCTCATTAAATATAGATAAAGTTTGGCTCCCCGTTGTTTTACAACGTATGTTTTGTAAATAATAAACTTCTTTATGACATTTATATACCTCCATCGCAACTTAAAAAATTCATATCTTACTTTTGTGTAAAAATTAATACTGAGGAAAATTCTCATTAGATGATGAAAAATGCCGTTTTGATTTTGGTCTTTATTTTTATTGAGGGGTTGGTCGCACAAGAGATCCCTCCCATTAAACATTACAAACCTCAGATTGCTTTTGCGGGGAATCAAAATTGGATGATTTCTCAAGATCAGAAGGGAACCTTGTTTATGGCCAATAACAAGGGCTTGTTGCAGTTTAGAGGAACCGATTGGAAATTAAATACAAGTCCCAACCAATCCATTGTTAGATCTGTCAAAGTAATCGATGAAAAAATCTGTGTAGGAAGTTATATGGATTTTGGTTTTTGGGAACGCCACCCCAACGGTGAACTGCATTATACCTCTTTGGCAAATGAATTGAATATTACGATTTTAGAGGACGAGCAATTTTGGAATATTATCGATTATGGAGAAAAAATAATTTTTCAATCCCTAAATCGACTCATCATCACAGATGTAGGTAATAAAAAAACACAATTCGTTCCCACAGAGAATACCCTATTAAAGTCCTATAAAGTTGGTAATAAAATCTATTTTCAGGAAGCAGGAAAGGGCTTGTTTGAAGTCAAAAGCGGTAAGGCATTTTTAGTCAACAATAATCAAGTTTTAAAAGACAATGTAATTGTAGGATTGTATAAAAAACAAGGCAAACTTTTAATTCTTACCGATCAGTCTGGTTTTTTTCTTTTGGAAAATGGACAGCTCAAAAAATGGGAAATAGAAGGCGAAAAAAGCCTTAAAGGATTTAAATTATACAGCTCACTCAGATTGTCTGATGGGAGTTTTGCCTTGGGTTCAATTGCTCGGGGTCTCATATGGATTGATGCTGAGGGTAAAACTATAATGGAACTTAATGGGTCCAAGGGGATTTCCAACAACACCATATTATCACTTTTCGAAGATCAAAATAAAAACCTGTGGTTGGGATTGGACAATGGTATAGACTGTATCAATGTCGATTCACCTTTTTCAGAATACAATGACAATATAGGTAAGATCGGAGCAGTATATGCCTCGGCCAAGCGAGGAGATTATTTTTATTTGGGAACCAATCATGGACTCTATTACAGGGTAAAAGACGGAGAAGAAGATCTTAAAATGATTGAAGGTACAGAGGGACAGGTATGGAATTTATCCAACCTTGATGGTGACCTGTTTTGTGGTCATGATTTAGGAACTTTTTATGTGCATGATTCAAAGGCTATTAAGATCAGTGATGTTGCTGGTGCCTGGAATTTCAAAAAACACCCAAAATCTGATGACCTATTACTTCAAGGAAATTACAATGGAATTCATGTCCTTCAAAAACAAAACAATCAATGGCAGTATAAAAACAAACTGTCTGGATTCAATATCTCCTCTAGGTTTTTCGAAGTCGTAAACGATTCTACGCTTTTGGTGGGCCACGAGTACAAAGGTGTTTTTAGACTATCGATCAACTCATCATTCAATAGGGTCATTCGGACTGAAATGGACACCTCGGTTGAAAAGGGAGTTCATGCTGGCTTGGCCAAATTTGACGATGAAATATTTTATTTCAGTCCCAAAGGTATTTTCAAATACGAAGCAGAACAATTAAAATTCTTAAAAGATTCTCAATTGTCAACTAAAATTAAGCCAGAGGATTATCTTACTGGAAAAATGATCAATGATGACAATGGAAGACTCTGGATGTTTTCAAAAAATAGAATTCATTTTTTAAGAAGAGAGGTATTCTCTGAAGAGTTAAAGTTTGAATCCGTCTTTTTTGAAAATAATACGCGAAAAAATGTCTTGGGTTTTGAGCACATTAGTAAATATGATAATTCAAAATATCTCATTGCCTCTGGGGTAGGGTATCTTTTGTTGGATAGGGATAAAATAAAAAATATCCAGCCTAGAATAGCAATAGATAACATTGTAGTAAAAGACAATTTTCAAAATTTAATGCAGATCCCCTTGAAGAATGACATTGAGTTGGATTTTGAAAGAAATAGTATTCAATTCTTTTACACAGCTACTCACTACCAGAAATACCAACAGGTCAAATATCAATACCGTCTGGAAGGATATGATTTGTTGTGGAGTTCATGGTCGAATGCCTCTAATGTTTCATATTCAAATCTACCCAGTGGATCTTATAATTTTTCTGTTCGATCGAAGATTGGAGACCAAGCTTCAGGGGTGAGTCAGTTTAACTTTAAAATCTCTCCACCTTGGCATCTCTCCCGATGGATGTATGTATTCTATATTTTATTAGCGATTTCAATACTATTCATTATCAATAGACTTTATGATGCTTTTTACGAGCGTGAACGCCAAAAGCTAATCAAGAGAAATCAGCGAAAACTCCAAATAAATGATTTGGCAAGCCAAAGAAAACTCATGAAGATTCGAAATGAGCAATTACAGAACGATATTGAAAATAAGAATAGAGAGATTGCAATAGCTACTATGAGTACTGTAAAGCGTAATGAGTTCTTGAATAAGATCATAAATGAGTTGAAGACACTCGATTCCCACCCTAGAATTGACCGATTGACCAAAATGATCAAAAAAAACCTCAAGGGAAATGAAGATTGGGAGTTTTTTGAAAAGGCCTTTAACAATGCCGATAAAGATTTTTTGAAAAAAGTTAAAAAAGCCCATCCTACTCTGACGCACAACGATTTAAGACTGTGTGCTTTCTTAAGATTAAACCTTCTTTCAAAAGAAATAGCACCTCTATTGAATATATCAGTAAGAAGTGTTGAGATCAAAAGATACAGGCTTAGAAAAAAAATGAATCTTTCGAGAGATGAGAGTATTGTCGACCACTTTGTAAATTTGTAGAGGTCATTTCCCTTTGATTTTCACCTATACTTTACCTATACATAATTCATTTTTATATAAAAAATATTTTGGTAAATATTGCCAATTTAATCATATTTTATAATTGTTAAAACCATTTTATACAGACTTAAACAAAATTGTTTTCATATCTAAAAATTTGTATAAATTTTGTTGTAATTAAAATTCTTTTATTTTCAATTTACCCATTTAAATTTATAAAAGTAAAAAACCACCAATATCCAAATAAACATGTTAAGAAGCGTAATTACCTTTTTCTTATTTCTTTGTGTAACATCCCTTTCAGCCCAAGGTGACTTTAGAGGTATTATTTTTGACCAAAGCACAAATTCCCCAATAATAGGTGCTACTGTAATAATAAAAGACACTACCAAAGGGACTACTACTGATTTTGATGGCAACTTTACTTTAAATAATGTATCAGTTGGAACCACCTTGGTTTTTTCGTATCTCGGTTACAACTCTCAAGAAATTGTAGTTGATGAAAATAATAACAATATAACAGTTTACTTAGAACCTTCCACTAGTGAGTTAAGTGAAGTTGTGTTGGTTGGCTACGGTTCACAGTCCAAAAAAGAAGTTACAGGCGCGGTATCTGTATTGGGTTCTAAAGATATAGAAAAACTTAACCCTGTTAGAGTTGAACAGGCCATACAAGGTCAAGTTGCTGGAGTAAATGTAACCACAGCATCAGGTTCTCCTGGTAGTGGAGTAAACATTCGTATCCGTGGAATTTCAACCAATGGAGACAGTCGTCCATTAATTTTAGTTGATGGTAACATTATCGAAGATTTATCGGTAATCAATCCTAATGATATAAAAAGTATCAATATCCTAAAGGATGCAACCGCTGGTATTTACGGTGTTCAGGGAGCCAATGGAGTAATTTTAATTGAAACAAAAACAGGAAGAAAAAATACTCCAATTAGAGTAAATGTTGATTCTTACTACGGTTTTCAAAATACCAGTAAGAAAGTTGATTTAATTGAGAACGCATACGATTATGCTAATTTCATTAACAACGCGTCAGTTAATGGAGGAGGACGCATTAAGTTTAACACCATAGAGAATAGAAGATTGGTTTTTGGTTTGAAGGACCCAAACAATCCCATTGAAACTTTTACAGATTGGCAAGATGCAGTCTTTGAAACTGCAGCCATACACAATACAAATGTTGGTTTTAACGGTGGAACAGAAAAACTTGCTTATTCTTTCGGAGCCTCTTATCTAGATCAAGATGGTATAGTTGGTTTAGAAAAATCGAACTACACCAGAACTACGGCCAGATTTAATCTGCAATATGACATTTTTGACAAGATCAAATTATCAGGGTCAGCTATTTACACTAACTCTACCAAAAATAATCTTATAGAAAGTAGCATTGGTTCGGTACTATACAGTGCTCTAAATATAGATCCATTTACCCCCGTCAGAAGCACTGACCCAAATGGAAATGGTTATGGAGAAACCCTAGTATCTGCAAGGGAGGTAGTCAATCCAATCGCAATGATTGAAAATACTTACAATACTTCTAGAATCGATAAAATATCTACAACATTTGGTATTTCTTACAATATTACAAAGGGTTTAAAGCTAGAATCCAAATTCCAACACAACCATGCAGCCGTTTTAACAAATATATTTTTACCAGTATTTAATTATGGCCCAGGAAAACAAGGTACGGTTGAAGACAATCCAAACATCATTAAAGATGATGGAAATTCAGTGACTGACAACGTGGACTTCTATGAAGATTACAAATGGGAAAACTTCATTACCTATTCTAAAGAATTCGATGAAAGCCACAAAATAAATGCATTGATTGGAACATCAATTCAGGAATTTAAGGGCTTATTTACTGGAAGGTCTGGTAGAGGCTTAATCAATAATCGAAATTCAATAGAGGAAGCTATTTTTGCGTATGTACCCCCTGAAAACATTCGTAAACGTTTTAATGAAATTCAAATAGCAGATGGAGAAAATAAATTCATAAGCAGATTGGAATCTATTTTTGCGAGAATACAATATACTTACAATGATAAATATTTATTATCAGCGGTATTAAGAAGAGATGGATCCTCAAAATTCGGAAAAGTTAATCGTTATGGATATTTTCCTTCTGGATCATTGGGTTGGAACATTTCCGAGGAAAATTTCTTAAGAAACAACTCAACAGTTAGTTATCTTAAACTAAGAGCAAGTTATGGCGTTATTGGGAGTGATAGAATTGATTTAAACAGATTCATTTCTTTATTAGATGGAGAGGCTCTATATACAAACAACGATGAATTAGATGCTGACGATGTGTTGATGGGAAAAGCAATAGGAGGCTTATCCAATCCAGAAATTAGATGGGAAAATACAGTGTCTGGGAATATTGGAATTGATGCTAAATTTTTAGATAATGATCTTAGTTTTAGTTTAGACGTTTTTTCAAAGAAAACAAATGACCTGTTGGTACAGGCAAATGTTTCTGGGGTTTTGGGGGCAGCAGCTCCTGGATCATCCCCTCCCATTATAAATGCGGGAGATGTTCTCAACGAAGGATTTGAGGCACTAATATCCTACAACAAAGCCATTAATGACAACTTAAGATTTAATGTTAGTTATAACTTTAGTAAACTTTACAATGAGGTAGTATATGTTGGGAGTACTGAAGGTTTTCTTGAGGGAGGTTCATTTATGGTTGGAGAAAATTTAAGAACCTCAAGAATGGAAGCAGGTCATCCCATTGGCTACTTTTATGGATATAAGACTGACGGAGTTTATCAAAACCAGGCTGAGATTGATGCTTTAAATTTTAACGCTCCAGTTCCAACAAATGGTGGAACAAAGGTCTATCACACAAATGCCAAACCGGGAGACTTAAAATTTGTAGATGTTAATGGAGACAATACCATAACCGTTGAGGATAAAACCTACTTAGGTGACCCCATTCCTGATATGACAATGGGGTTAACGTTTGGAATCAACTATAAGAATATGGATTTTAGCGCCTCCTCCTTTGCTTCCCTTGGAAATGATCTCGTTAGAGACTACGAGCGAAAAAATTTATATTCAAACAAAGGCTCATATGTTATGGACAGTTGGACAACAACCAATCTAAGCAATACAGTGCCTAGACCTGTTAATGGTGCTTCAGTTAGTTTCGATAATTTTTCTGATTATTTTGTTGAGGACGCCTCCTATCTTCGAATTCAAAATATACAATTCGGTTACACTTTTAAAGAGACAATATTACAACAGTTTGCAATAAAAAAATGTAGAATTTATCTCTCTGGTAACAATTTATTCACATTTACCAATTATAAAGGTTACGATCCCTCAGCAGTTGGTGGAGGAACCGATGGAAAAGGAGAACCAATTGGTTCAGGAATTGACAAAGGATTTTATCCAGTTGCAAAAACATTCTTAATTGGCACAAGCTTAAACTTTTAAACAAAATGAAAAAAATATATTACACTTACGCCCTTTTCGTTTCGTTGATTTTCATAAACGCATGTAGCAAATACATTGACATAGTTCCTGATGCTCCCAATTCAGAAAACTTTTTCAATGATGAAAGTGAGTTTGAAGAGGCATTGATTGGGGTCTATGATATGCTACAAACAACCCTCTACAATGTAATGGTGGGTCATACTGCTTCTGATGATATTATTGCTGGAGGTGATCCAAATACATTCGATCAGCCAACACTCCAAAGGATTGATAAAATGATACATTCTCCTTCGGACAACGATCAAATTCAACTTATTTGGCAATTGATGTATGCTGCTTATAACAGAGCAAACTATGTATTGGAATTTAAAGACAAAATTGATTTTGAGGGTAAAGATGACGTCATGGCACAGGCCTATTTCCTTAGAGCTCACTTTGTTTTTGAACTGGCAAAATTTTTCGGAGATGTTCCTCTGGTTGTTGAGGAAAGAAATGGAATCAATAGGATTGCAGATAAAAGAATCTTATTTGGAGATCAATACATAATCAATAGAGTTGGAGGCGTTGAAGATATTTACAGTCTAATAGAAGAAGATTTAAAAGAGGCTATCCCTAATTTACCAGAAACAAGGCCAAGTTCAGAAATCTATAAAATTAAAAGAGGGGCTGCAAAAGCTTTATTGGGAAAAGTTTACTTATATCATCGTAATTTTCAAGAAGCGGCAAATCAATTTAATGAGGTAATCAATAGTGGAAATTATCAATTACTAACAGGTTCTGCTTACAGAAATCTTTTTACAAGAAGTGGTGAAAATTCCTCCGAGTCAGTATTTGAAGTCCAATATACTGGGGTTGTAGGAAACAACTGGGACTGTCTTCATTGTAATGCGGGAAATTACATGCCTCAAAGCAACGGACCAAGACCTCCTTTTGATGACACAACCTATAAATCAGGTTGGGGAATCAATTTTTTCTCAAAATACCTTTACCAACAATACAGTCCTTCTGACATTCGAAGAGGCGTTACTGTATTTGCTCCTCGGAGTGGTACCTATGGTGTCAGTAGAGAAAATTCAGGTTACTACAATAAGAAATACTTAGTAAATAAAAATGAACCTACAGTTTCCTCAGATCCTGTTAGTTATCAAAATAATTACCGTGTAATACGCTATTCTGATGTGTTATTGATGGCAGCTGAAGCAGAGGCTCAAACTGGAGGAGCCAATGCAGTAAATTATTTAAACCAAGTAAGAGAGAGAGCTTTTCAAAACAGTTCACGCAACTATCCCTTCAATGGTGAGAGCAATTTACTTGAAGCTATATATCATGAAAGACGTTTAGAGTTGGCTGGTGAAGGACATCGATTCTTTGATTTGGTTAGAACTGGGAAAGCAGCAGAAGCTTTTTCTGCTTATAATACAGCCATCGATGGTGAGGACTTAACAGAGGAAGAAAAAACGAGAAGAAAAATCAATTTTACAAATGGAAAAAATGAGGTATTTCCCATACCTCTCGAAGAAATAAATTTAGCAAACGCAATCGATAGCTGGGGACAAAATCCTGGGTATTAGTTTAAAAAATCTTTTGATCACAATTAACAAACAATCAGAAGCAATTAGTCAATTAATATTAAATTTTAAAAAATGAAAAATTATCTAAACAAAGGAATGCTTGCCCTTGCTGGGTTATGTATTATTTATTCATGTAGTAAAGACGAAGCTGACCCTGAAATCCCACTTATTTCAAATGTATCATTTACAGCTGAAGCAAGTGGAGCAGGTAATGTAATTACAGTAACTCCTACGTCTACCGAAGGAACATCTTATTCTATTGATTTTGGAAGTTCAGCAGACGATGATGTTTTAACATCAGCTGGGCCAGGAGTATCCTATACTTATCCTGAATCAGATGCAACCTATACTATTGTTGTAACTGCTTCTGCACTTGGATTTCAGAATGCCGATGCATCACAAGAGGTATCAGTTGATTATACCGAACCAGATCCTTCTCCAGTAGAAGGAAGATGGGTAGTATTACACGATGCGGGAGCATTGGGAATAGGACCATCTGCTACTGACTTCTCTTGGTGGTCAAATCAACTTGCTGATGTTTTAACAAGAGATTGTCTTTTTGATGATGTATTTGAGTTTAGTGCAGATGGTACTTATCAAAGTACTCCTGGAGACCAGACTTGGATTGAGCCTGCATTTGGAAATGATCCTGAAGGTTGTGCAACGACTATAGCTCCATGGGATGGTTCATCTCCAGGTACTTGGGCATATGACGAAGAAGGAAACACTATTACAATTTCTGGTAGTGGTTCATACCTAGGTTTATTCAAATTAGGTGAAACTGGTGAATTGGCAACAGGTTCAGCTGCTGACGAAAGCATAACTTATACCGACGTATCTTTTTCAGATGACGGAAACACAATGACAGTGTTTAAAGTATATGATGGTACGAATTATTGGAGAATGAAATTGGCCAAAGAAGGAACAACAGGTGCAGCCATTCCTCAAACAGATACTGATGGAGATGGTGTAATTGATGCTTATGATGAGTGTCCAACTGTTGCTGGTACACAAGATTCTGGATGTCCTGTAATAACTGCTCCAGAGGATGCTCCTACAGCACCATCTGCTGAGGCTTCAACAGTTATTTCGATATTCAGTGATGCCTATACCGATTTAGCTTCAACATTTGCACCAAACTGGGGACAAACAACTGTCTCAACTGAAGAGACTATTGCTGATAATGCAGTAAAAAAACTAGCTAACTTTAACTTTGTTGGAATTAATAATGTTGGAGGTGACGCTGCAAATAGAGTTTCTATTGCTGATGTAACTCACGTTACATTTGACTACTGGACACCTAATGGAGCCACTCTAAAATTGAAACTTGTCGATTATGGAGCTGATGGTGAATATGCAGGAGATCTTTTTGATCCTATAGTTACCGTTACTGAAGCTGCCGCAATAGAAACATGGACCAATGTTGTATTAGCATTGAGTGATTTTACCACTTTAACTGCTGATGGTAAAATTGGACAGATTATTTTTGATGGTGGAGACGGAACTCAAACGTTCTACATCGATAACCTTTACTTTTATTAATTGAATACAATTAACCCCGTGCAATTTTTGTGCGGGGTTTTTTTAACTATTAATTTAAACACGTAAACAATTTAAAATCCAACAAACTAATGGGTTAATTTTCATAAGTTTTGTTCGACCATCACGCTAGAGTTAAAACATTTTGGTACTCGCAAAACCTCTTTTAAATTAATCTATTTTTTTAAAAATTTTAAATAAATCAAATATTCAAAACATTAACTAAGCTTAATTATTTTGATGGTATAATAGATAACTATCTCACTAAATTGAATGGAAAAAATTAACCTTACATACAAAAGTCTTTTTCTTTTTTTATTTTTTACATCTTGTGCAAAAGATCAAAATATTCCCTATGTAGCGGAACTTATTGAAACAATTGTAACAGAATCTCAAAGTCCAGCCGATGGAGGAACTCCTTCTATCGAAGACTTATCAAACGCAGGTGTACAAAATTTGGAGGATAACCAAGAGAAATATGAAATTGCTATTGCTAATGCAAATCCAATTCCAACAACATTAACGGAACTGCAAGAAATCATCAATGACGTAAATGGAGATAGAGCATATCTGGGTAATACCGATCTTTACTGGTTTGATGAATTTGATACCGAAGGTTCCCCTATGAATTCAAAATGGACTTATGATATTGGTACTGGAGATAATGGTTGGGGAAATCAAGAATCCCAGTACTATACTTCACGCAGTGATAATGTAATAGTGGAGGATGGCTTTCTAAAAATAAAGGCAAAGAAAGAAACTTACGAAGGAGCTGATTATACCTCTGCTCGATTGAAATCTCAAGGTAAATTCAGTTTTACTTATGGAAAAGTTGAAATTCGAGCCAAACTCCCCTCTGCTGCTGGTACTTGGCCGGCCTTATGGATGTTGGGTTCTAATATTTCCACCGTTGGTTGGCCAAAGTGTGGAGAAATAGACATTATGGAACAAAAAGGTTGGGATAAAACCAAGATTTCTGCTGCTCTTCATAATCAATCCAGTTCAGGTAATACTATAAACGTTAAGTTAATTGATGCCCCAACTTCAACCACAGCTTTCCACATTTACTCTGTAAATTGGACGCCTGACGAAATCGTCTTTTCTATTGACGGAAACGAATATTACACCTACAGTCCTGAAAATAAAACTGAGGACAACTGGCCTTATGATAAACCACAATTTATCATATTAAATGTTGCTATGGGAGGTAATACTGGAGGACAAATTCCTGAAGATTTCAATGAAAGTTCTATGGAAATTGACTATGTAAGAGTCTATCGTTAAATGGTAAACGGTTTAACGGAATAAAACTTTCGACCTTATGAATTAAGAGAGGCTCTTCAAAACTGGAGATCTAGCCTAGCGGTTAACTACGAAAAATTTTAATTGGAAAGAAGAAACCTATAAGACATATATTATTGAAGTACGATTATCAATGACTCAGCCGATTTTAATTCAGCCTCATATATAGCCCAGTTTAACCACGTGGTTTAGATTATAAAAAACCACCAGTGTTAAGGTTTTAAATAAAAAAATATCAGTTGAATGATCAACTTAGAAGAAAAACAATTTTTAGAAAATTATAGTTTACATCCCAAAAATCCTGTAAAGGGAGAGGAAATACTTATCGAAGGAGAAAACTTCTTCAAAATCTCAAATGTGGACGGTATGCGTCCCTTCTTTATGAGCTTGGTTAGTAACTCTAACCACTGGCTTTTCATATCCAGCACTGGTGGTCTTACAGCAGGAAGGAAAGACAGTAGCAATGCGCTATTTCCCTACTACACTGATGATAAAATCATTGAATCAGTCGAAAATACAGGAAGTAAAACTATCTTACTTGTTTCAAAAGCCCAAACTACCCTTCTTTGGGAGCCCTTCTCTCACAGACAACAGGGGATTTACAAAACATCAAGAAATCTTTATAAAAATTCGCTAGGGAACAAAATCATATTTGAAGAAATCAATCACGATCTTAACTTGACTTTTTCATACTCATGGAAAACCAGTGATCGTTTCGGTTTTGTCCGTGAAGCAACATTACATAATCAAGCCCTTGACTCCACCAATATCAGTTTGATCGATGGACTTCAAAACATACTCCCTTGGGGCATAGAAGAAAGCCTACAAGCAGGAAGCAGTAATTTGGCCGATGCCTATAAAAAAAATGAAATAGACCAAGAAAGTGGCTTGGGGATTTATTCCCTCTCCGCCCTGATTGTGGATAGAGCAGAACCCAGTGAAGCATTAAAAGTCAATACAGTATGGTCTCTAGGATTTGAAAACCCAAAACACTTATTATCCTCTCTACAATTGGATCAATTTCGAGCGGGATATTCCATTGAAAATGAATCAGAAATAAGAGCAGAGAAAGGGGCCTACTTTATAAATACCGATTTTAAACTCGCACCCAAATCCTCAAAAAATTGGACCATTGTGGCCGATGTCAATCAAAACATCAACCAATTAATCGAGATTCGGGAACGCCTTATCAATAAGGAAAACCTATCTGAATCGTTAAATCAAGACATTGTCCTTGGATCAGAGGAATTGATTCGTTTGGTGGCTGCAGCCGATGGTTTGCAGATCACCGCCGATGGACAAAGAAATACCAGACATTTTTCAAATACCCTATTCAATATTATGAGAGGGGGAATTTTCGATTTCAATTACACTATCGAAAAATCTCATTTTTCCAAATATTTAGCTGCAGCCAATAAAGAACTCTACCAAAATAAAATAGAGGTCTTAAAAAAGCTTGATGAGAAATTTGACTTAGAAACAATTAAAGTACTCCTAGCGCAAGAATCCGATACAGATTTTGTTAGATTGGCAAAAGAATATCTTCCGTTGAAATTTAGCAGAAGACATGGAGATCCCAGTCGTCCATGGAACAAATTCTCCATCAACACTAAAAATGAGGTGGATGGATCAAAAATACTCGACTACCAAGGGAACTGGAGAGACATTTTTCAAAACTGGGAAGCTCTTGCCCACTCCTATCCCGATTTTATCGAGGGGATGATATATAAATTTTTAAATGCAACTACTTTTGAAGGTTACAATCCCTACCGACTCACAAGAGACGGTTTTGATTGGGAAACCATTGAACCCGACAATCCATGGTCCTACATTGGTTACTGGGGCGATCATCAGATAATTTATTTACTTAAGTTCTTAGAGTTTAGTGAAAACTATTTTCCAAACAAACTTAATGGAATACTCGAACAGGATTTATTTGTTTTTGCCAACGTCCCCTACAAAATCAAAGCCGTTGAAGAAATACTCAAAGATTCCAAAAATACAATCGATTTTGATGAGGAAGCTCATGAGAAAATTCAAAATAGAAAAAATATAATTGGAGCAGATGGAGCTTTACTTCAAGACGCTAAAGGGGAGATATACAAAGTCAATTTTATTGAGAAAATCTTAATTACCCTCATGGCCAAAGTCTCTAACTTAATTCCTGAGGCTGGGATTTGGATGAACACCCAACGACCTGAATGGAACGATGCCAACAATGCCCTTGTGGGTAATGGTGTTTCTATGGTTACACTCTACTATTTAAGAAGATTTTTACCCTTTTTCAAAACCCTCATTTCTCGTGTTGAACAATCCAGTTTTACCATTTCTGAGGAGTTAAATCAATTCTTCAATCAAATCGTTCACACCTTTGAGGAACACCAAGATTTACTTAATGCTCCAATCAACGATCGAGATCGCAAGACCATTTTTCAAAACCTTGGAATGGCAGCAAGTCAATACCGTCAAGAGATATATTCCCATGGTCATACCGCTAAAAAAGTATCCGTAAGTACTGAAAAATTAGACTCCTTCATCACATTGACCACTGCTTTTGTAGAACACACTATCAAAGCCAATAAAAGAGAAGATCGACTCTATCATGCCTATAATTTGGTGGCTGTGGAAGAAGACAAAATGAGCATCTCCTACCTCTCTGAAATGCTGGAGGGGCAAGTGGCCGTTTTGAGTTCAGGTTTTCTATCGACACATGAGACTGTTGAGCTTTTGGATAGTTTGAGACAAAGCAAACTCTACAGAGAAGATCAAAACAGTTACATTCTTTATCCCGATAGAAACCTTCCCCAATTCCTCCAAAAAAACAACATACCTCATGAGAAGGTAGCTGATAATGCTTTGTTACAAAAACTTATCCAAAACAATAACAGCGAAATTATCTCAAAAGACGTATTGGGTCAGTACCATTTTAATGCTGATTTTAATAATGTCAACGGACTTAAAAAGGCATTGGTCCAACTTCCGATCCAATACCAAAGCCTAGTTTTACAAGAATCAGAAGCCCTTTTTTCAATTTACGAATCCGTATTTAATCACAAATCATTTACTGGAAGATCGGGGACATTCTTTGGATACGAAGGACTGGGGTCCATCTATTGGCACATGGTTTCAAAACTCTTATTGGCCAATTGCGAAGCCGTTTCAGAAGCCATAGCATCCGATGCCGACAAAAAATTGATCGACCGATTGACCATTCATTTTCATCAAATCAATGATGGCATTGGTGTAAACAAATCTCCCGAGTTATACGGAGCTTTTCCAACCGACCCATACTCCCATACCCCCAAAGGAAAAGGAGCACAACAACCAGGAATGACCGGTCAGGTCAAGGAAGACTTGCTCAGTAGATCAGGAGAATTGGGTGTGAAAATCAAAGAAGGAACTCTTAGTTTTGAACCTCTTTTACTGAGAGATCACGAATTTATAGAACAAGGTCAGCTATTCTCCTACGTAGACGTACTTCAGAAAAAAAATCAAATTCAGATAGAGCCAAAATCCCTTGCCTTTACCATTTGCCAAGTACCAGTAGTTTATCAAAAATCTGACGAAAATGTTATAGAGGTCTACGCCAAAGACGGAAGTGTGATCCATTTTAAAGGCAATAAACTAGACGTCAAAACAAGCCAGTCCCTATTCAGTAGATCGGGAGAATATCAAAAAATGATTGTATTCCTGGACTTACTAAAAATCTAAAACCAAAAACGTGATAAAGCATTCCGATTTTTTGGGTTACCCATTCCGTAAGACATTCCGTCTTATATTTCTTGTAGGTATGCTTTTCATGGCTTGTCAGTCAAAAGATCAGTCGACTAAAGATCATTCCCCCTTTGCCTCCGATATTTTGGGAAATTCTAAATACAAAGCCATTTCCTATGGTGGATATCGAGCCAACACTAGAAATACCCAGCCCACCATTGATCAAGTTACCGAGGATCTAATCATACTAGAAGCCCTAGGGTTTAAACTCATCCGAACCTATAATGTACATTTTGAATTTGCAAAAAATGTTTTAGAAGCGATCAGACTCCTAAAAATGAAACGCATCGACTTTGAAATGTACGTAATGCTCGGTGCTTGGATCAACTGCAAAAATGCTTGGACAGATCAGCCCAATCATGACAAAGAAGATTTCAAAGGAAATGCGTTAGAGATAAGTCAGGCAGTAGAACTTACCCAAGCCTATCCAGATACCGTTAAAATCATATCAGTAGGGAACGAGGCCCGTGTTCGTTGGGCGACCTCCTATTTTGTTCAACCCAAAGTCATTTTGAATTGGGTCAACCATCTTCAACAATTGAAAGCAGATCAGAAACTCCCAAAAAATCTTTGGATCACCAGTTCCGATGACTTCAGTTCATGGGGAGGAGGAGATTCTTCATATCATGAACCTGATTTAGAAAAACTGGTACACGCAGTAGATTACATATCCATCCATACCTATCCATTTCACAACACCCACTACAATCCTGAGTTTTGGATTTCAAAAATTAAATCGGAAAGTCAATCCTCAGATCTCCAAATTATCGACAGCGCAATGTTTAGAGCCAAAAACTTTGCTGTTATGCAATACAACAACGTAAAAAACTATGTAAAAAGTTTGGGGGTCGAAAAGCCTATTCACATTGGAGAAACCGGGTGGGCTACTCAAAGCAGTGGATTTTATGGAAACCAAGGATCACGGGCTGCTGACGAATACAAACAAGCATTATATTTTAAATTGATGAGTGATTGGGCGAAGCAAAACAAAACCACTTGCGTATACTTTGAAGCCTTCGATGAACAATGGAAAAATCCCATTGATCCCCAACACTCTGAGAATCATTTCGGATTGTTTACCATTGAGGGTAAGGCCAAATTTAGCCTCTGGAATTTCCTTGATCAAGGGGCATTGGAAGGACTTGGTAGAGGAGATACTCCCATTGAAAAAACATTTCAAGGCAATAAAGAACAACTACTGTCCACCCTTTTAACCCCACCAAAAAAATGAAAAGGAGCCAATCTGTATTTTCTATTTTTATTTGGGGTATTACTTGCCTAGTCCTATCGTGTGGCAAGCCCTCCCTGGCAGTAACAACCCAAGGGAGACAAATATGGGTTAACGATGCGCCCTATTTCATCAAAGGGATTTGCTACAATCCTGTTCCCAAGGGCAAGAAAAAAAGGGATTTTAGCAGCTTGGAAGCTGACCTTGCTTTGATGGTAGAGGCAGGCATCAATACCATCAGAGTTTACAGTCCCATTGAGGAGATTTCCGTTTTGGATAAAATTGAAAAAGCGGGTATCAAAGTCATTATTGGGATAGGCTATAATCAGCAAGGCTACTTCGATCTCTATTCCAAATCCTATACCCAATACATCAAAAAATACAAAAACCATAATGCCATTTTGTTTTGGGAGTTGGGTAATGAATACAATTACCATCCCGAGTGGTTTGAGGGAAACATCAAAAATTGGTACTCCACCCTCAACGAAGCAGCCCAAACCATCCATAAAATCGATGGCAATCACCCCGTTTCCTCAGCCCATGGCGAACTACCAGACAGTTTGGCTTTCTCCATGTGTTCAAACCTTGATTTGTGGGGACTCAATATATACCGATGGGACAACCCTTCGGCCCTTTTTGACCAATGGGAGAAATTAAGCGACAAACCTTTTTATTTTTCTGAGGCGGGAAGCGATAGTTATATGACAATTGAACGTGACAATTTTAAAGAAGGTGAAAACCAAAAAGCTCAATCGGTTGCCAATGCCAAAATAGTAGAAACTGTTTTTCAAAACAAACACCTCATCAGTGGATTAACGCTTTTTTCCTTTTCCGATGAATGGTGGAAGGCGGGCAATCCCGTTCAACAAGACATTGGTGGTCAGGCACCCAACAGTAGTGGGGTTCCATATGATGGTAATCCCAACGAGGAGTTCTGGGGCATCGTTGATATTGACAGAAATAAAAAAGAGTCTTTCCATGTTTTGAAGGAGCAATACAATCATTTTGATTAAAAAAACTAAAAACCAACCAAGGATATGAATGCAAAAGAAGGAAGTATAGACAAAAAAGTACCCATGAGCCAGAAGGTATCCTTTGGTTTGGGAATGTTAGCCAACCAAATGTTTCCCGCTGTTATAAGTATATTTATTGTTGTTCTTGTTCAAGGATTAGGTTTCCCCGGCTGGATGTGGGGAGTAGTTTCTTTAGTGCCAAGACTTTTTGATGCCATCACCGACCCCATAATGGGTTTTATTTCTGACAACACCAAATCAAGATGGGGGAGAAGAAGACAATATGTTTTTATTGGCTCTTTGATTATGGGTGTTTCATTTGTCGTGATGTGGCAATTATTCAGAGAAAACAGCGTAGAATTTAACTTTTATTACTTTCTTTTTACCTCCTTGATATTTTATTTGGGCTTGACAATTTTTAGCGTACCCTATGTAGCGATGGGCTATGAGATGAGTGATGATTTTCATGAACGAACCCATATTATGGCTGTTGCACAATGGATAGGACAATGGGCATGGGTAATCGCCCCTTGGTTTTGGATTGCGATGGATGACAAAGATTGGTTTCCATCGAGTGATGTTGCTGTGAGAGAACTGGCAATATGGGTTGGAGGTATTTGTATGATTCTCGCGATGATTCCTGCAATATTTATCAAGAGTAAATCTACTCTAAATGAGAAATATGAGAGCATTACGCTCAAGAATATCTTAGGAAGATTGCATACCATATTTGTGGTTAATTTTAGTGAAGCTTTCAAGATAAGAGCATTTCGAAAACTATGTATTGCTACCTTCCTAATTTTCAATGCATTCAATACCGTAGCTGCATTCACCTATTTTATAATTGTTTACTATCTTTTTGACGGTGTTACTGGAAAAGAAGGCGCTTGGATTTGGCCAACACTTTTCGGAAGTGTAGGTGCTCTAGTAACCACATTTTTAGTCATTCCAATAGTAACAGTAATGTCTAAGAAACTAGGTAAAAAGAGAGCGTTTATTATTTCGCAATCCATATCTATTATTGGCTATATCATGCTGTGGTTCTTATTCATCCCAGGAAAACCTTATATGTTTTTGCTTGCCATGCCATTCTTTTCATTCGGTATAGGGGGCTTATTTACCCTAATGATGTCAATGACGGCCGATGTAATTGATCTAGACGAACTCAACACAGGAAAACGTCGTGAAGGAGTTTTTGGAGCGATTTACTGGTGGATGGTCAAATTTGGATTTGGAATTGCAGGAGGTCTCACAGGTGTAATATTTTCACTAATAGGTTTTGAATCAGGAAGTCCAACTCAAAGCGAAAATGCTATTTTTGGATTAAGACTATTCTTTTCTGGGTTTCCCATTATCGGAACACTATTCGCCATTTGGGTAATGAGCGATTATTCCATTACAGAAGAACGAGCCAACGACATTCGAAAGGAATTGGATCAACGAAATGAGATCCATCAAAAGTAAACCAATTTAATTATTCTGGCTATGTCAAAAAGAAGACAGAAAGTTTTATCTCTTGCAGAAATAAAGCACGAAAAAAAATTCATTTAAAACCTCAGCTTTTGGACTAAGAACTTTTGAAAGCTTTAAGTTTTTCGATCAATTCTGGTACCACCTCAAAGGCATCTCCAATTACCCCATAGTCTGCAGCCTTGAAGAATGGCGCTTCTGGATCGTTGTTGATCACCACCTTGACTTTAGAAGAATTAATCCCAGCCAAATGCTGAATGGCTCCAGATACGCCTATAGCAATGTATAAGTTAGAAGCCACAGGTTTCCCAGTTTGCCCTACATGTTCACTGTGGGGTCGCCATCCCATATCGGATACAGGTTTGGAGCAGGCTGTAGCTGCTCCCAAGGTTGTAGCTAAATTTTCTATAAGATGCCAATGCTCTGGACCCTTTAATCCGCGTCCCCCAGATACCACAATATCGGCATCGGCTATACTCACTTCACCGCTTGATTTTTCTACTTGTTCAACCTTTATAGTTGTTTCAGCAATGACCGCTGAAGCTTGACTAAAATTTACCTCCTTTGGATTTTCAAAACTACCATAGGAGTTATTCGACAATCCAATAATGTTTACTTTATTGTCCAACGTGCAGGTATTGAAAGCCTTATTGGTAAAACAAGACCGTTTGACCGTCAAAGGCTCCAAACTTTCAGGAAGCCCTACCACATTGGAAGCATAGCCCGCCGAAAGAGATACGGCCAAAAGGGGCGCAATGTATTTTGCATTGGCACTAGAGCTCAAAACAATCAACTTGATCTCCTTTGTTTGAGCTATTGTCGCCAAATTCGAAGCATACTGCTGTGCTGTAAAGCTTTCCAATGAAGGATCATTAATTTGAATGACTTGATCAACACCATAACTCCCCAATTGGGTAGCATCTTCGTGGTTAAAACTCACAGCAATGAGTTCAACCCCTAATTGATCTGCAATGGCCCTTCCATAGGAGGCCAACTCATAGGCAGACTTTTTAAACTTTCCGTTTTCGGATTCTGTATAGATTAAAATTCCCATAATGATTATGCTAAATTACTTTGGCTTCGTAGTGAAGCAAGTCAATGAGTTGATCAATTTGATCCGGCTCCACCAATTTTACCTCGCCTTTGGGAGCTGGTTTTTCATACTTGGAAATCGAGGATTTGGCATCACTTTCAACAGGAGTAAGGACTGAAAGACTTTTCTGACGCGCCTGCATAATACCCCGCATATTGGGAATGATCAAATCTTTCTCCTCAACCAAACCCTTTTGGGCACCGATCACTAAGGGCAACTCACAAGAAACAGTCTCAATCCCCCCGTCAATTTCCCTGGAGGCTTTGGCAGTGCCGCCTGCTATCTCAAGTGCCATACAATTGGTTACGAAATTATATCCCAAAAGAGCAGATAGCATACCGGGAACCATAGCGCCATTGTAGTCGATTGATTCTCTTCCCGCAATGATCAAGTCATAATTTTCTTCCTTACAGTGAGCACTCAACTGCTGTGCTACCTCAAACCCATCAGAGGGTTGGAGGTCAACCCTAAAAGCCCTGTTAGCTCCAATAGCCAAACACTTTCTGAGTGTGGGTTCACAACTGGCATCTCCCACTGTTATCACCGTAACTTCTGCTTGTTGTTTTTGTTGAAACCAAACAGCTCGGGTAAGACCAAATTCGTCATTGGGGTTAATCACAAACTGTACACCGTTCTTATCAAAGAGCGTATCTCCTTCGACAAAATTTATTTTAGAGGTGGTGTCGGGTACGTGACTGATACATACCAAAATCTTCATAATCTAATAATTTAATTAAATATTACTGCTGGTTTTGTCTTAATACAAAGCTAATTAAAAATAAAGCTTATCATTGATTTCGTATTTGTTACTTGTTATGGTAACATAAGAAATTTCAATAAGTAAGGTGATTTTTGCTAAACTTTTTAGGTAAGTTTTGAAATAATGACCCTATAATTAATGAAAAAATTTAAAGGCCAATTAAGTTCTACTGGCATCAAATAAAATCGTTCTTTTCAATTGACCGTGTAAAGAACTAAAATCGCTGGGGTAAACTCTTTATGTAATTTTTAACGGAAAACCCCATTATCAATTTAAAGTGCTTTTCAAATATTTTTTTGTTTTTAAAGCCACTGATTTTCCAAATGTTATCGATGTCAGAACCCAGCTCTTTAGAATGGTTTCTTTTACGCAAAGTAATCAATAATGAAACCGCATATTTAATCTTTGACCTAACGACTTCATCAACAATATTTTGATCATCTCTAAGTTCCATACTGAATTTTTAGCAATCATAAAATACCAATAAAAAGTAAAAATAAAAGTGGGTGTGAATGTTTTATATTAACAATTTAACCCATTAGAGATTGGACCTTCATGGCCAAGCCCATATCTCCAGTAATTTTAATTTGACCCCCCATAACGGCCATCATGGGGTTGAGTTCCCCATCCCTTAACTTTTCCAATACCTCTGTAGAAACAACAATGGTACAATCTGCCTCTGAGTCATCCATAGAAATCGTATTCTGATCACCATTACCATCGATAAGAATGGGATTTTCATCTACAATAAACTTTAGGGTACCTCCCAATGGTGAAGCATTTTCGGCTCTTTCCTTAAACTGTTCAAATACTTTCTGATGACTCATAACTTAATGTTTTTAACAAATGTATAAAAAAATGCAACCCTCATAGATTTTTAATAGCTTTGTTAAAAACCCAACGATGAATTTTAGAATAAAGAATGTTGTCGTCCTTGGATCTGGTGTCATGGGATCTGGGATTGCTTGTCAGCTCGCAAACGTCGGTCTTAAAGTTTTGATGCTGGACATTCTGCCCCAAGGACAATCACAAAAAAATAAAAGCAACAGAAACAGTGTTGCTCAAGATGCTTTAACCAAAGCCATCAAATCAAAGCCCGCACCCCTCTACAAAAAGGAATATGCCAGTAGAATTACGGTAGGGAACTTTGAGGATGATTTTGAAAAAATTCAAGGGGCCGATTGGATCATTGAAGTGGTTGTAGAGCGACTGGATATTAAACAACAGATATTTGAAAAAGTTGAACAATACCGACAAAAAGGAAGTATTGTTAGTTCCAATACCTCTAGTATTCCCATTTCTCAATTGTCTGAAGGACGATCTGCTGAGTTTAAAAAACACTTCTGTGGAACACACTTTTTTAATCCGCCTCGATATTTAAGACTACTTGAAATAATACCCATCCTAGAAACCCAACCTGAGTTGATTGATTTTTTTATGCATTTTGGAGAAATTAATCTGGGCAAACAAACCGTATTATGCAAAGACACTCCTGCATTTATCGCCAACAGAATTGGCGTCATGTCTGGAGTAAAAGTTTTTGATCTAACCCAAAAATACGACCTCTCTATTGAAGAAGTAGATGCCTTAACAGGTTCATTGATAGGAAGACCCAATACAGGAACTTTCAGACTCCAAGATTTGGTGGGACTGGATACAGGAGAGAAAGTCACCCAATTTGTCGTTAACAACGTCAAAAACGATTCCTTTTTTGAATCGGTCGGTAAGGTACCAGAAACAAAATTCATGACCTTTCTATTAGAAAATAACTTTTTGGGGAACAAAACAGGGAAAGGCTTTTATCAAAAAACCAATCAAAAAGACGAAAAAGGGAAAACGATCATCAATGCCCTGAACCTAAAAACATTGGAGTATAACCCCAGTGTACGTCCGAAAAACCCCATACTGAAAGAAGCCAAGGCCATTGAGAAAATGCAGAAACGCATGTCCTTTTTGATGGGAAAAGAAGACAACGAAAGTCTTTTCCTTAAAGAATACTTTACAGCTATTTTTGCCTACTCTGCCCAGAGAGTTCCAGAAATTTCCGATCAATACTATCCTGTTGACGATGCCATGAGAGCTGGATATGTTTGGGATTTTGGACCTTTTGAGTACTGGGATCTCATCGGTTTTCAAAACGGACTGGACATGATTGAAGCCGCTGGAGAAAGCGTTCCCGAATGGATAGGCCAAATGAAAAAAGCGGGTGCAGATCAATTTTACAAATACGAAAAAGGTCAAAAGAAATATTTTGATATTCAAAACCAACAATACAAAACTATTCCTGGCTCCGATGCCTTTATTATTTTGGAAAGTTTTAGAGAAAATACACCGCTCATCAAAAACAGCGAATGTTCAGTTCACGACATTGGAGATGGAGTCATGTGTTTGGAATTTCAAAGCAAGAGTAACGCCATAGGTGAAGGCATAGGAAAAGCCATTGCAGAAGCAGTAGATAAGGCAGAAAGCGAAAACTGGAAGGGCCTTGTCATAGGAAACAACGCCAAGCAATTCAGTGTAGGGGCCAATTTAATGAACATTGGAATGTTGGCCATGCAAAAACAATTTGACACCTTGGATCATATGGTCGCCGATTTTCAATCAGTCAACATGCGAATCAGAACTTCCAAAATTCCAGTGGTTGTTGCTACTCAGGGCTATGTGTTTGGAGGAGGTTGTGAAATTACTATGCACTGTGATGCAGCCGTCTGTGCTGCCGAATCCTACATAGGATTGGTTGAAGTTGGTGTCGGGCTGATTCCTGGAGGCGGGGGAACCAAAGAATTTGCCCTTCGGGTCTCCGACGGATTTTATGAGGGAGACGTTAAAATACCCATGTTGATCGACCATTTTAAATCCATTGCCACTGCAGCCGTTTCCACCTCAGCCTCTGAGGCATTTGATCTGCATTACCTATTGGAAAATAGAGACAGTGTTTCCTATAACGTTCAGCGTAATCTTGGATTGGCTAAAGACAAAGTATTAGCATTATCCAAGGACTATATCCCCCCTGCTGCAAGAGAAGACATAGAAGTTCTTGGACGATCTGGATTGGGGGCACTTTATTCCGCCATCAATGAATACCGTTTGGGAGGCTATATGTCTGAATACGATGAGGTAATCGCTCGAAAGTTAGCCTACGTCATTTGTGGAGGTGATTTGACCAGCCCACAGAAAGTAAATGAGCAATACCTGCTCGATATAGAACGAGAAGCTTTTATGAGTTTACTGGGAAATCAAAAAACCCTAGACAGAATCCAATACCTATTAATGAATAACAAGCCCTTAAGAAACTAGAAGTTATGGAAGCATATATTGTAAAAGGATACAGAACTGCAGTCGGAAAAGCTAAAAAAGGAGGATTCAAAAACTACAGATCCGACGATATGGCCGTAGATGTTCTAAAACATTTGGTCAGTCAAGTACCTGCTTTGGATCCCACCACTGTAGATGATGTCATTGTGGGTTGTGCCAATCCCGAGGGGGAGCAAGGCCTACAAGTAGGAAGACTCATTTCTGCTAGAGCTTTGGGTATTGAAGTTCCAGGTATTACCATCAACCGTTATTGTGCCTCTGGCCTAGAAGCCATTGCCATGGCAGTGGCCAAAATCAAGGCTGGGATGGGAGATGTTTATATCGCTGGTGGAACAGAGAGCATGAGTTTACTTCCTATGACAGGCTACAAATTATCCCCCAGTTACAAAGCCAACATGGAAAACATCAATTACCATGTTAGTATGGGGGCTACAGCAGAAGCCGTTGCTGGTAAATTTAACATCAGTCGTGAAGCGGCCGATAATTTTTCCTTTGCTTCTCACCAAAAAGCCGCTCATGCCATTGACAAGGGATATTTTGAAGACGAAATTGTCCCCATTACTGTTGAAGACGTATTTGTCAAAGAAGGAAAAAAAGTCACTTGCTCCCATACCGTTTCTGTAGATGAGGGAGTTAGAAGAGATACCACAGTAGAAGGCTTAGCCAAATTGAGGGCTGTTTTCAAACAAGGGGGAATCATCACAGCAGGAAATGCTTCTCAGACTTCCGACGGAGCTGCCTTTACCTTGGTGATGAGTGAAGCAAAAGTTAAAGAGTTAGGCCTAGAGCCAGAAGCGCGCCTAGCTGCTTGTTCTGTTGGAGGAGTTGATCCATTGTTAATGGGTATCGGCCCTTGCGAGGCCATACCGAAAGCTTTAAAGCAAGCGGGACTAAAACTTTCTGATATTGAGCAAACAGAGCTCAACGCAGCTTTTGCTGCTCAGGCC
>JABGSU010000021.1 GCA_018647605.1 Flavobacteriaceae bacterium | reverse complement strand
GGAATGATATCGGAAATTGAAGCCAACTTAGGGGGATTAAATTCTATTTTGACCAAGTTCTGGAAATCAAAAGTAGATTCGGTATCGTAGTTCGCGGTAATTTGTAACCTATCTCCAATTTTTCCCAACAAACTAAGGTTGATTCTTTGATCAAAATCAAATCCAAAACTCCGGCGATTTCTGGGAGATGCCGCTGGATTATCGTTTTTTTGGTAACGGGCACCCAAATCTATTCCGACAGATCCCTGTGGAATAATATCGATAACATTACTCCCGAAAACAGATTGAAAAAATTTGCTGTTAACATAAACTTCTGGCAGGAGGTTTTTTTGCGTTTCACTCAAGTTTGAGGCATTACCAGACAGCGCGGCGATTTTTTCCTGAAAGTATCCTTTCATTTGTTCCGAAAGCAACAATGTCTCAAATTCTTTGGGAGTCATTACCAAAGGCGCAGTGATCGGGTAGCCTTCGATGGTTTCTGTATAGAGGTACATTCCCGAATCGGGATCATAGCGGTATTTTGAACTAATACTGGTGGACTGGGTCAGCTTCGATTTAGACAAATCATAGCTGCTATCAACCTGACCCAACAGCGAGAAGCTGCAAACTAAGAGTAAAGGAAGTAGAAAAAAATTAAAACTTAAATGTTTGTCTTTTTTTTTACAGATCAAAGAGATTTACAGTTTATTCAAGGCCCCTTTGATCAAATCCTCGACCGAACCATCAGGATTACCTTGAATGAGATTATCAACAACTTTTTCTGAGGCCTTTCTTGAATAGCCAAGAACCTCTAATGCTGATAACGTTTCTTCTTTGATTGTATTGCTTTTGTGGACTGGAATTTCTTCACTTCCTTGAAGAGTTCTAATCTTGTCTTTAAGCTCAATAATGACTCGCTGTGCTGTTTTCAATCCAATCCCTTTTACCCCTTGAATGGTCGCCACATCCTCAGTACCTATGGCCTGCTGAATTTCTGAAGGCGTAAGAGAGGAAAGCATCGTCCGAGCTGTACTGGTTCCTATTCCAGATACAGAAATTAACAATCTAAAAACTGCTCTTTCCAAAATGGTAAAAAAACCATACAAAATATGAGCATCTTCTCTGACCTGAAGGTGGGTAAAAAGCTGTATGTTTTCATCGGACGAAAGACTAGAAAAAGTATGTAATGAAATATTGATTTCATAACCAATACCATTACAATCCACCACTACTTGAGTTGGATTTTTTTCAACAAGCTTTCCTTTAATTTGTGTTATCATTTTTTGGTTTTAAGTTTTGATTTTTCTTGTGCATCAATCCCAGCAATAGCAGCCATATTGACGATCTCATCAACAGAAGCACCTAGTTGGAGAATATGGGCAGACTGTCGTAGCCCCATCAATATGGGTCCTATGGACGAGGTGTTGTCCAATTCCTTAATGATTTTGTAGGTAATATTTGCTGCATCTAAATTTGGGAAAATTAGGGTGTTAACATTTCTGTTGTGCAGGGAAGAAAAAGGAAAACGCTCTCCTAACATTTCATTGTTTAGGGCGAAATCAGATTGGACTGGCCCATCGGCAATAAGATCAGGAAACATTCGATGTAAATAGCTGACTGCTTGGGATACTTTTTTGGCCTGAGGAAAAGGTGAAGATCCAAAATTATTAAAGGACAAAAGCGCAACCACAGGCTCTATTCCAAACATTTTGACCGTTTGGGCGGTCATCTGAGCTATTTTAGCCAATTCTTTGGGAGAGGGATCTATGTTGATGGAGGTATCGGAGAGGAAGAGCATTCCTCTTTTGGTCAACATAAGGTTGGTTGCAGCCACACGGTCGACTCCTTTAGCCTTGCCCATTACTTCCAAAATAGGCTTGACTACTGCTGGATATTTTCTTGAAAACCCCGACAACATGCTATCTGCATCGCCTTCTCTGACCATCATAGCAGCATAATAATTCCGTTCCTTGAGCAAGCTATCGCATTCGTAAAGGGTTTTTCCCCTCCTTTTTTGGGTTTCCCAAAAAGCGCTGGCATAACGCTGACGGCTCTCTATGTGTTCCTCACTCTTGGGGTCTATGATATTGATTTTACCCTCAAAATCAATAGACTCCATCAAATTTTGAATCTTTTCTTTATTTCCCAACAATACAGGAACTCCAATTTTTTCTTCGAAAATGATTTGAGCTGCTTTAATAACGTCCAACTGATCTGCTTCTGCAAAAACGATACGTTTAGGATCAGATTTAGCCCTATCGTGAATCATTCTGAGAATTTTTTGATGGCCTCCCAAACGCTCTGCCAATACTGCTTCATAGGCTTCCCAATCCTCGATGGGCTCCTGAGCAACACCAGAAGCTATAGCCGCCTTGGCTACCGCAACTGGAATATTGACAATCAAACGAGGGTCAAAGGGTTTGGGAATAATATAGTCTTTACCAAAGTTGAGTTTGGTTTCCTCATAGGCTACATTGACCTGCTCGGGTACAAGCTGCTTGGCCAATTGAGCCAAAGCCTCTACTGCAGCCTTTTTCATGGGTTCATTGATTTTGGAAGCTCTAACGTCAAGCGCACCTCTGAAAATAAAAGGGAATCCCAATACATTATTGACCTGATTGGGATGGTCTGACCTTCCAGTAGCCATAATAATATCTGCTCTGGTTTGGCAAGCCAAATCATAATCAACTTCAGGAGTAGGATTGGCCATGGCAAATACGATAGGATTTTTGGCCATTGACAATAACATACTTTCATTCAAAATATTAGGTTGAGATAAACCTATAAATATGTCGGCTTCAATCATGGCCTCTTCCAAAGTGTCAATCTTGCGATCCGTAGCAAATTCTGCTTTCTGACTACTGAGATTAGAACGAGTAGTCCTAATGACCCCTTTACTGTCCAGCATGACAATATTTTCTTTTTTGGCTCCAAAGGATTGGTAAAGGCGGGTACAGGAAATAGCTGCTGCACCTGCACCTGAAATAACGATTTTGACCTCATTTATCTTTTTATCCGATAATTCTAAGGCATTAATTAGAGCAGCACAGGATATGATAGCCGTTCCATGTTGATCGTCATGCATCAAAGGAATATCCAATTCTGCTTTGAGTCGATTTTCGATTTCAAAAGCCTCTGGAGCCTTGATGTCCTCTAGGTTGATCCCCCCAAATGTAGGTGCGATGGCTTTTACAGT
>JABGSU010000207.1 GCA_018647605.1 Flavobacteriaceae bacterium | reverse complement strand
AATGAGAGGACCTGGGGAAACGGAAATTGAAACCGATCGCCGTATCGTCAGAGATAAAATTTCCCTTTTAAAGAAAAAGCTGATTACGATTGACAAACAGATGGCGACTCAAAGAGGCAATCGTGGTGCACTAGTAAGGGTGGCATTGGTCGGTTATACCAATGTGGGTAAATCTACCTTGATGAATGTCATTGCCAAAAGCGAAGTCTTTGCTGAAAATAAACTTTTTGCCACCCTAGATACCACAGTTCGTAAAGTAGTAATAGGGAATTTACCTTTTTTACTGAGCGATACAGTGGGCTTTATTCGCAAATTACCCACCCAGCTAGTGGAATCTTTCAAAAGCACTTTGGACGAAGTACAAGAGGCCGATTTGTTGTTGCATGTGGTGGATATTTCTCATCCCAACTTTGAAGAACATATTGAATCCGTAAATCAGATTCTCAGCGAAATCAAAAGCTTGGACAAGCCGACCCTAATGGTGTTCAATAAAATCGATGCCTACCAGCCCGAACCATGGGACAATACGGATTTGGTTGCAGTTCGTACCTCAAAGCACTACAGCCTTGAAGAATGGCAAAATACTTGGATGCATCGGGTCAACGATAGGGCCCTTTTTATTTCTGCTTTAAACAAAGAAAACCTTAAGGCTTTTAGAGAAAGGGTTTATGAAGAAACCCGAAAAATTCACATCTCCCGCTTTCCTTACAACCACTTTTTATATCCCGAAGGATTGGGGTAATTCTTTTTGGGTTTCCATTTCCTGTATTTCACCTCTTTTCAACTTTAATCAATGGTCTTAATACTCCCACTTCAAGAAACTTTAGTATTAATTTTATCGGATTTTCCCTTGTAATGGACAGATCCTAATCCACTTATTCTGGCATTTAACGTTTTATGAGCGACCACATTTGCATCCCCCAATCTTGAAATTTCGATAGAAGTATTTTGGGTGTCCAATGCTAATCCATTATAGTCAGCACTTCCACTGATCTGAAGATTGAGGTTTTCGGAAGTTCCGGAAAGCTCGATATCTCTCGATCCAGACAATGATACCTCTAATATTTTTCCTGTAATGGGATCTTGGGTATCGATTGTTCCAGAGCCACTTAGTTTTATTTTTGAAAGACTTTCAAAGGGAACATTGAATTCAAAATGTCCATTTCTTATGTTTACTCCTCTTTTAAGACTAATCTCCAAGCGGTTGTTTTTACTCTCCACCTCGTGATTGCTGTGAATGGTGAATCCTAATAGGCTTCCCTTATCTTTGATTTGAAGCGTATTTTCACTCTTCGTTTCAAAAGAAATGCCATCGGAAGCAAACAAAACGGCTTTCATATCTTTTAAAAATGTATTGTCCAAAAGTTTAACCATCGCCCCAGAAGTTATGAATATCTTTTTTTCAGCTACTTTAAAGTAGTTTTCGAAATCAGTTTTATTGGATTTTTCACAGTTGGAATAGACAAATAAAAGCAGGACAAAGCCCAGACAGGTCAAAGTAGGCTTCAATAGGTTTTAGTTTTGGTTACAATAAAACCAATAAAAACCTAAATGTATTACGGAGATAAAGTGTTAAAATTGCGGATAAAAAGCATTCTGTTACAGAAAAACAGTAAAGAATTTTATGCAACTACTGGATCTTGGCTTGCACGTCACTATGGAATACAATTAAGGTCAATCCTTATAAGATTGAGGGCCTTAATCCTTAGGTGACTTTCATTTTGTGGGTTAGGGCATTTTATGCCCTTGACTGGCCACCAAAAGAGAAAACCAGTCAATTTCTTCCAATTTGATTTCGGCTGCCTTTACAGATTTTTTAATTCGATTCTTATCGGTGGTTCCTATTACTGGATAAATGTGAGCAGGGTGCTGCATCAACCATGCCAACAACAATTCGTCCTGTTCCACCTTATATTTTTCCATTAGTGGCTTTAGAGACTTTTGGATTCGTTTTTGCTGTTCATTTTTATCACTAAAAAAATTACCCAAAGGGCCCCAAGCCATGACTCCCATTTTGTTTGAAGTCAGATAATCTAAAGTGCCGTCATAAAGTGGTTGATGATGAACCAATGAACATTCAATTTGATTAAAAACGATAGGATGCTGACCTTTAATCAACGCTATTTGAGAAGGGGTAAAATTGGATACCCCAAAAGCTTTAATTTTTCCTTGGTCTAACAGTTGATCGATAGCTCCATTGATTTGGTCTGCTTGCATCAAGGGACTCGGGCGGTGCAATAAAAGTAAATCCAGATAATCCGTTTTAAGATTTTTCAGAGAACATTCAACCTGCTTGATGATGTAGTCTTTGGTATAGGTGTAATAGTTAAACAAAATGGGACGATTCTTGCTTGGAAACTGAATGCCACATTTGGAGATAAAACACAACGATTCCCTTGTGATTTTGGTCTCGACAAAAGCTTTTCCAAAATCTTCTTCGGTTGTATAACCACCATAAATATCGGCGTGGTCAAAGGAGCGTATTCCCAAGTCAACACAAGCATGAATTAACGAAGCCATGGAAGGGGTGTCCAATTGTTTCCCCCAAACTCCCCAGTTCATGGTACCAGATATTATCCTATTCCCTTTTGTCATCTGTTCAATTTCTCTTAAATTCGATCTTCTAAAATAGGAACTATTATGGGTCAAAAAACCTCTGAAAGTTCCCTACTTTTAACCAATTATTAACAAGACAAAACAAAAATATTTTTGAATTTTGCACCCCAAGATTAATGTTTTAATTGATACCACACTATGGAAGAAACAATGAACAAGACTGTTGACATTAAAGCAATCAATGAAAAGATTGAAAAAGAAAGTGCTTTTGTAGATTTATTGACCTTAGAAATCAACAAGGTGATTATCGGGCAAAAAGAGATGGTAGAGCGGCTGCTGATCGGCCTATTGGGTCGAGGGCACATATTGCTCGAAGGTGTCCCTGGATTGGCCAAACCTTTAGCAATTAATCCCCTAAGCCAAGCCGTAAAAGGACAATTTAGTAGGGTTCAATTCACTCCCGATTTGCTACCTGCCGATGTTGTTGGAACGATGATTTACAACATTAAAGAAAATGACTTTACGATTAAAAAAGGACCTGTTTTTGCTAATTTTGTTTTGGCTGACGAAATCAATAGGGCTCCTGCCAAGGTTCAATCGGCCTTGTTGGAAGCCATGCAGGAAAAGCAAGTTACCATTGGTGATACGACCTTCAAACTTCCCTCTCCCTTTTTGGTTATGGCCACTCAAAACCCAGTAGAACAAGAGGGAACATATCCCTTACCTGAGGCGCAAGTAGATCGTTTTATGCTCAAAACCATAATTGACTACCCCAAGTTGGAAGAGGAACAAGTCATTGTGCGTTCTAACTTAAATAACACTCAGGAGAAAGTCAAAGCAGTGGTGACCACCAAACAAATTGAGACTGCACAGGCTACCGTAAGAGAAATTTATATGGATGAGAAAATCGAAAAATACATACTCGATTTGGTTTTTGCCACCCGTTATCCAGAGCGGTACAACCTATCTTCCATAAAACCATTGATTAGTTTTGGAGCTTCTCCAAGAGGGAGTATAAACTTGGCCACTGCTGCCAAATGTCACGCATTTTTAAAGCATCGTGGTTATGTCATTCCAGAAGATGTACGTGCTGTTATTTACGATGTCTTGCGTCACCGTATCGGATTGACTTATGAAGCTGAAGCAGAAAATGTGACTACCGAAGATTTGATCAGTCAAATCATCAATGAAGTAGAGGTCCCCTAGGAATTACCCCTTTTTTTCGCTAAATTCAAGCAACCATGGATACTAAGGAGCTCTTAAAAAAAGTTCGTAAGATTGAGATCAAGACCCGTCGCCTCAGCGATAATATCTTTGGAGGAGAGTACCATAGTACCTTCAAAGGAAGGGGAATGACCTTTAGTGAAGTGCGACAATATCAATATGGAGACGATGTCAGGAGCATCGACTGGAATGTAACAGCCCGCTATAACGAACCTTATGTCAAAGTTTTTGAAGAAGAGCGGGAATTGACCTTGATGTTGATGATAGATGTTAGCGGATCTGAATTATTTGGAACCCAAGGACAGTTCAAAAGAGAAGAATTGACGGAAATTGCGGCAACACTTTCTTTTTCGGCCATGCAAAACAATGATAAGGTAGGACTTATTCTTTTTTCAGATCAAATAGAATTGTTTATTCCGCCTAAAAAAGGACGCTCGCATGTGTTGCGGATTATCCGAGAATTGTTGGAATACCAACCCCAAAGCAAGAAAACCAGTATTGCCAATGCACTGGAGTTTTTATCGGGGGTAATGAAGAAGAAAGCCATTGTCTTTATGATGTCTGACTTTATGGACAGCGATTATGAAAAGACACTTAGAATTGTCGCTAAAAAACACGATTTGACTGGGATAAGAATTTATGACCGTCATGAAGAAAGTATACCTAATATTGGATTGGTTCCCATGTTGGATAATGAGACAGGGCAAACGGCTTGGGTCAATACCCAATCGGCCAAGGTTCGAAAAGCCTATGCCTTGCAATACAAAACCATGGTAGATGGATTCGAAAACCTTTTCCACAAAAATGGTGCAGGCACTTTACACAGTCGGTTGGATGAAAGCTATGTCAAAAAATTGTTGAACTATTTTAAATCCAGAGGCTAGATGATCATAAAGATTTTTCTTTTGTGGATGTTCTTTTTTGTGACTCCCTCGCTCCTCGCTCAAGTGGATTACGATCTAAAAGTAATGGTCGATACCACGCAAATGCGTATTGGTGAAAAGATTGAATACACCCTTCAGTTCAAGGCAGATTCTACCGCACAAGTTACTTTTTCAGAACAAGCCTTTTTTACGCCTTTTGAGATTTTGGAAGAACTTCCCATTGACACTCTAAGGTCACAAAGCCATTATCTTTTTACCAAAAAATATGCGCTCATACAGTTCGATTCTGGAGCCTACTGGTTGCCTCCACAGAAGGTCATGGTCAATGGTTTTTCTAAAATCTCGGATTCTCTATTGATTCAGGTGGCTTCAGTTCCCGTAGACACTCTTAAGCAAAACCTTTTTGACATCAAGCCGATTGCCATAGTGGAAGAGAATTTCGATGCCCTTACCCGAAGCATCACCTTTGGCATATTGGCGGTGCTATTAATGGTGGGACTGATTTATGCTTTTTTCTTTGCTAAAAAAAGAAGGGAAGAACGAAAGAGAAAACTGCCTCCCTTTGAACGAGCGATAGAGGAATTAAAAGCCCTAGAAACCGTTATTCCCTCCCAGCAGGAAGAATACAAACAGTACTATTCCCGTTTGACCGATGTGGTGAGACGCTATTTGGAGGAAGAGGCCAAAATTTCTGCTCTTGAGAGTACCACCGATGAACTGTTGCTCAAACTAGAGGCTTTAAAACAATCAGGTCAACTGGAATTAGAAAGGGAAACCATCAAAAATCTTAAAACAGTCTTACAGACCGCCGATTTGGTCAAGTTTGCCAGATCTACTCCCGAATTCGGAACTACTTCTAAAGATAGAGGTCTGGTAGAGGGGGTAGTGATAGAAACCAAAGAAGCATTACCAGAACCCACGCCCGAAGAGATTAGAGAACGCGAGGAATACAGACTTTGGTTGGCCAAAATTAGAAGAAAAAAACAACTGCAATGGAGTATAGTCTCTATTGCTATTTTGATGGTTTTAAGCATGGCAGTGGCCATAGGAATTTACGGATACTATCCTGTACAAGATACTTTATCGGGTTACCCTACCATAAAGCTGAAAAATAAAGAATGGATTACCAGTCAATATGGGACGCCTCCTGTTCAAATTGCTACTCCAGAAGTATTGAAAAGAGTGAAATCAGAAAAGGGAGGAGCTTTGCGCTTTTCTTCTGGAGATTATGATGCTCCTTTTTATATCGACTTGGTCTTTACAAAAAAACCACCTAAACAAGAAGGTCAACAATCTCCTTCCAAAGAAGACCAAGAAACTCAACAAAAAGAAAAGATTCAAGAGTTAATCAATACCATAATTAGTGATTTTCAAGCCAGAGGAGCCGTTAATATTCTGATTAAGGAGGAAGAAATCACGACTTTATCCGGTTTGCCAGCACTGAAAATTTTCGGAACCCTTGATTATCCTAAAAAAGGAAAAAATAAAAGAATTCGCTGCAATTATACCACCCATTTATTCGATTTTGAACAGGGAGGCATCAACCTCACTTTACTCTATGAAAAAGAAGATCGTTATGGGAAAGACATTGAAAAAAGAGTGATGGACAGTTTTAAATTGATAAAAGAATTATAGGTCATGTTTGAGGGTATTTACTTTGCGAATCCAGACTATTTGTGGTTGCTCCTTGCATTACCCATGGTGACAGGGTGGTATTTCTTTACCCGAAAACAGACTCAACCGGTATTAAAAATTTCTTCCCTTGATGGTTTTAAAGTCAAATCCAGTTTTTTAGCGAGACTCCAACCTTTATTATTTGTATTGCGTTTGTTGGCTTTGGGTTTAATCGTAATGGCCTTGGCTCGTCCTCAAACAATGGACGTTTCTACTCGAACCAAAAGCAATAAAGGAATTGATATCGTCATGGCCATTGATGTTTCCTCCAGTATGTTGGCACAAGACCTAAAACCCAATCGTTTGACAGCTTTAAAAAGGGTTGCCGCTTCTTTTGTGGACGATCGTATGAGTGATCGTATCGGATTGGTCATTTATGCCGGAGAGAGTTATACCAAAACCCCCATCACCAGTGATCGCGCCATTGTCAAAAACGCATTGCAGGGCATTCGATTTGAAGGTTTGATAGAGGACGGAACAGCCATTGGAATGGGATTGGCTACTGCCGTAAATCGATTAAAAGACAGCCGTGCCAAAAGTAAGGTGATCATTTTATTGACTGATGGGGTTAACAACTCTGGATTTATTGACCCTAAAATTGCTAGTGAATTGGCAGTAGAATATGAGATCAAAACCTATACCATTGGGCTGGGAAGTAATGGAAGAGCGAGGGCTCCCGTAGGTCTTTTACCCAATGGAAAATTCCAATATGGCTTGACCAAGGTGGAAATCGATGAGGACTTACTCAAAACCATTGCTGAGAAAACGGGAGGTTTATACTTCCGTGCTACTGACAATAAAAAGTTGGAGGAGATTTATGATGAGATTAATAAGCTTGAAAAAACCGAGATAGAGGAATTTAAATATTATAATTATGATGAAAAATTCCGGCCATTGATATTGTTAGCTTTGGCATTACTCTTTATTGAGTGGTTAATGAGAAACACCCTTTTTAAAAGTTTTATTTGACATGTATCAGTTAGACGTTCCTTTTTACTTTTATGGCTTAGGTTTGTTGCCTTTGCTCTGGGTGGCCTATTTTATAGTAGTAGGCTGGAAGCGTCGTGCTCAGAATCGATTCGCTCAATATGGTTTGATGGAAAAGCTCAGTCCCCATCGGTCAAAATTCAAACCAGCTTTAAAATTATTGATGCTTAGTTTGGGAATTGTCCTTTTGATTATAGGCTTGGTCAATCCCAAAATTGGGACTCAACTGGAGACTGTTAAAAGAGAAGGTGTGGATATTGTTTTTGCAGTTGACGTTTCTAAAAGTATGCTGGCTGAAGATGTTGCCCCCAACCGATTGGAGAAGGCCAAGCGTCTGGTGTCTGCTATTATCAACCATTTGGCCAGTGATCGCGTGGGCATTATTGCTTATGCCGCTCAAGCCATTCCCCAATTACCCATTACTACCGACTATGGAGCCGCAAAAATGTTTTTACAAGCCCTAAACACCGATATGTTATCTTCTCAGGGAACTGCATTAGATGCTGCTTTGGATTTATCGGGAACTTATTTTGACGATGAAGACCAAACCAACAGAGTGGTATTTTTAATTTCTGATGGTGAAGACCATTCCGAAGAAGGAGCATCTGCCGCACAAAGAGCGTCGGATATGGGGATTAAAATCTTCACTTTTGGAGTTGGTTCTGATGAAGGAGGCCCAATTCCTATTAAACGAAAAGGAGTGGTAGAATCCTATAAAAAAGACATGCAAGGGGAAACGGTCATTACCAAAAGAAATGTCATAATCCTTCAAGAAATAGCCGCAGCTGCTGAGGGAGAATATACAGATGGAAATGACACCCAGGCTGTAGTTGATTTTGTTACGGAAACATTAAAGAACATGGACAAAAAAGAATTTGAGGCCAAGAAATTTGTGAGTTATAAAGATCAATTTCAGACTTTTCTATTAGCGGGATTCCTCTTAATTTTGTTGGAGTTATTTCTTTTTGAAACCAAAACCAAATGGGTACAACGTCTTAATTTGTTCAACGAAAAATGATGCAAAAACAATTATATCTTTTTGGATTTTTTATTTTTTTTGGCCTGTTTTTGACCGCCCAAGAAGGGGAGGTTATCAATCATATTTTTGAAGGAAATGAGCAAGCACAGGCTGAAGTTTTTGACGAAGCTGAAATGGCTTATCGAAGGGCACTTTCCAAAGAACCTGAAAAGCCCGAAGCCCTCTATAATTTGGGAAATACGCACTACCAAGAACAGGATTTTGAAGAAGCAAAACAACGTTATTTTCAAACCCAAAAAGCTACTGAAAATAAATCCAGTAAGCATCATGCTTTCCACAACCTAGGCAACGTTTTAATGAAACAAAAGGATTATGCCAAGGCCGTGGAGGCCTATAAAAATGCCCTGCGTAATAATCACCAAGACGAAGAGACTCGTTATAACTATGCGTTGGCCAAGGAATTGTTAGAAAAAAAACAGGATCAACAACAAAATCAAGATCAAAACGATCAGCAGGATCAGCAAGATCAAAATGATCAACAAGATCAGGACAATAAGGATCAGAATCAAGAGGGTGATAAGGACAAGGACTCTGGTCAAGACGATGAGGATAAAGAGGGAGATGAGGGAGACGATAAGGAAGACAAGAAAGATGAGGGGGATCAGAACAAAGAAAAACAACCCAAAGAAGGTGAGCAAGAAAAAGAACAACCCTCACAGCCCAGAAAAACCGAACTTTCCCCAGAGCAAGTCAAAAGCCTGTTGGAGGCCATGAGTAACCAAGAGAAAAAAGTACAAGATAAAGTCAATGCCGAAAAGGTACAGGGAACACCTGTAAGAGGTGAAAAAGATTGGTAAAGTTTTATTGATGAGGAAAACCTTTATTACCATTTTATTATTGATGATGGGCTTTGTTCAAACAATGGCCCAAGAGGTGAGTTTTGAAGCCAAAGTTAGTAAGAGATCATTGGGTTTGAATGAGCGACTTAGGGTCGACTTTATTATGAATGAAAACGGTGATGATTTCACTCCACCTCCTTTCAAGGGATTTAGAGTCGTAGGGGGTCCTAATCAGTCGATCAGTAATTCATGGGTCAATGGAAAAAGAAGCTTTTCAAAAACCTACACCTATTTTTTGACACCCATCCAAAAAGGAGGTTTGACCATTAGTCAGGCAAAAATTAATATCGATGGAGAGATATATAAAACCACCCCTCAAAGAATTACAGTGACCGAGGCGGTTGAGGTTCCTCGTGACCCCAACAGTCCTGAATATTTGATTGACGACAACCTCCATTTGGTGACCGAAATATCCAATAACCGTCCTTACCTAAACGAAGCCATTACGGTTGTCTATAAACTGTATTTTAGGAATCCATTGAGAATTTCTGATGGTAGGGTAGTCGAAAACCCTCAGTTTGCAGATTTTTGGAGTCACAACATCAACATTCCTCAGCTCAAAGTAGAGAATGGGACCTATAAAGGTGAGCAATATAATGTAGTGGTTTGGAAAAAAAGCATACTGTATCCTCAGAAAACAGGTAAGTTGTCTTTGGAACCTTTGAGTTTGAGTTTGGTCATTGATTTGCCGTCCAACCGTAGAGACTTTTTTGGTAATAGAATCCTGCAGCAATCTTCCAGAACCGTAACAGCTGGGAGAAGAACCATAAACGTCAAACCCTTGCCAGAAAATGGGAAACCAGCTAATTTCTTTGGCGCCGTGGGACAGTTTAATTTTGATGCACTACTCAATAAAAATGCTTTAAAAGCAACAGAGTCTTTTGAAATCAAACTCAAGGTAACAGGCAAAGGCAACCTCAAACTTTTCAATTTACCTGAACTGGTATTGCCCAATACTTTAGAGGTTTTTGAGCCAGAGCATGCCGAGAATGTAAGAACTACTCTGTCAGGTATGCAGGGTAGTATCGAAGACAACTATACCATTGTAACTCGTTTTCAAGGAAAATATCCCATTGCTCCCGTCTCCTTTTCCTATTTCGACCCAAAGAAACAAGAATATTTCACCTTGCGTTCCAGCAACCAAATTGTTGATGTTTATGGGGGTCCTGTGGCAACGAATTCAACCGATAAAAATATTCCTTCCACTACCAAACAGTTGATCACCAATACAGATGAATCTTTCCGATTCATCAAATTGACACCCAATCTAGAACCCATAGTTAAAGAGGAATTTTGGAACAGTAAGCGATACTATGCTTTGCTGGTATTACCATTATTTTTATTAGTTGCTTTTGTATTGTTGATGCAACGAAATCGAAGAATTTCTGGAGATCTAGAGGGTTCAAGACTTAGATTAGCCAACCGTTTGTCCAAAAAATATTTGGGAGAAGCCAAAAAGAATTTGAAAAACAAAGCTCTTTTTTATGACGCACTCGAAAGGGCATTGTACAATTACTTAAAAGCTCGACTGAAAATCAAAACAGATGACTTCAGTAAGGATAAAATAACCAAATTCCTTGGCGATAGAAAATTGGCACAAGGAGAAATACAATCATTTATTGCTCTTTTGGAAAATTGTGAAGTAGCGCGTTATTCTCCAGCTACAGATGCCAAGATGCAACAAGATTTTGACCAAGTACTTTCTGTAATTTCTAATATAGACAAAAAGTTATGATAAAGATTTTGATTTTCCTGTCTGCATTAATGCTCTGCTGTTCAATGGTCTTGGGTCAGGAAGAAAACACCACTTTTGAAAACGCAAATTCTGCCTACAATGCAGGGCAGTTTGAAAAAGCAGTAATGCTTTACAAAGAAATTTTAGAATCGGGTCAACAAAGTGCGGAACTCTATTTTAACCTAGCCAATTCCTACTACCGATTGAATCAAGTGGCAGAGAGTATTTTTTATTTTGAAAAGGCCAAATTACTTAAATCTAAGGATGAAGACATTAATATAAACAGTGCTTTTGCCCAAAATATGGCAATAGATGCGGTTGAAGTTTTGCCAAAATCTCAAATGACCCAATGGAAAGAAAAAATAGTTGACTTACTTTCTCAAGAGGGATGGGCGTATTTTACGGTTCTATTGGCATGGCTTCTGGCTTTATTTTGGGGGCTCTATTTGTGGAATAAAGTTCCACTAGTCAAAAGAACGTTCTTTGTTTCTACTGTTGTTTTAGGATTATTGCTTATGGGTTCCCTGGCGATCACTTTCGTTAAAGCTTCCAATGCTGCCGATACTACCTTCGGTATCCTATTTATTAACAAAATTGAAGTTTGGGCAGAGCCCAATAAAAGGGCAGAGGTTTTGTTTTTATTGCATGAGGGAACTAAAGTTCAAATGTTAGATGAATTACAAGAATGGCAAAAAATAAGAATTGCCAATGGTTCAGAAGGTTGGATCAAAGACGGTAAAGTAAGAAGCTTAAAAGGCTTTAAATAAGGTCTTCGGGTAATTCTTTAGACAACTCATTTCCCCAACTAAAAAGATATTCGCCCAACTCTGTAATGGGCTGATAGAGCAGGGAACTCTCTATCATTTTTGTATCGATAATGGTAACCCAAGCATTGAGTTTTCCAATAAAAAAAAAGCCCACGCTCATTAAAATGGCCCACTTCAATACCCCAAAAAAAGCACCCAAAAACTTATTGAACAAACCCAAGGAAGCTTTACTTATAATTTTTGTTATAGCTTTGGCTAAAACCGATAGGGCATACACAATAATGATAAACACGATGAGGTAAGATCCCGTTTGAATGACCATAGGGTTCCAATCAAAAAATTCTTTGAGTAGTTCAGCGACCAAGTTAGAAAACTTTAGCGCTCCCAGTAGTCCCAGAAACAAGGCACCCACACTAGCGATTTCAATGATAAAACCCTTAGAAAATCCTTTGATAAAACCAAAGCTCAGAGCAATGGACAGTATGATATCGATCACATTCACTAGTGCGAATGTACTTTATTTTTGGGAATCTCCTTCCAAGATTAAACCTAAAGCCAGTATCTTTGAGTGTGCAAAAAAATCAACCTAGAGATCAAAAGCTAAAGGAACGTTGGGATCGTTTGATTCACATCCTAAGTGAGCGCTTTTCTGAAGGAGAAGTATTGGATGTTGAGGGTATTTTGTATTTGGTGGGTTTACAGGAATTGGGACAGGTTCATCGTAAAATGAAGAAAGATGACAATGTCAATTTGATACACATCGGGATTTGTACTGTACTTGAGCCCTTTGGTTATTATCGTTTTGACTTTTTTGACGAGGAAGGCTGGCCCCATTTTGAACTTCTAGAGGAATTACCACCCCTTAAACCTGGGGAACAGAGTGTCTTGATGAAAGAGGCACTGGTAGAGTATTTTTTAAAACGCGAGCTAATTCAATAAATGTTTACTTTTGTCGCATGATTGATAAAATTAATGAAAACCTGACCTTGGTCAACGCTTTTAATACAAAATCGAAAGAAGAGGTTGAGGCTTTTAGAATAAAATATTTGGGAAAAAAAGGAATTTTAAATGATTTTTTTGCCGCTTTTAAAGAAGTACCTCCACAAGAGAAAAGAGACTATGGACAGGCACTCAACACGCTTAAAAATGCTGTTGCTGAAAAGGTTAAAACCCTCCAGTCCCAAACTTCCGAAACTCCCTCTCAAGGTAATCATGGAGATTTATCAAGGCCAGGTTTTCCAGTTGAGTTGGGTTCCCGACACCCGCTTTCATTGGTTAAAAACAGAATAGTAGCTATTTTTTCACAGATTGGGTTTAATATTTCTGAGGGCCCAGAAATTGAGGACGATTGGCACAATTTCACTGCTTTGAATTTACCTGAATATCACCCTGCTCGTGATATGCAAGACACTTTTTTTATACAAACGGACCCTGATATATTACTGCGTACACATACTTCTTCCGTTCAAGTGAGGTATATGGAAAATAACCAACCTCCTATTCGAACCATCTCCCCAGGGAGGGTATTTAGAAACGAGGCCATTTCTGCTAGAGCTCATTGCATATTTCATCAGGTAGAAGGCTTGTATATTGATAAAAATGTTTCTTTTTCTGATTTAAAACAGACCTTACTCTATTTTACAAAAGCTTTATTTGATAAGTCTAAAATACGTTTGCGACCTTCCTATTTCCCCTTTACGGAACCCAGTGCTGAAGTAGATATATATTGGGGACTAGAAACGGAAACTGATTATCGTATTACTAAAGGAACAGGGTGGCTTGAAATTATGGGGTGTGGTATGGTAGATCCTAATGTCTTAACCAATTGTAACATTGACCCTGAGAAATACTCTGGCTATGCTTTTGGTATGGGCATAGAAAGAATTGCCATGTTGTTATATCAGATTGGAGATATTCGTTTGTTTTTTGAAAACGATGTTCGTTTTCTTTCCCAATTCCAATCGGGGAATTAATCCAGTTGTTTGACTAGTTTTTTAAAAACTCTTTCTGGTTTTTTTTCTAAGTAAAGAATGCTAAATACAGCGTCTATAATTGGGACCCTAGTAGAGTAATTTTGGTTGATCATCTTAGCGGATTGGGTGGCATAGTAGCCCTCAGCTACCATCCTCATTTCCATTTGAGCGGCTTTTACAGTATAGCCTTTTCCGATCATGCCTCCAAAGGTTCGGTTACGACTAAAAACAGAATAACCTGTTACCAAAAGATCACCCAGATAGGCTGAATTGTTAATGTTGCGTTTCATCTTGTAAACATCTTTGATAAAACGCTTCATTTCTCTAATGGCATTACTCATCAGTACACTTTGGAAATTATCTCCATAACCAAGAGAATGGGCAATTCCCGAGGCAATGGCATAAATATTTTTTAACATGCTCGCATATTCAGTACCGACGATATCGTTGGAAATTGTCGTTCGAATGTATTGCGTTTTGAGCATGGCAGCAATGGCTTTCGCTAATTTTTTATTCATACAGGCGACCGTGAGGTACGACAGGCGTTCCATGGCTATTTCCTCTGCATGAGAAGGGCCTAAAATCACTCCAATTTTTTCCATGGGGACATTGAATTTAGTATTGAAATGCTCACCGACGATTAACATACTTTCAGGAACTACTCCCTTGACAGCGGAAAAAATGATTTTATCGTCAAACGATTCTGTCAATTTTTCCAATTCCTGAGAGAGAAAAGCAGAAGGGATAGCGATGACCAAAACATCGGCTTGAGAAACGACTTGGTTTAGGTCTGAACTGATTTCAAGGCGTTTGGTTTTAAGTCTTGCAGCACTGAGATAATTGGGATTGTGGTGGTGTTTTTTTACGAAATCAGCATTGATAGGATTTCTGATGTACCAGCCTACTTTTCTTTTATTTTCCGAAAGAATTTTAACCAAAGCAGTGGCCCAACTCCCACCACCTAAAACGGCTATTTTGAGCTTATTTTTTAAAATCAAATGGGAAATGGTAGGCTTTTTGGGTGGGCGTCTCATGAAAGGCCTTTTATCCTATGAAAACCAAGTATCCCAAGGGATTCTACTCAACAACAATAGTAGTCCAAGTCCATAAAAAAATGCAATCCGAAGAAACTTTTTTCCTGGATCACTTTGGCGTTTGTGTAGGGACCAACCCATTGTAATCAATACAATAGCCAATATGTTGGTAAAAGGATGTTCCACCAAATAGAGGCGGGCTTGGCCATCTTTCATAACATCTCCCATACCTAAATTTGACCATTGGTCAAACCAAGGGGAAACAAAATATAAAATCAGTCCTATCAGCAGTTGGATATGGGAAAAAATTAACCCAAATAAGGACAACCTGAGGTCTTTTGATTCAAAATCTTTACCTTTTATTTTTCCGACAATGGCATTGAGTATACCGAGAATTAAAACCAGTAAAACCAAATAGGCCCAATATGAATGTATGTTTTTGAGTAGTGAATACATGTTTTAATTTTTTTGAAAGATACGATATTCTATGAATCAGTAATTGAACAAAAAGCAATAAAAAAATTACATCGTAGCGTTGTAATAAGAAGGATCTCCAGTGACTTCTTCTCCCAGCCATTCAGGCTTTTTAAATAGAGTATTTTCCGCTGGAAGTTCTATCTCGGCTAGAATCAAATTATTTTCGGGCTTTAAAAACGCATCGACTTCAAAGGTAAATTCTCCACAGGGAATGACATACCTTATTTTTTCAATGGGCTCGCCTAAAGCAAGGTCAAGCAGTGCTTTGGCCTCCTCCAAAGAAATAAGAGTTTCCCATTCCAATCGACTGGTTCCCTCTTTGTTGCTTTTGCCTTTGATGGTCAGCAAACCCTTCTGATCTTTAATCCTGATCCTAACCGTTCTCTCAGGATCTTTACTGAGATAGCCTTGAAAAATATGATGATGACTTTCGGCTTCTTGTTTAAAAGCATTGCTTTTGACCAAAAATTTACGTTCTATTTCTGTCTTCAATTTCCAAGATTAAATTTCAATAAATGAGATACTGGATTGAAAGGTGGGAAAATTTAGATGGTAGAAACCCTAAGCGTATTTACCATACCTTTTTGGACAATGGGCATGGCAGTGAGGTTGATCAGTAAATCTCCTTTATCAACATAACCCATTTCTTTTGCAATCTCGTTGATTTGCTCAACGGTTTTATCAGTACTTTCAAAACTGTCATAATAAAAGGCTTTGACTCCCCAAATAAGGTTGAGTTGGGTGAGAATTCTTTTGTTAGAAGTAAAAACCAGAATATGTGAATTGGGTCGCCAAGCGGACACTTGGAAAGCAGTATATCCACTATTGGTTAAAGTACATATGGCTTTGGCTTGAACATCGTTGGCGATGTGTACTGCATGATAACAAATAGATTTTGTAATGAACCTAACCGTTCTGATATTCGGTGGTTTCTGAGGGACAGAAATCAGATCAGAATTTTCTACGCTGTGAATAATGGAGCTCATGGTTTGGATGACTTCAACGGGATATTCCCCTACAGAAGTTTCACCAGAGAGCATAACGGCGTCTGCTCCGTCCATTACCGAATTGGCTACGTCATTTACCTCTGCTCTGGTAGCAGTGAGACTGTCTATCATACTCTCCATCATTTGAGTAGCAATGATAACAGGGATCCTCGCTTTTTTTGCCAGTTTTACCAGTTCTTTTTGCATCAGGGGTACTTCGGCAGGTGGAATTTCGACGCCCAAATCTCCACGAGCGACCATCAAACCATCGCAATAAGATATGATCTTATCTATGTTTTCAATTCCCTCTGGTTTTTCGATTTTGGCAATAATTGGAATTTTGTGATCAGAGTGTTCTTCGATCAACTTTCTCAAATCCAAAATATCTTCACTGTTTCTTACAAAGGACAATGCGATCCAATCGATATCCTGTTTAATAGCAAATTCGGCATCAATAACGTCTTTTGGAGTGAGGGCTGGAAGGGAAATATCTGTATTGGGTAAGTTGACCCCCTTTTTAGATTTTAAATTTCCTCCCTGAATTACCTTTGCTTCAACTTTAGCTTTTTTATTGGTAGAGATCACCTCAAAAATTAGCTTGCCATCGTCTAACAGAATTCTCTCTCCTGGGCGAACGTCTTTAGAGAAATCGTCGTAATTCATATAGACTTTTTCTTTATTTCCAACAAAAGGCTCACCATTGAGAAAATCTATTCGATCACCAGGAGTTACGACCGTACCTTCTTCCACTTTACCAACCCTGAGTTTGGGCCCTTGAAGGTCGGCTAAAATTGAAGTATTGGAATTTAGTCTTTCGCTGAGATCACGAATTATTTTAATCCTTTTGGCGACATCTTTATGTTCGGCATGTGAAAAATTAATTCGGAATACATCCACGCCAGACAGGATCATTTCTTCCATCACCTCAACCTTCTCCGATGCTGGACCTAGGGTGGCTACAATTTTGGTTTTTTTTCTTCTACTCATCAATATAAATTAAGACTAAAATCAAGGTTTAATTGACTTTGATCGGGCAAAAAACGATAGGAAATCTCATTAATAGATTCCATTTTTTTAATTAAACTTTTCGCTTCTATGCCTGAATCAATTTTTACGATGTAGTCAACATCTTTCAAATCCTGCACCAAATATAATTCTTTTGTTTCAGGTAAATCGAATAAGCTGGCTCCCTTTTGAGGATCATTTTGTAATAATATACAGCGATTTAAAAAGAGTCGCACTTCGATTCCTTTGAAGGGATCTATACATTCATAACTTTCAAAAGTATTTTTCGCGCTATTTTTTTTTGAACGAGTAAATTTAAAACCACAATGAGTATTGAGCAAATAGGCCAATAGATAGCCCTCGCAACTACATTTAATTGCTACTAGTGAAAAATCATCTTCAGCAATTTCATCCAGCATATAATGTTTGACGGCCATTAAACTGTTTGTTTAATACTCATAGCGTGGAAGGCCCTTCTTGCTGCTTTTTCTTCCGATTTTTTCTTCGATATTCCTCTGGCTTTGACGATCTGTTTTTCGTTGAGGTAAATTTGAGTCGTATAGTTAAATTCTGGATCCAAACCTTGATCAGTATCAGTTCTAAACCTTATTTTCCTTTTGTTTTTCTGTCCCCACTCCACCAATAACCCTTTATAACTTAATACGGTATGCTGAAGCTGATCGATATCAACATATACTCCCAATATTTTATCTAGTATAAAATCATTACATTTTTTATACCCCCTATCCACCAGAATGGCCCCCACTAATGCTTCAATGAGGTTACCGTGAATATTTTTACCGAAATTCACCTTATTTTCCTGATCTAAGAATTGAATTAATCCCATTTTATCCCCAATCTGATTAAGATTTTCACGACTGACAATTTTTGCTCGGTATTTGGTAAGTGTCCCTTCTTTGGCATAAGGGAATTTTTCGTAAAGAAAAGAGGAAACCACTATGCTCAACATGGAATCTCCTAAGAACTCTAATCTTTCAAAATTAATCATATGCCCGTCATCGTCTTTCAAATTAAGAGACCGATGGGTAAAAGCAGTATGGTAAATATCTTTGTTTAGAGCTCTGAGTGCAGTAATTTTTCGCAATTTGAGGAAAAACATCGTGCTTTTATTTGCCGATGGTTTCCGTAAATAGCTTAAAAAATTCACATTCTAATTTATGTAATTTTTTTGAAAATAACACAGGCATTGTGTCCGCCAAACCCAAAAGTATTGGACAACGCCACATTAACTGTTCTTTTTTGAGCTTCTCCCAAAGTAAAATTGATCTTAGGATCGAGCTTTTCGTCTGCTGTCTGATGGTTGATCGTTGGAGGAACGATACTATTGTTGATGGCCAGTATAGAAGCTATGGCTTCTACGGCTCCTGCGGCCCCCAGCAAATGACCTGTCATTGATTTGGTAGAGTTGATATTGATATTGTAGGCGTGTTCTCCAAAAACAGCTTTAACAGCATTGGTTTCTGCTACATCTCCTAAGGGAGTTGAAGTACCGTGCATGTTGATAGCATCTACATTCTCAGGTTGCAGATTAGCATCTCGCAAGCAGTTCATCATTACTTTTTTGGCACCGATTCCTTCAGGGTGTGGAGCCGTCATGTGATGGGCATCGGCAGAGAGTCCTCCACCAGCCAACTCTGCATATATTTTGGCACCTCTGGCTTTGGCATGCTCATACTCTTCTAATATGAGTGCACCAGCACCTTCGCCAAGTACAAATCCATCTCTATCTTTGTCAAAAGGTCGTGATGCAGTTTGGGGATCATCATTTCGGGTAGACAAGGCGTGCATTCCGTTAAATCCACCAATTCCAGCAATGGTCACTGCTGCTTCAGATCCTCCCGAAACAATAATATCTGCATAGCCCATTCTGATGTAATTCAAAGAATCGATCATCGCATTTGAAGAAGATGCACAGGCCGATACAGTAGCAAAATTGGGGCCTCTCAATCCATGTTTCATAGAAATGAGTCCTGGCGCAATGTCTGCGATCATTTTGGGAATAAAGAAAGGATTAAAGCGGGGCGAACCATCTCCATTAGCAAAATTCAACACCTCGTTTTGAAAGGTTTCCAATCCGCCAATACCCGCACCCCAAATGACTCCAATTCGGTCCCTGTCCTCTTTTTCAAAGTCCAGACCTGCATCTGCAATAGCTTCATCTGAAGACACTAGGGCATATTGCGTAAATCGGTCGCATTTCCTAGCTTCTTTTCGATCCATGAAATCCATGGGATCGAAATTTTTCACCTCACATGCAAATTGAGTTTTGAACCTTGAAGGGTCAAAATGGGTAATGGGGGCTGCACCACTGGTGCCAGATAACAAACCCTCCCAATAGGCTGGAAGGGTGTTTCCTATAGGAGTTAGGGCTCCCAATCCGGTAATAACTACACGTCTTGGTTTCATGTAAGCCAAATTTTATTTTGCTTGCTCAATAAACTGAATGGCTTGACCTACAGTAGCAATGTTCTCAGCTTGGTCATCTGGAATCTGAATGTCAAACTCCTTCTCGAATTCCATAATAAGTTCCACGGTATCCAAAGAATCAGCACCTAGATCATTGGTGAAATTAGCGTCAGTCACGACTTCATTCTCGTCTACACCTAATTTGTCAACGATGATTGCTTTTACTCTTGATGAAATATCAGACATAATCAAAATTTGTTTTTAAATTTCTGTGGACAAAAATATAAAACTTTGAGTCAAATCACCATTGAGGGCAAAAAATATAACTTTTCTTTGTGATGTTCATTGTTAAATAAAAGCACAGAAGGCTATCTGCGACTGACGTGTAGTGAAATTTATGCAAGAAAAAACTATTAAAAGAATTATTCTGTTTGCTTCTGGTTCTGGGACCAATGTTGAGAATATTATCAAGTATTTTAAACACAATCCAGCACTTGAAATAGCAAGGGTCTTCACCAACAACCCCAAAGCAGGGGTCATTGAGCGTCTTGCTTGGACGAAAATTAAGACAACCCTTTTTGATAAAGTCCAATTGACTAATGGAGAATTGATAAATCAAATAAAGCTTTTGAATCCTGATTTAATTGTTTTGGCTGGGTTTTTATTGAAAATTCCTTTGGATTTCACCCAAGCTTTTAAGGATAAAATCATCAATATTCACCCTTCCCTACTTCCAAAGCATGGGGGAAAAGGCATGTATGGCGAGAGGGTTCATCGATCGGTTAAAGAAGCAGGAGACCAAGAGACAGGGATCAGTATTCACTTTGTTAATGAGCATTATGATGAGGGATCCATTATCTTTCAAGCCAAAGTAAAAATTGAAGAAAAAAACAGTATTGAGGAAATTGCCAATAGGGTCCATCAACTCGAATACAAGTTCTATCCAGAGGTCATTCAAAACTTATTATTTCCAAATGTTGGATAAGATTAACATATACACCGATGGTTCCTCACTAGGAAATCCAGGACCAGGAGGTTATGGAATCATAATGGAGTGGGTAGGGAAGCAGTACGTGAAAGAATTCTCTGACGGATTTCGATTAACAACCAACAATCGCATGGAACTTTTGGCTGTAATTATAGCCCTAGAAACGCTAAAAAAACAACCGATTGAAGTCATGGTTTATTCCGATTCAAAATACGTGATCGATGCTGTTCAGAAAAAATGGGTGTTCAATTGGGAAAAAAAAGCATTCAAAGACAAAAAAAATCCCGATCTATGGAAACGCTACCTCAATATCCATAGAAAACACAAAGTCAAATTCTGTTGGATTAAAGGGCATAATGACCATCCTCAGAACGAGCGTTGCGATCAACTGGCGGTCAGGGCAGCCAAACAATCTCCCGTCAATGTGGACTCTTTTTTTGAAACAAATCAGAAGGAAAGCTCCTCATCATAAGCCTTTGAAAACTCTTCAATAAATCTTTGATTAAATTTTCAATAACCCCTTTGAAGTTTGTTATTTTTGTATAATGAAAAACAAATTACTGGTTGTAGGGACTATGGCCTACGATGCTATTGAAACTCCCTTCGGACAAGTAGATAAAATTCTAGGTGGTGCAGCCACCTACATAAGCCTCTCAGCCTCACGGTTTTCTTTGGACTGTGGAATTGTATCCGTGGTGGGTGAAGATTTTGAAAGTCAACACCTATCTTTATTAAAAGAAAGAGGAATAGACCTTTCTGGGGTTGAAATAGTAGCGGGTGGCAAAACTTTTTTCTGGAGTGGTAAATACCACAACGATCTAAATACCCGAACCACTTTAGATACCCAATTAAATGTATTACAAGATTTCAACCCTAAAATTCCAGAGCATCTAAAAAGCCCCGATATTATCATGTTGGGCAATCTATCGCCCGATGTTCAGTTGCAAGCTTTGGGACAGCTAAAAACCAAGCCCAAACTCGTTGTATTGGATACCATGAATTTTTGGATGGAACATTTTAGACCAGCATTGGGTCGAGTAATTGAGAAAGTAGATGTGATTTCCATCAATGACGAAGAGGCCCGACAATTGACAGGTGAATATTCATTGGTTAAAGCAGCAGACCAAATTCATAAAATGGGGCCAAAATATGTTATCATCAAAAAAGGAGAACACGGTGCCTTACTTTTCCATGACAATGAAATTTTTTGTGCCCCAGCGCTTCCTTTGGAAGAGGTTTTTGACCCCACTGGTGCTGGAGACAGTTTTGCTGGTGGTTTTTCGGGATATTTGACACAAACCGGAGATATTTCTTTTGACAATATGAAATCAGCCATTATTTATGGGTCGGCCATGGCCTCCTTTACTGTTGAAAAGTTTGGCACAAAAAATTTGGTAGATTTTAGCCCTACGTCCATGGCAGAGCGCCTCAAAGCTTTCAAAGAGCTAACAACTTTTGAAATAGAGATTGAATAAATCTAACCAACATAAATTATGAGTGACGCCATCAAGCACGAATGTGGAATTGCAATGATCCACTTGAAAAAGGACTTACATTATTTCAAAGATAAGTATGGTACTACTATGTTTGGTATCAACAAGATGTATTTGATGATGGAAAAGCAGCACAATCGCGGGCAAGATGGAGCTGGTTTGGCCTGTGTTAAATTAAACATGAAGCCTGGACAACGCTACATTGCTAGGGTGCGCTCCAATAGCCAACAGCCCATTCAGGATATTTTCAAGAAGGTCAACAAAAGTGTTACACAAGCATCGAAAAACCACCCGAATCTATTAGAAAATGTCGAAGAGTTTAAAGAGGAAGTCCCCTATGCGGGAGAATTGCTATTAGGACATTTACGTTATGGCACCTTTGGCAAAAACAGTATAGAGAGTGTACATCCCTTTTTGAGACAGAATAATTGGATGCATCGTAACTTGATTGTTGCGGGTAACTTTAACCTCACCAATGTCAAAGAACTTTTTGAAACTTTAGTAGACTTGGGACAGCACCCCAAAGAAAAGGCGGATACCATTACCGTAATGGAGAAAATTGGACATTTTTTGGACGATGCTGTGGCTAAGATATACAAGAAACTTAAAAAAGAAGGTTTTACAAAAGCGGATGCCTCTCCTCAGATAGCAGAACGGTTGAGCATGAAGAAGGTACTTCGTAAAGCTTCTAAAAAATGGGATGGAGGTTATACCATTGCCGGTTTGTTGGGTCATGGAGAATCTTTTGTCTTTAGAGATCCCGCAGGAATAAGACCCGCTTTTTATTACGATGATGAAGAAATGCTGGTGGTGGCTTCCGAACGACCTGCCATACAAACGGTCTTCAACGTACCTTTTGAAGAAATTCAGGAGCTACCCCCCGGCTGTGCACTGTTGACTAAAAAATCAGGAGCGGTCAATTTAAGTCAGATTCAAGAGCCAGTTGAGCGAAAAGCCTGTTCCTTTGAAAGGATTTATTTTTCTAGAGGTAGTGATGCCGAAATATATAAAGAGCGTAAAAAATTGGGAAGACTACTATTTCCTCAGATACAGAAAGTCATTAAAAATGATTTGGAGAATACCGTTTTTTCTTTTATACCCAACACAGCAGAGACCTCTTTTTACGGTCTTTTGGGCGCTGTACAGGACTACATCGTCCAATCGTTACAAAACTCCCTGCTTAATAAGGACAATTTAAAAAAGAGTGAATTGCAAAAACTAATCTCTTTACGTCCCAGAATAGAAAAAATAGCGATCAAAGATGCTAAACTCAGGACTTTCATCACCGAAGACGCCAGTCGAGATGATCTCGTAGCCCACGTTTATGACGTTACCTACGGTGTGATCAAACCTACCGACAGTTTGGTTATAATTGACGACAGTATCGTAAGGGGAACCACCCTAGAAAAAAGTATCTTAAAGATGTTGGATCGACTCAATCCTAAAAAAATAATTGTCGTTTCAAGTGCTCCTCAGATTCGTTACCCCGATTGCTACGGAATAGATATGGCCAAAATAGATAATTTTATTGCCTTTAAAGCGACCATTCAACTCCATGAGGATCAAGATACCTTAGCGTCAACTTTGGAAAGTATTTACAGTAATTGTAAAGACAACCAAGACCTTCCTTTGGAAGCCGTTGAAAATTGTGTAAAAGCCCTATATGAACCTTTTACCAATGAACAGATTTCAACCAAGATTGGACAAATGCTTCGAGGTAATAGTATCAAAGCAGAGGTAGAAGTCATTTTTCAAACCATACAAGGTTTGCATGAGTCCTGTCCAAAAAATTTGGGTGATTGGTACTTTTCAGGAGATTATCCAACTCCAGGAGGAAATCGGGTAGTTAACCGCGCTTTTATGAATTATTATGAAGGAAAATCTATAAGAGCGTATTAATGAGGTCAAAAATTTATTTCTCGAACCTCCAAAATTTATTTATCTACATAAATGAATTTTATTATAATCCCTTTGGTCAGAAAAAAGCGCATTTTAACGTTTTATTATTCACTCCCTAAGGCATTATTCTACTTTTACAAAACCAGAACATAAGTAGGTTAAGTTCATGGTAAGATTTGGGGCAAAAAGGGAGGATTTATCCTCCCTTTTTATTTTACTCCTTTTTAAATGAGCACCCCTTTACTTATTTTGCACGTATAGTTCACTCACTTTTTCCCAATTAATCACGTTGAAAAAAGCATCGATGTAATCGGGTCTTCTGTTTTGGTAGTTCAAGTAGTAGGCATGCTCCCAAACGTCCAACCCAAGGATAGGCGTTCCACCACATCCAATACCGGGCATCAAAGGATT
>JABGSU010000206.1 GCA_018647605.1 Flavobacteriaceae bacterium | reverse complement strand
TTTCTCAAAATCCTGAATTGGGTCAAAACCCAGGTTGGTAACATACCTTTCCTGCGTTGATTTAGAAAAAAGCCATCTTTTTAGATGGCTTTTTTTATATAACTCTCTATATTTAAGTAGTTTATATTTTTTTATTTGTTCCATTTTCCTTATTTTAATGGTTGTTAAAATCAAAACAAAAACACAAGTATTTATTCATCTTTTTTTGATGTTTTAAATGCATTAAATTATCATTATGAGAACTTTTTATTCGTTTTTTTTATTCTTAATCTCATTAATACTGATTAACTGTAATGGAGAAGCAGTAGAGAAAAATAAAGAATCAGTTGCAGAAATCAGTAATCCTTTTAACCCTGAATACCTTACCAAAAACCTTAGAAAAGAATCCCCAAGATTGGTTTTGAATCCTGAAATTGATAAAATTCTGAGAAATAAACTCAACTCCGATCCAGTAGTTCAAAACATTTATCAAACCATCAAGCTCAATGCAGATCAAGTATTGCAAAAACCTTTTTTGGAACGTATTAAAATTGGAAAGCGATTGCTTTCGGTTTCCAGAGAAATGCTTTATCGAATTAACATGCTGGGAATGGTTTATTATATTGAAAAAGACCCGAAAATATTAGAACGAATCGATGGAGAAGTGAAGGCAGTTTGTCAATTTTCAGATTGGAATCCCTCACATTATTTAGACGTTGGTGAAATGTCAATGGCTATTGCTTTTGCTTTGGATTGGACTACTGGTGATTTGCCAGAGTCTACCATCGAATTGGCATTAAATGCTTTGATAGAAAAAGGTATTAAACCCAGTTATAATAAAGAAAGTAGATCGAATACTTGGTGGATCAACGGAAATAACAATTGGAATCAAGTTTGTAATGGAGGAATGATTGCAGCATCCATTGCCATCGCCGAACGCGATCCCGAGTTGGCAGCTACAACCATCAGAAGGTCTATCGATGGCTTTCCTCATGCTTTGGACGAATACGGTCCAGATGGTGTTTACCCAGAAGGATCGACTTATTGGGGTTATGGCACTGTGTTTTCCGTGGTTACCAATGCCATGCTAGAAAGTGCTTTTGGAACCGATTTTGGCCTAGGGAATTACCCTGCCTTTAAAGAAAGTGCCATTTTTAGGGTCTTAATGAATACTCCTTCCGGTTGGTATTACAACTTTGCAGACTGTGGAGACAAAAGAAGCGAAAACGGTGACATTACCTTGGCTTGGTTTGCCTCCAAATCAGGCGATGAACTCTTTTTTGAAAGAAATAGATTGCTCAGATCCCCCAGTGAAATTGGAAAATTAAGACGTTTGGATGGTGCGGGACTGGTTTGGTTAGCTCAATACGAAAAAAAACTGTATTCCGACCTTCCATCAGCCTGGAAGGGAGAAGGCTCAAATCCTGTGGCCGTTTTCACTGGAGGATCTTCCGATCCCTATGGCTATTATTTTGGAGGTAAAGGAGGAAGTGGAACCGTAAATCACGGGAATATGGATGCCGGCTCATTTATTTTTGAATTGAATGGGGTCAGATGGGTATTTGATCCAGGAAACCAAAACTATAACGACCTGGAAAAAGAAGGTTTTGACTTGTGGAACAAATCACAAGATAGCGAACGATGGACCCTTTTAAACAAAGGGAATTTTGGGCATAGTACTTTATCTGTAAATGATCAGTTACATATAGTCGATGGTAAAGCTACTATTGCTGATTTTAAAGAGGGCGAAAATCCTCAAGTTACTTTTGACCTTACTCCAACCTTTAAAGGACAACTCAAAAGTGCCGAGAGAACTTTTACTAAGGACAGCAATGTTTCCCTAGTCATAGAGGATAAAATCGAAATTGACGAAATGACCGAAATTGTTACATGGCAATTGATCACGACATTGGATGTTGAAATCACCCCCGAGGGTGCAACGATTTATAAATCTGAATATTCATCAGTAACGCCTGTAAAAAAACTCTATGTTGAAAATATAAGCCATCCTAAAATTCAAATGAATGTTGTTTCCTTGGATCCTCCACCATTGGCTTTAGATAGAAGAGTGAAAGGGCTAAAGAGGATAGAATTAAAAATTCCTTCATCAAATATTGAGGGTAAAAATCTTAATGTTAAAGTCAGACTGAGAGGGCAGAGGAACTGGCGTGAGGGTTATTAATGTGAGGCATATTAGAAAAATTTTAAACAGTAAAATGAATTACATCCATAAACCATTGATAAAGCTTATAATAATTTCCCTTTTTTTTGGGCAGGGATGTGGATTGATGGCCCAAGTCAAAAAATCTGATATTGACAAAACTTTGGACATTTCTTCTTTGGAGCATCCCTATCTTTATTTCAATGAGACTGATAAAAAGAAGCTTATCGAGCGGATTAATTCAGATCAAGAAAGTAAAGATGTTTTCAGGAAAATGAAAGCCAAGGCCAAAGTTTGGATGGCCATGCCCGTTGACAAAAACATACCGATTCAAGGTAAAAATACACGAGCCAATTGGTCAGAAGAGGATCGAAACAATCTTTATGCAAAATATTATAAAGAAAACAGAGACAATGCATTTTATTTGGCTTTTCTCTATCAAATGACAGGCGATGAGGCCTATGCCCAAAAATCATTTGAATTTGCAGACGCTTTTTGTAATTTGACCACCTGGACCCAACGCGCCCATGAATTTCCCATTATTTATTCCCGCATCATGCCGTGGAATGTACCCGATGATCAAGTCAATTTCAATTTTGATCATTATAATGGAGATTCTGGTCGACTGATGGCCGCCGTTTATGATTGGTTGTATCCTGTATTGACACAAGCACAGAGAGATCGCATTCGCGGAGCACTTTTGGAAAAAGTAATTACGCGTGTTCGGGGTGACTATGAGTTTCACTGGTGGGCCACTGCCTATCGTTGCAATTGGTGTGGTGTGTGTAACTCTGGCGTCGGTCTGGTAGGATTGACCCTACTAAAAGAACACCCACAACTTACTGATGTTGTGGCTGAATCCTACAACCGAATCAACAGCATGTTCAATGAATTAGGTTTAGATGGAGGTTGGCAAGAGGGAGGCTCTTATTGGAATTATGGGGTTCATACTTCTGCGTTTTTTGCCGATGCCCTAAAGCGCTTGACCAATGGTAAATTCAACCTTTTTAAAAACAAAAGACTTTTGGACAATCCAGTAACCTTCCCATTATATATCTCTCTTCCGGGCTATAAATCACTCAATTTTGAAGATTCTGGTGGTGGGGGATGGGTCGGCAGTCCCCATTTAATCAATAAACTTGCAACGGAAACTCAGAACCCTCAAGCGGCTTGGTACAGGAATCAACTCATCAAAGAACCAGATGGTGTTTTCGATATCCTGTGGCCCAGACCTACATTTGCTGGTCTTCCTCCCAGTCAACCGTCCCTACATTTTAGAACCATTGATTGGTGGGTGATGCGCAGTGATTTTTCGAGTTCAGATAAGGTCATAGTTGCTGGAAAAGCTGGAAAAAATGACGATCCTCATCACGGTCATTTGGACATTGGACATTTTATAATTTATTGGAATCAAGAATATTTTATTAAAGATTTAGGAAAAAGTGGATACGATGAAAAGTATTTTGATCAGGATCGATTCGACTATCCCGAGGCCTCAAGCGAGGGACACAACACCCTATTGGTCAATGGTGAAAAGCAAATTTCGGGTAAATATTATAAACAACCTTATGATTATAGTATAGGGGGAGAAGTATTGGATTTTAGAACGAACGCCAAAAGAGATTATGTACTGATGGATCCCACCAATGCCTATCCGAAAAAGCAGCTAAAAAAGTGGAGAAGAAATATAATATTAGAGAAACCAAAGATCACAATCCTTTTGGATGAAATTCATGCCCAAAAAAATGCTGAGATCAAGTTGCGCTTTCATTCAGGCGTTGATGTAAAAATCCATGATGGTTCAGTAATTCTCGAAGGGAATGAAGGAAAGATGGCATTGATTCCCATCACCGATCAAAAATTTTCAATCAAAACGGGAAGACATCCCTCTCAAATGGTTAATGCTACTCAATCCTTTAATTGGATTGATTATTTTGATGTGGAATTCATGTCTTCATCAAAAAATACACTTTTTTCTAATTTGATTTTACCCGTTAAAGACCAAAACCAAATGAAAAAAATCATGTCGTCCAAGAAGATGGAAATGCTTGAAAATGGAGATATGAAATTGAGTTTTGATTACGAAAATCAAACTTTTGAATATCATTTCAACAAAACCAAAACAGGATATTTACTGGATGAAAATTAAAATAAAATCCTCAATGAAAAACACTTCATATTTATTGATATTAACGGTAATTTATTTTTTTAGTCGATGTAATGATCTTCCAAAAAAAGAAATAGTCATTGACGAATCACACCTACAAGAGTCTGTCGTTCAAATCGTAGAGATTGATTCAGTATGGTCAGGTCACTCTGTAGGTTTCTCCCTGTTGACCCATCAGGAGCGACAATACATAGCCTATTACAATGCCAACAGGAACATGGTAGTGGGTCAACGAGACTTGTCCGACGAACGTTTTACATTGTTTAAACTGCCATCCCCTCCCCGAGATCCAGAGATTCCTGAGCGCAGTAAAAGATATTCAGCTACGCAAATAGGTTGGGACTCCCACAATTCGATTACCATGGCAGTTGATAAGGGAGGATTTATCCATTTGTCTGGGAATATGCATGTTGACCCTTTGACCTACTTCAGAAGTGAAAAACCCAACGATATTTTTACTTTGAAGCAGCATCATACTATGGTAGGACCCAATGAAAAACGATCCACCTATCCAAAATTTATGCATACCAAAGAAAATGAATTGATTTTCCATTACCGAGACGGGGGTAGTGGTAATGGTAATGAGATATACAACCAATACAATACCCAAACCATGAAATGGAGTCGGATGTTAGAGGTTCCCTTGACTGATGGACTAGGTCTAATGAATGCCTATCAGTCTCAACCAGAAATACGTGAGGACGGATGGTATCATGTCTTTTGGGTGTGGCGTGATACCCCAGATTGTTCTACAAATCACGATTTGTCCTACATGAAAAGTCCCGATCTAGAGAACTGGTTTGATGCCTTTGATCAGCCCATTAAACTCCCTGCAACTTTAGATCAGAAATCATTGATCGTAGATCCCATTCCGCCCAAAGGAGGTATCATAAATTTGGCTGCCAAGCTCTATTTGGATCATAACCAAAAACCCGTTTTCACCTATCACAAATACGATGAAAAGGGAGACTTGCAATTGTACATTGCCCAGATTAAAAAAGATCAATGGATGTACAAACAAATTACTCAGTGGGACTATCGTTGGGAATTTTCTGGTAATGGAAGCATCAAAGGTGAATTTAAAATCAGAGGCTTTAATAAAAGAAAAGACGGACGATACGAAATAGCCTATTGGCATATCAAGTATGGTGAAGGGATCATTTTATTGGACGAAAACTTTGATCCCATTGGTAGGGTAATGAGAGAGCTTCCCCTGTTTTCAGGGCATCGCTTTGAAAAAAGAATAAAAACCGAAGGAACTTTTAAAGGTTTAAAAGTAGTGAGTTCCCAAGACATCGGAAAGGCTCCCGAAGATGACGTGAGGTATGTATTGAAGTGGGAGGCCTTAGACCGATTCAGAGACAAACCAAGACCCAAACCCTGGCCGATGCCAAGTAAACTCTATTTGTACAAACTTAAGAGAAATAGTAATTAATTATAGAAAATTATAAACAACTAATTCAATTTTTAACCAAAACACCAAATAACTGTAATCATGAAAAAAATCATAAACTGTATTGCTTTATTACTTTTTTTACCGAGTCTGACGGCTCAAAAAAATAGGGCTTTTGAAGTAAAACAAGTCATGGAAAGAGTAGCAGATTGGCAAATCGCCAACCACAACGATCTTCAATACAGAGCTCAAAACAAACGACTCAATAGAGGGAAACACCATCCTTTGGATTGGACCAACGGTGCTCTATATGTAGGAATGACCAAATGGGCTGCTATGGCCGAAGATGAAAAATATTTTTTATGGCTAAAAAACATAGGCGAAACCAACGATTGGAAATTACATAAGAGAATTTACCATGCTGATGATCATACCGTCGGACAGACCTATGTTCATTTGTACCGAAAATATAAGGATGAAAAAATGATTCAGCCTATCATAAATCAATTGGACTACATTCTATATCATCCTTCAATGTCTAAAATGACATGGAGATCAAAATTTCATCAAGATCGATGGAACTGGTGTGATGCACTTTTTATGTCTCCTCCTGTTTGGGCGATGATTTCAAAAATAACCCGAGATAAAAAGTACCTCGATTTTATGGTCAAAGAATTTAAAGCCACTACAGACTTTTTGTTTGACAAAAAAGAAAGTCTTTATTACAGAGATGAATCTTATATTGGCGAAAAAGACAATGGTACTAAGATCTTTTGGTCCAGAGGAAATGGATGGGTATTGGCAGGATTGGTCAATGTGATGATCGAGTTGGATCCTAATGGAACAGAATACAAGTACTTTTTGAAAATCTATAATAAAATGGCTCAGAAATTACTCAAGATTCAAACTCCAGAAGGTCATTGGGCAATGAGCTTATTGGGTCAAAAATTTTATTCTACTCCTGAAACCAGCGGTTCTTCCTTTTTCACTTTTGGTTTGGCTTGGGGCATTAATCAAGGTATTTTGGATAGTGAGATCTATCGTCCCGTTGTTGAAAAGGCCTGGAAAGCTTTAGTTGGTCATGTTAATGAGGACGGAATGTTGACTTATGTTCAACCCATTGGAGCGGCACCAGGCGAAGCCTATCCCGACAAGACTGAAGTTTATGGAGTAGGGGCCTTCCTGAGTGCTGGTTCAGAGATGTATAAATTATACGGGGGTAAATAATTTATCATTCCCCTTTTTATTTAAAAATTTGATATGGTAAGGAAACTACTTTTAAGTGCTTTAGGACTTTTATTTTTATCCTGTCAAACACCTGAAAAAGGGGAAGGTCCTTTTTTTGCCAATGGCATTAAAAATGGTTGGGCAGATCAAAATTCCATTGTTCTGTGGACAAGACTCACTCAAAATAAAGAAGCATTGTATAGGGGTCTGCCCTTCAAAAAAATAAGTAAAGAGAAAATGCTCACACTAGCCAAAAATCCAGATAAAGAGAACATTTATGGTTCTCAAATCCCAAAAGGAGCAACCCTCAGCGATATGGAGGGGTATTGCCCTGGAGCTGCCGGTGAAGTTCAATTGCATTATTATATTGAAGGAAATGATGATACTACTGTCGTCTCGAATTGGACTGCAGTAGATACTCAGAAAGATTTCACCCATCAGTGGAAGTTGGAAAGACTGGAAGCAGGAAGGAAATATCGATTAAAAATCTATGCCAGACCCCACGCAGGTGCTGAGGTTTCTGACAGTATTTCAGGTCGGTTTGTTTTACCATCCGATAAGGATACCAAAAAGAACATTAAATTTTGTGTGGTCTCCTGTCATGATTATAATCGGCGGGACGATCTCGAAAATGGACATAAGATTTACCCAAGTATGGCCAAGCTATCTCCAGATTTTTATGTGCATACTGGAGATATAGAGTATATGGACAAACCAACTCCCTATGCCTTGACCGAAGAATTAATGCTTTTCAAATGGAATCGTCTGTTTGCTCTTCCTTTTCAGCGATCTTTCTATAACAATCACACTTCCTATTTTATGAAGGACGACCACGATGTGGGTTTTGATGACAGTTACCCCGGCAAAGATTATGGAACGGTTCCCTTTGAGAGAGGTCTGGAAATTTTCGACAAGGAGCAATTCCCCAGTCATCAAAAAAGTTATAAAACCATTCGTTGGGGAAAAGACCTTCAGGTATGGATTGTTGAAGGCAGGAACTATAGGAATCAAAATTACTTAGATGACGGTCCTAATAAAACCATTTGGGGAAAAGTACAAAAACAATGGTTTTATAAAACGGTATCCAAATCGGATGCTACGTTTAAAGTTCTGATTACTTCCTCGCCTATTTTAGGCCCAGACCGAAGGAATAAAAATGACAATCTAAGCAACGCCAACTATTCTCATGAACAAGGAGAAATACTTGATTTTATAAAGAAGCAAAAAAACCTTTTCATTGTCAACGGAGATCGACATTGGCAATATGTTACCCACATCAAAGAAACCAATCTGTGGGAATTTGGCTGTGGAGCTGGTGCGAACGTTCACGCAGGGGGATGGAAACAGGAGGATGTTAGACCAGAGCATCAATTCTTAAGGGTTAAAGGTGGTTTTCTAACAGTAACAGTGGTAAGTGAAGATTTGCCTGTGGTAAAGTTTACCCACCACGATGTGGACGGAAATCCAGTAAATGAAGTTGTTTTTTAAGATTCTTGGTAATAATTACGTTCCTCAGAGTGACTGAACTTATAATTTTCTTTAGTAATAATTTCCAAAGGCGTAGGAATTTCGTTTTTTGGCAGTTCTTTGTGAACCAAATAGTTGGATATAGTGATAACCGATTTGTATCCCTGATTGAATGATTTTTGAGAAATCAAAAAAGTAACGACCCCTTTAGCTAGAGCATCGACGTTTTGAGGTGTTGTATCAAAGCCTACTGCTTTTAGTTGGGATAGTTTGTCGGCATCAATCACACGACAGACATTGGATATCCTACTGGAAGGAACCATAATCCCCTTAATTTGTGGATGCTTCTCTAAATAAAGATTGATTTTTTCACCACTCTTTTCAACCTCATCAGGTTTATCGAATTGGAGTTGGTGGATTTTGGTGCTGGGCTTATTTTCCTTAAAATAGTAAATGAAACCTTTGACACGCTCAAGAATGGCTTCATAGTTATAAAGGTTTTTTCGAGTAAGAATAATTAATATTTCATCACTATCGTCCAAACAAATATCTGATAGCTTGCCTGCAAGAACACCTGCTTCAAAAGACTTTTGTCCGATATAACAAAGATTATTAAATCCCTGTAATCCAACATTTAAAAAAAGAAAGGGAATCTGTTTATCATTGAGTACTTCAATGATTTCTGTGGTTTCTTTGATAAATAGCGGTACCATTATAACGGCATCTGGTTCAGTTTTAATCAATTTTTGAAAAGCTTTGATATAACTTTTAGGGTCAAATTGGTCAAAAGTGAAAAAATGATTTTCTACTCCATATGCATTAACATCTTGACTCCCTTTTTGGATTCCTAAAAATGGAGATTTCCAAAAAAGATTTTCATCATCATACTGAGGAATCAATGTTGCCAGATTCTGGTGTTTTTTCATTGCCAAAGAACTGGCAATCAAGTTGATCTTAAATTTTTTTTGTTTTAGGATTCGTTTAATTTTCTCCTCTGTTTTGGGAGAAACACCTCCACGGTCGTGTAAAACACGATCTACTGTACCTGCCGACACATTGGCTTCTTTGGCGATGTCTTTTATGGTAGTCAAAAAAAATATATTTACCTTAAATATACTATACTTATTATTAATAGATATATAATATTACAAACAAATAATTATTATCAATAATATACAACTCTTGAAGTAAATTTTTGCTTCCTTTCCATTATATTTGTCAAGAATAGTGTACCCACACGAAAACTTCAATTATGTCTAAATCAAACAAGTGGATCATTGCTGCAGCCTTGTCTGGCTTTTTGTTTGGATTTGATACTGTAGTCATCTCGGGTGCCAACCTACCCATAAAGGAATTGTGGTCTACTGGGCCTGTTTTTCACGGTTTTTTCATCATGTCAATGGCACTTTGGGGAACCGTTGTTGGTGCTTTGTTTGGATCTTATCCAACCAACAAATTGGGTCGAAAAATAACCTTATCCTGGATCGGTTTATTCTTTCTCATCTCTGCTCTTGGATCTGCTTTGGCAATGGACCCTTTCACTTTTTCTTTTTTTAGATTCATTGGAGGTTTGGCTGTTGGAGTTTCTTCCATAGCCGCCCCTATATACATATCCGAAATTTCGCCTCCACAAAAAAGAGGTTCCCTTGGGGTTTTATACCAATTTAGTTTGGTTTTCGGTATTTTAATTGCTTTTTTCTCCAATTACCTTCTGACAGGTTTTCACGGCATCCATGATTGGAGATGGATGTTAGGAGTGGAGGCCATTCCCGCATTATTTTATTTGTTGATGACCTTCTACATCCCCGATACACCCCGGTGGCATATACTTTTCCAAAACAATGACAAAAGGGCTCTTGAAACATTAGAAGATATTTATGGAAAAGGCTCAGAGGCGCAAAGTGTTTTTGATGAGATCAAATCGACTGACCAAGCTATAGCCGAAAAAAACAAACTAATCAGTAAGAAAAGCCAAAAGGTTTTAATACTAGCTTTTTTAATTTCCTTTTTCAATCAACTCTCGGGCATCAATTTTATACTTTATTACGCTCCCGAAATATTACAAATGGCCGGTTTTGTTACTAAAGAATCACTTTTCAACTCCGTTTTTATAGGCCTGACCAACATCGTCTTCACTTTTGCAGGACTTATGCTGATTGATAAACTGGGACGAAAACAACTCTTAATCATTGGTTCATTGGGATATATCATTAGTTTGTCTGGTGTAACAATAGCTTTTTATCAGGGTCTGAACCCCCATTGGATCGCCCTATTTATTTTTGCTTTTATTGCATCACATGCTATTGGACAAGGGACTGTTATATGGGTTTTTATCTCTGAAATTTTCCCCAACAGACTCAGAGCCCTAGGACAGTCTTTTGGTGCAGGAGTTCATTGGGTGTTTGCTGCCATAATTACTTTGATAGGTCCATCGGTAATTGCGATCTTCAATACCAACCCATGGCCCATTTTTTCTTTTTTTACTTTCATGATGTTCCTGCAACTTATGTTTTCTGTTTTTATGGTTCCCGAAACCAAAGGAAAGTCCCTCGAAGAAATCAACCAAATCATTAATAAAAATTAATCATTCAATGAATAGAAAAGATTTCATTATCAATTCTGGTGGAATAGTATTAGGATCTATGGTGGCTCCAAACCTGATGGCCAATGTAAATCTTAATAACACTGTCAATCTGGGTGTTGTCGGTACTGGTGGAAGAGGACAAGGGATTATTAAACTACTTGATAATATCTCTGGCTGTGAAGTGATTGCTGTATGTGATACCCTGGCTTTTCGTTTAGAAGAAGGTTTTGATTTGATAAAAAGTAACAAAAATGCCAAGGCCTATAAGGATTACAGAAAACTTCTGGATGACAAAAACATCGATGGTGTGATCATCACCACTCCCTTGAATACCCACGATATCATTGCAGTGGATTCCCTAGACGCTGATAAACATGTTTATTGCGAAAAAACTATGGCAAAAGGAACTGACGCCACTGCCCGAGTTGTTGCGAAATGTAAACTTTCCAAAAAGGTTTTTCAAACAGGGCATCAATACCACAGCTCCAGAATGTACACCCAGATAGTCGATATGATTTGGGAGGGAAAAGTAGGAAAAATAGCCTCTATAGAAGCCCAGTGGAATCGAAATGGCAACTGGAGAAGGGCAGTACCCAACCCCTCTTTCGAAAGACAGATTAATTGGAGAATGTACAGGGAATATTCCTACGGATTGGTTGCCGAATTAAGCTCCCATCAAATCGATTTTGCCAACTGGATTCTCAAGGCCACTCCAGAAAAGGTTGTTGGTATGGGAGGAATTGACTATTGGAAGGACGGTAGAGAAACCTATGACAATACCAAGCTCATCTATGAATATCCCGAAGGGGTAAAAGCCACTTATACTTGTTTGACCTCCAATGCCAAGGATGATTACAAGATCATGGTCATGGGAGACAAAGGTACCTTGACCATTTCCTACGATACCGCATGGTTTTTTCCTGAGGGAGAGTACAAGCCAGAGTATGGAGAAGTAGATGGGGTATCTGGGGCAACGACCAATTGGTCACAAGGTAAAGGAACTCTTATAGACATTAAGCATATAGATCCCACTAAACAAGCTCTAACAGATTTTAGAGATTCGATAATCAACAACCAAACCCCACTTTCTGGAGTCACCACTGGTGCCAAAGCAGCCTATGCTGTTGAAATGGGGATACAGGCCATGGACAGTGAAAAAACGATCCATTGGGATAAAACTAATTTTATACTATAAACATTATAATGCCAAATTTTGATTTAAAAAGTAAAGTAGCAGTCATCACTGGAGGTGGTGGAGCATTGGGAAGTTGTATTGCACAAAGTTTATCCGAATCTGGAGTCAAGATTGCTATATTGGATTTGACGGAGGAATCCGCCCAACGAACCGTTGACCTGATCCAGAATAATGGGGGGAATGCTATTGGCTTTGCTGCCAATGTACTTTCTAAGGATTCCATAGAAACCATCAGTAAAGAAATTTTAAAAAAGTGGGGAAGCGTAGATATCCTGCTCAATGCAGCAGGAGGAAATATGCCTGGAGCAACCATTGCTGTAGATCAAACTATTTTTGATTTGTCGATGGATGATTTTAAGAAAGTCACTGAGTTAAACCTCAATGGTTCTGTTATTCCTTCATTGGTATTTGGAAAGATCATGGCCGATCAAAAAAGAGGTTCTATCATCAACTATTCCTCTATGAGTGTGGATCGCGTGATTACACGGGTGGTGGGCTATTCAGCTTCCAAAGCGGGAATCGAAAACTTTACCCGATGGATGGCCGTGGAAATGGCCTTAAAATTTGGCCCTGGGGTAAGAGTTAATGCTATCGCCCCTGGTTTTTTTGTTGGCAATCAAAATAGAAAATTATTGTTGAATAATGACGGTTCCTTTACAGAAAGGGGAGACACCATCATTAAAAATACCCCCATGAAACGTTTTGGAGAAGCAGAAGAACTCAATGGTGCCATTCACTTTTTGTGCAGTGATGCCGCTAAATTTATAACAGGAATTGTACTTCCCATCGATGGAGGCTTTAGTGCTTTCAGTGGGGTTTAATCTATACATATGAAAATGACCCAAACTTGGCGTTGGTACGGACCCAACGATCCAGTTAGCCTAGCTGATGTTAGGCAAGCTGGAGCTAGCGGTATTGTAAACGCACTTCATCATATTCCAAATGGTGACATTTGGTCAAAGGAAGAAATACAAAAAAGAAAAAATGAAATTGAAGCCGCTGGACTTACTTGGGATGTTGTGGAATCTCTTCCGGTCCACGAAAAAATAAAAACCAGAACTGCAGATTTTCAGCAAATCATAGAGAACTACAAGGTAAGTATGCAAAATCTCGCTTCCTGTGGAGTCTATGTTATTTGTTACAATTTTATGCCCATACTGGATTGGACCAGAACCCGACTGGATATGCCCCTAGAAGACGGTTCCCTTGCACTGGAGTTTAATGCTTCCGAACTTAGGGTTTTTGACTTGCATATCCTCAATAGAGAAGGTGCTGAAAAAGATTACAACTCAGAAGAGATTGAAGCGGCTAAGAAGCAATTTGAAAAACTTTCCCCATCTGATATTCAACGAATTTCGGATAATATGCTCAAAGGCCTGCCCGGTTCTGAAGAGGGATATTCTATGGAGGAGTTCAAAGCCATGATCAATACCTACAAGGGAATTGATGCGGATCAATTGAGATCTCATTTGGTACAATTTTTATCGGAGATCATTCCCTTGGCAGAAAGCCTGGGCATTAGAATGTGTGTCCATCCTGATGATCCGCCGTTTACCCTTTTGGGTTTACCCCGAGTCGTTAGTACAAGAGCCGATTATCAATATATTTTTGATCAAGTGACTCCCTTGTCTAATGGAATCACTTTCTGTACGGGTTCTTTGGGAGTAAGGAAAGACAACGATCTCCCAGCTATTTTTGAAGCTTTTGCAGATCGCGTACATTTCTTACATCTGAGAAGTACCAAACGTGATGCTGAGGGAAATTTCTTTGAGGCAGATCACCTTACTGGAGATGTAGACATGTTTGAAATCATTACAAGAGTAATTAAAGAACAGCGACGTCGGGCTGCTGAAAATCGCAAAGATGCTTCCATACCCATGCGACCTGATCACGGACACCAGATGTTGGACGATCTGGTAAAACCTAAAATTAATCCAGGCTATTCCGCTATCGGAAGATTGAGAGGCTTGGCTGAATTGAGGGGATTGGAATGGGGAATTAATAAAATGATATAAATGGAATTTAAAAAGACGGAATCTTTTATTAAAGAGAATTTTTTACTCCAAACCAAGGCGGCAGAGCGATTGTATTTTGAACATGCTGCAGATATGCCCATTATAGACTATCACAACCACTTATCCCCCCAAGTGATTGCAGCCAATCAACCCTATGAAGGAATCAATCAAATTTGGTTGGATGGGGATCACTACAAATGGAGAGCCATGCGATCACTTGGTGTTCCCGAAAAATTCATCACAGGTAAAGAAACCACTAATAAAGAAAAATTTGATCAGTGGGCTTATACCGTTCCTTTTTCGGTTGGAAACCCTTTATTTCATTGGACTCATTTGGAATTGGATCGTTATTTTGGAATCAAGACCTTGTTACAGCCTTCTACTTCAACTTCCATATTCGAGGAAACCAATCGACAACTTGAGAACATTACGCCCAACACCTTACTCAAAAAGATGAAAGTGGAAATGTTGTGTACCACTGATGATCCGATTGACGATCTCTCCTCTCATCAAAAAATAGCTTCAAGTAATAGTCACGGCATAGAAGTCTTACCAGGTTTCAGACCTGATAATATTTTTGGCATTAATGGAGAGCAATATTTGGACTATATAAAAACCTTGGGTAATTCTGCCCAAGAGGAAATCCAAGACCTAGACAGCCTTTTATCTGTTCTAAAATCTAAAGTGGAATATTTTCATCAGAACGGATGTAGAATCTCTGATCATGGATTGGAGTTTACGCACGCCGCCGATTTTACACATGCTGAAGCCAATGCGATTTTAAAGAAACGCATTTCGGGAATTCTCCCTTCTCCCGATGAAGCCAGCCTTTTCAACTCTTGTGTATTGTATGAACTATTTGTCATATACCATGATTTCGGTTGGACACAACAATTGCATTTGGGCGCTTTGAGAGGTAACAATCAAAAGTTAAAAACAAAATTGGGGGCAGATGTTGGCTGTGACTCCATAGGAGATTTTGCTCAAGCCAAAAACCTTTCTCGACTTTTGGGGAGGTTGAACGACAATGACAAACTTACCAATACCATTCTGTATAACTTGAACCCAGCCATGAATGAAGTTTTTGCCACCATGCCAGGGAACTTTAATAATGATAAAGTAGAGATTCAGTGGGGTACTGCTTGGTGGTTCTTGGATCAAAAAGAGGGAATGGAATCTCAAATGAGAACCTTATCCAATATGGGACTATTGTCCAAATTCATTGGCATGTTGACCGACAGCAGAAGTTTTCTTTCTTTCCCAAGACACGAGTACTTTAGACGTTTACTTTGTAATATGATTGGCAATGATATAGAAAAGGGTCTATTGCCCAATGATATATCCTTTTTTGGGGATATGGTTGAAAACATTTGCTACTACAACTTGAAAGAATTCATAAAATATAAAAACTAATGGTGAATATAAAACCTCTTTTGGGACTTGTTTGTCTGTTAAGCTTAATGTCCTGTGATCAGTTAAAATCGAGTAAAGTCATTCGATTGGGCCACGGCTTGAGTACGGGTCATTCCGTTCACCAAGGAATGGTTTACTTTGGAGAACAACTTGAAAAAATTTCAGAGGGGAAATTTAAAGTACAGATTTATCCCAGTCAACAATTGGGAACCGAACGTCAATGCTTGGAACTTTTACAAATTGGAAGTTTGGACATGACCAAGGTGTCTGCCGGAGTATTGGAAAATTTCTCTCCCAGCATCAAGGTTTTTGGTATTCCCTACATGTTCAAAGACAAGGAACACACTTTTAGAGTTCTTGATGGCCCGATTGGAGACGAGTTACTTGCAGGTACCGAAAAATACTGGCTCAAAGGCTTAGGCTATTACGATTCAGGCAGTCGAAGTTTCTATACCATCGATCGACCTGTGGAACAGCCCAATGATTTGGAAGGCCTCAAAATAAGAGTAATGGAAAGTCAAACGGCCATTGATATGGTAAAGTCATTTGGAGGGTCTCCTACACCCATTTCTTGGGGAGAGCTTTATACCGCCCTGCAGCAAGGGGTAGTGGACGGAGCCGAAAACAACCCCCCTAGCTTCTATCTTTCCAGACACTATGAGGTCTGTAAATATTACATTCTTGACGAACACACCGTTCTACCCGATGTAGTGCTGATGAGCACCCATTTATGGAACACCCTGAATGATCAAGAGCAAAAATGGATTCAAGAGGCAATGGACCTTTCTGTTATAGAGCAAAGAAGACTATGGTCCGTATCAGAGCAAGAATCTTTGGAGGCTGTTAAAGCTGCTGGAGTTCAGGTGAGTTATCCCGACAAGATTCCTTTTGCCGAAATGTCCAAGACTGTAGCCGACCAATATGCAAAAGATCCCTTGATCAAGTCATTTATTGATAAAATTAAAAATACTCAGTAATCATGAATGTAAGAGCACAGATAGATTCTATTATAGAAAAAACCCTTGTATTAATAATGTCGTTTATGGTCGTCAATGTATTGTGGCAAGTTTTTTCACGATATATATTGGCCAATCCCAGTTCATTCACAGACGAGTTGGCCCGCTACCTGATGATTTGGGTGGGTGTTTTGGGAGCAGCCTATGTCGCAGGTAAAGGGAATCACGTGGCCATTACCTATTTTTCTGAAAAGCTTAACCCTGTCAACCTCAAAAGGGTTCAAATTATAATCAACCTGACCATTCTCTCTTTTGCCATACTGGGCATGTTCATAGGAGGAGTGAGGTTGGTCTATATTACCCTAGTATTGGAACAACTTTCCCCTGCACTGAAAATTCCGTTGGGTGTGGTTTATGCTGTAATACCATTGAGTGGATTACTGATTATTTTTTACAAAGTTTTAGATTTAAAAGAACAAGCGCAATGATTGAATTTCTACCCGTAATTATATTAGTTTTTAGTTTCTTGGTGTTGTTGACACTGGGGGTTCCTGTAGCATGGTGTATTGCCATGTCTTCCCTGTTTACCCTTATGTTTGCCATGCCTTTTTCGGCGGCAACTACCACAGTATCTCAACGTATTGCAACAGGGTTGGACAGTTTTGCCTTGTTGGCCATTCCCTTTTTTATACTTTCAGGGCAAATTATGAGTAGAGGGGGCATTGCCCATCGCTTGATCTCTTTTGCCAAAACTTTAGTAGGATTTTTGCCCGGAGGTTTGGCATTGATTAACATTGTTTCTGCCATGATGATGGGTGCCATTGCGGGTTCTGCCATGGCTTCTGCTTCTGCCATGGGTACCATTTTAGGGCCTGAGATGGAAAAAGAAGGCTATTCCAAGGAATTTGGTGCTGCTGTAAATATTACTTCATCCACTACAGGTTTGGTGATCCCACCCAGTAACACCTTGATTGTATATTCACTTGCTAGTGGAGGAGTATCTATTGCTGCTTTGTTTTTAGCGGGATACATCCCGGGAATTATCACGGGACTATTCATGATGATGGTGGCCATGTTTTGGGCTAAAAAAAATAACTACCCTGTTGGAAAACGTTCTTCTATCAAGGAAGTTTTCGTCAAATTCATTGATGCTTTGCCCAGTTTATTGCTTTTGGTCATCGTCATTGGAGGAATCATTGGTGGAATTTTCACCGCAACCGAGGCTTCCGCTGTTGCTGTACTTTATACCCTACTGCTTTCTTTCTACTATAAGGAACTGTCTTTTAAAGAACTGCCTAAGGTGATCCTAGAATCCACTGAAACTACTGCTATTGTTATGTTACTCATTGGAGCTTCAATGTGCATGTCATGGGTCTTGTCCTACGAGAATATTCCTCAAGACATTAGCAATTTATTACTTTCCGTAAGTGATAATAAAATTGTAATTCTTTTGATGATCAATCTTATTTTATTAGCAGTTGGTGTATTTATGGACGCTACTCCAGCCGTATTGATTTTTACACCTATTTTCCTTCCCATTGTTACCGAGCTTGGTATGGATCCCACCCATTTTGGGATTGTTTTGATGCTCAATCTCTGTATAGGCCTTTGTACACCACCCGTAGGTTCTGTCTTATTTGTGGGAGTAGGTATTGCTAAAACGACCATCTCCAAGGTGATTAAACCCTTAATTCCCTTATTTTTGGTAATGATACTATCCTTGTTTCTCGTAACCTACATTCCTCAGTTAAGTTTGTGGTTACCAGAATTCTTTGGCGTTTTGAATAACTAAACTAAATTAGATATTATGTTTTCAATAAAAACTTTTAAAGCTCTAGGGGTGATTGCCTTGCTTGCGTCTTGCACACCAGATCCTTTTAGTATTAATTTAACCAATGATCTTGACCTAACTAGAGAAAACGAAACCGTCGAGATCGCTTTAAGCGAATTGCCCGAGCAAATCACTTCAATGATTGATAGGATTCGAGTTTATGATCCATCAGAAGCGACTTTTTTAACCACTCAACTCATCGATACGGATCAAGATGGTATGATGGATCAGCTTATTTTTCAACCTCAAATGGCTCCTTCGTCCAAAATGACCCTTCATTTAATGGAACAATCAGAGAAAGAAGCCGAAGTAGAAAATTGTTTTTCCAGAATCGTACCTACTCGAATTGACGACTATACATGGGAGAATGATAGGGTGGCTTTTAGAACCTATGGACCTGCGGCTCAGGCACTGGTCGAAGAGGGAAAAGAAGGAGGTCTCATATCGAGTGGTATTGACTGCTGGCTAAAAAAAGTAAATTACCCTGTCATCAATAAGTGGTATAAAGACAGTGAAGAGAATGGTATCAGCTATCACGAAGATCATGGGGAAGGATTGGATAACTACCATGTAGGCATCAGTCGAGGTGCTGGAGGATTGGCCATCAAAGGTGAGGACGATCAATACTTTGTATCCAAAAACTTTACTTCCCATAAGACCCTTGCTACAGGACCTTTAAGAACACTTTTTCAATTGAATTATGCAGATTGGGAAGGACCACAAGGAATCATCAAAGAACAAAAAACAATTAGTCTAGATTTTGGAAATAACTTGATGAAAATTGAGGTCTCGATTCAAGGCACAGACAAAATCTCTTCAGGAATATCACTTCAGGAAAATAATGGAACTGTTATAGACAAAAACAACCTCATTATTTTCAGGCAAAACCATTTTGAGACCACCCTAAGTAATGCAATTCTTAGTCCATTAAAACACTTTGAAGGTTCTCATGTATACAATCCACAAATAAAAGATCAAAACCATGTGTTTTTAGATCTTAAAATTCTAAACCAGTCATTAGTCTATTATGTGGGCTTTAACTGGTCGGAAAGCAAGCAATTTGCTGATCATGACGCTTGGGAAAAACATCTGAATGACTTGGCTAAAAAAATTGAAAATCCAATTCAAATTAATTTTAAATAATTTTAATGAACAAAGTAGTTACTTTCGGTGAAATCATGTTAAGACTTTCACCTCCTGGACAGTTGAGGTTCTCTCAGACCAACAACTTTGATGTGGTCTATGGAGGAGGAGAATCCAATGTTGCTGTATCACTAGCCAATTATGGTGTTCCCGTAGAATTTGTTACTCGTTTACCTGAAAATGATTTGGGAGATTGCGCCATGATGGAAATGCGCAAAAGAGGTGTTGGCATCCAACACATTGCCTCTGGAGGTGATC
>JABGSU010000205.1 GCA_018647605.1 Flavobacteriaceae bacterium | reverse complement strand
CATTCCAATTCCCCCCCGTTGACGTTCCAAGTGTGTCCAAAGGCCTTTCAATCGGGGCAGTAAATATTCGTATTGTGCCAACTCCACTTGAGTACGGGCATAACTGGTTTGGGCACGCTGGGCAAAAATATCGAGAATTAAACCTGTTCGGTCAAGAATCTTACAACGCAATATTTTTTCAATATTCCCCTGTTGTGCTGGGGTTAACTCATCGTCAAATACAACCGTAGTAATTTCATTTTCATCGACATAGTTTTCAACTTCCGTCATTTTTCCAGAACCGATAAAAGTTTTTGGATTTGGAATTTGCATTTTTTGGACAAAGCGTTTGCGTACGACTCCTCCAGCAGTGTGGGTCAAAAAAGCCAGTTCATCCAAGTATTCTTTGGATTGGGTGGCATCCTGTTGGCTATTGATTATCCCTACAATTACAGTTTTTTCAAGGGTAAGCGATTTGGCTTCAATCATCGGCTTACTTTTTCCAAGTTTTTAAGGCCATTTTCTTTCCGTCAAATTCGGCATAGGTAAAGTAGGTAATCCAATCACCCAGGTTGATGTAGTGGGAACTTTTATTCAATTCGATTTCCATAGGCAGGTGTCGGTGTCCAAAAACAAAATAGTCAAAATGTTCCTCCTGAAGCTTCCTTTTGGAGTAGGCCACCAACCACTCTTTGTCTTCTCCTAAGAACTTGACATCCTCATCTCCAGAGATCAGTTTGTTTTTTTGGGAGAGGTATTGGCCCAGTCGCATACCCCAATCAGGGTGTAACCAACGAAATAACCATTTGGAAAGTGGATTGGTAAATAGTTTTTTCATCATTTTATATCCCTTATCATCTGGACCCAGACCGTCACCATGACCAATAAATAAACGGCTGTCACCCACAGTCAACCTTATAGGTTCGTGGTAGACAGTAATACCCAATTCTTTCTGGAAATAATCCCGCATCCACAGATCGTGGTTGCCCACAAAAAAGATGATGGGGATACCCGCATCTGAAATTTCAGCTAACTTACCCAATACTCTGACAAATCCTTTGGGGACAACTGTTTTGTATTCAAACCAAAAATCAAATAGATCACCCAATAAATAAATTGCCGCAGCATCTTTTCTAACCTCCTCCAGCCAGTCCACAAAATATTTTTCACGAACCCGACTCTCATCACTATTGGGTAGTCCCAAATGACTGTCAGAGGCAAAGTAGATTTTTTTGTTTTTTGGAAGCTCCATGATGATACTATTCTACCTAACCTATTGCTTGATCTAAGTCTTCAATCAAATCCTGTACATCTTCAATACCAACACTGAGTCGAATCAAACCATCCACCACACCACTTTTTTCCCTGACCGCTTTCGGGATAGAAGCATGGGTCATGGAAGCTGGGTGTCCCGCCAGACTTTCTACCCCTCCCAAAGACTCTGCCAAGGTGAAGACTTTTAAATTTTCTACTATTGACATGGCGGTTTTTAGGTCTCCTCCTTTAGGAACAAAAGAGAGCATTCCACCAAAGGCATTCATTTGGGTTTTGGCCACCTCGTGATTGGGATTATCAACAAAACCAGGCCAATACACTTTTTCGATTTCGGGATGTTGTTGAAGGTAAATGGCTACTGCTGCCCCATTTTCACAATGCCTTTGCATCCTTATGTGAAGGGTTTTGATTCCTCTTAGGGTGAGAAAACAATCCATGGGTCCAGGAACTGCCCCACCAGAGTTTTGGATAAAAGCGAGCTTTTCTTGGAGGATGTCGTCGTTGACTACCAAAAGTCCCAAAACGGTATCGCTGTGACCCGCAAGGTATTTAGTGGCGGAATGTAAAACGATGTCTGCTCCTAGATCAAGTGGTTGTTGCAAATAGGGAGAGGCAAAAGTATTGTCAACTGCTACCAGAGTATTTTTAGATTTTCCTAAAGCGGCAATGGCTCTGATATCCACCACTTTCATCATGGGGTTAGTGGGTGTTTCTATCCAGATTAATTTTGTGTTGTCATTAAGGTATTGGGCCACATTAGCGGCCTTTTCCATATTGACAAAGTGGATTTTCAATCCATATTTTTCGAAAATTTGTGTCAACAGACGATAGGATCCACCATATAAATCATCGGTAGAGATGATTTCGTCTCCCGGTTTAAAGAGCTTGAGTACGGTATCCATTGCCGCCATACCAGAGGCAAAGGCCAAGCCGTGTTTTGCGTTTTCGATACTGGCAATGGACCTTTCCAAAGCGGTTCGCGTTGGATTGTGGGTACGACTGTATTCGTATCCCTTGTGCCCTCCCGGTGAAGTTTGTGCATAGGTAGAGGTTTGATAAATCGGTGGCATGACCGATCCATAGGCTTTATCTGGCTCCTGCCCCCCATGGATAGTCGCACTATTAAAACGTAATTTTTTGTTCATTACTGTATTCTTTAACCCTACAAAGGTATTGGATTTTAAAGAAAGTCTGTCCCAATTCGTAACTCATAATCTCCTTGTATATACAAGCAGGTTCTTTTTTAACTTTTATAATCTCAAAAAAAAATAGAATTGAAAAAAACACAGATTATTGGCATTTAATTATCGGTCGAAATACCATTTCTTTGCAATATAAATTTTAGCATGAACTATTTTTTGTTTTTGAGTAGTTGTTATACCTGTAAGAGAATCCTCGAAGAGTTGATACTCCCAAAAGAAGTTGACTTGATTGACATCAAAAAAGACACACTAACCGAAGAACAGTTGGCCATTTTACACAAGGCTGTGGGAAGCTATGAGGCTTTGATCAATAAACGCGCACAATTGTTTAAACAACGACAAATCGACACCAAAAAGTTAACAGAAGAAAATGCTAAGAATTTACTTTTAGATCACTATACTTTTCTCAAACGTCCTGTTTTGGTATACCGCAATAAAGTCTTTGTGGGTAATAGCAAAACAGTAGTTGCCGAGGCCAAAAAATGGGTAGATGAGCACTAGATCATGGGCGCTGTTGGCGGCCGGAGGAGCTACCATGATCTACGGATTGAACCATACGGTAGCCAAGGTAGTGATGCCAGTGTATGTTGGAGCCTTTGGTTTCATCTTTATACGTACTGCTGGAGCAGCCATCCTCTTTTGGTTACTAAGTTTGGTATTGCCTAAGGAAAGAATTGAACGTGTAGATTACCTACGGTTATTTTTGGCCGCTTTGATGGGGATGTGTATAAATATGCTTTCTTTTTTCAAAGGGTTAGAGTTGTCCACTCCAGTAAACAGCGGCATTTTTGCCACTACTAATCCAATCATTATCCTCTTACTTTCCTACCTTTTTCTAAGCGAAAAAATTGGAATGCGGAAATTTTTGGGGATTACAATGGGATTCGCAGGCGCTTTAATATTGGTTCTCTACGGCACTCAAAATACTGCTTCAGCCCCCAATATACTGTTGGGAAACATCTTTTTTATGATCAATTCGGTCTTCTTTTCGGCATTTATCATTGTAGTCAAGCCCTTGTCAGAAAAATACAATACCGTGACTATTATGAAATGGTTATTTCTCATTGGCTTTGTACTCACCTTTCCACTAACTATTGGAGAATATGCAGCAGTGGACTGGAGGAATATGCCTTTTGATGTCCTTTGGAGGGTTGCGTTTGTTGTTTTGGGAACGACCTTTTCGACCTATTTACTCAACCTCTATGCCTTGAAGAATTTACAGGCTTCGACCGTTGGTGCATTTGCCTATGCCCAGCCCATCATTGCCATAGGCTATGCTGTCTATACTGGAAATGACAGCTTGGATGAGGTCAAAGCCATTGCTTGTTTGGTGATTATGACGGGTGTTTATTTGGTTTCCAAAAAACCATTAAAAGTTTGAAGTAAGGCCTTGGGTATTTAAAAAATATCATTAGGGTAGAGACTAATTATGACTACTTTATTATTTTTGGCGAGTATTTAATACTTAAAAATTCGTAATGAAGAAATCCTTAGCATTTTTAGTAGTCTTGGTTGTAACGATCGCCTGTGGTCCAAAAAAAGAAAAAAAGAAATCTTTTGAGTACAAGCGCACCACTACCGAGAAAAAAGCCGAAAAAAAAGCAATTGAAAAAGCTCCTGTCAATTTTGAAAACGTTGGGATTGGTCCCATCAAATCAATGACTTTTGACACCAATATAGATGCTGCTTTGGCCGAAGAGGGATCGACTATTTTTAAGCAAAAATGCACCGCTTGTCACATGCCCGATCGAAAGCTGATAGGCCCAGCTATGAAGGGGATTTATGAACGTAGAAATCCAGCATGGGTGATGAACATGATACTGAATCCCACAGAGATGCTTCAAAAGGATGAAACCGCTGTGGCATTGTTGAAAGAATACAACAATGTAATGATGCTCAACCAAAACCTATCCCAAGAAGAGGCGCGAGCATTGGCAGAATATTTCAGAACTCTATAGCGAAGACCAGGCTTTTCCTCCTGTAGTTTCCATCAAATCTACACAACCTTTTTGCTCTCCGGGAATGGGTGCATAGGCCATAACATTTTCACCAATGTATTCATTGGTTTTAAAAGCGTTGATGGTCATACTCCGAAGTTGTTTCGCAAACGTAGAAGCCGTTTGATAGTTTTCATCGTCTTGGGCTGAATTTTGTTGCTGCTGATCTGCTTTTAAATATTTGGCCAATTGCGCATCTAAGTCCGAACGTTCTAGGCGACTGGCATTGCTTTTGCCCGTATCTTTGAGGGCTATTGCAATTAACTGATCCAAACCGTCGGTAATCTTTTTCTGTGCTTTCTCATTCATAATGACATCAATAAACCCATCCAAAAATTCCGGTAATTTTAATTCAATAGCACCAGGAATATCTGTATCTGGAATGATAAGATCCATTAATTGAGATACCACCGAAAAATTCTCCTTTGAAAAATGAATCGGTGAAAAAGTGTCGGTTTGGGTTTGGCAACTTTGAAGCATTCCGACTACCGCAGGGGTAACGGTAATGGCTGTGGTTCCAAAACCTATTGTTCTTAAAGCTTTTCTTCTGTCCATATTTTGATAAATTATAGATTCATTTTTTTAAGTTCTTTAAAAGCGTGATCAACGGCTCTGGCCGTCAAAGCCATGTATGTCAAGGATGGGTTGGTGTTCCCGGCTGAAGTCATTCCCGATCCATCGGTAACATATACATTGGATACTGAGTGGAGTTGGTTGTACTTGTTCAACACAGAGGTTTTGGGATCACGTCCCATACGAGCGGTACCCATCTCGTGAATTCCCAAGCCCATAGAGTAGCCTTTGTCATACTGTTGTATGTCTTTAAATCCAGCAGCATCGAACATTTCCGCTGCCTGAACCATCATATCCTTACGCATTATTTTTTCATTTTCCTTGATCTCAGCATCAAAAGTGACAGTGGGCAATCCCCATTGGTCTTTTTTGTTGGGATCGAGATACATTTTATTTTCGTGATAGGGCAAGGTTTCACCAAATGCGGTCATACCTATACGCCATCCACCAGGTTTCATCACGGCTTCTTTTAGTCCTTCACCATAGGCCATTTCGTTGACGATCTGAGTCCAGTCGCTTCGGTTGGCTCCTCCTTGATAACCATATCCTCTGATAAAGTCTTTACGGTTGGTGGCTCCACCAATGTTTCTAAATCGGGGAATATAAATCCCATTGGGTCTTCTTCCAGTGTAATACTTATCCTCGTGTCCTTCAATAGTCGCAGTGGCGCCCAATCTAAAATGATGATCCATCATATTGTGTCCCAATTCTCCAGAATCATTACCCATACCATTGGGAAAACGATCGGAGGTGGATTGCATCAATATGGAGGTAGAGGCAACGGTAGAAGCACAAAGGAAAACTACTTTGGCCTTGTACTCAATAACCTCTTTGGTTTCCGCATCAATCAAACGAACACCCGTTGCTTTTTTGCTGTTGGCATCATAGAGAACTTCACTGACCACAGAATTGGGTCTTAGGGTCATGTTTCCAGTGGCTTCTGCCGCAGGCAAAGTAGAGGAATTACTGCTGAAATAGGCTCCAAATGGACAACCTCTACGACAGCGGTTTCTGTATTGACAAGAATTTCTTCCCAGACCAGGTTTGGTTCCTTCGGTGATGTGAGCGACCCTTCCGATGGTTACTACCCTATCGGTAAATTTTTTGGCCACCGCATCTTTTAATTCGTTTTCAGCGCAGTTCAGTTCCATGGGAGGTAGGAATTCACTGTCGGGCAACTGAGGTAAGCCTAATTTTTCTCCACTGATGCCCACATATTTTTCTACATAGCTGTACCAAGGAGCAAGGTCTTTATAACGGATGGGCCAATCCACTGCTATACCATCTTTAGCATTGGCTTCAAAATCGAAATCACTCATCCGGTAACTTTGTCTTCCCCAAAGCAATGACCGTCCTCCTACATGATAGCCCCGAATCCAATCAAACCGCTTGTCTTCATTGTAGGGGTGTTTGTTGTCATCTACAAAAAAATGAGTGGTAGATTCGGTGTTTACATAATTGGTGCGGCTTTGCTTGGGCTGGCGTTTTCTGATTTCTTGGGTGATCTTGTCCCCTCCTTTGAAATCCCATTTGTCCATATTGGCGGTTGGATAATCCACAGGGTGTTGCACCATTGGACCTCTTTCCAATACCAAGGTCTTTAATCCTTTTTCGCATAATTCTTTAGCGGCCCAACCTCCGCTGATTCCAGTTCCAACTACTATGGCATCGTAACTATCGTTCATATATTTTAACTGAGGTTATAATATCATTTCTTATCGTAAAAATATCTTTTTGAAGCATAAACAACAACAAAAATGTTTTTTTTATTTAGAATGGCATATATAAGGACGAATTCGAGATAACTTCCTGTCATTTTATTTTTGATTTGGGAGGTTTATATTGTATTTATATTCCGTTTTGGTTTTGAAAAATTAATCCTATTTTTACTCCAATTGTAAAAATAAATCAAAATGAGTAAAATTCGACTAGGCGTATTGGGCGGCGGTGGCGATTCGCTGATCGGCGTATTGCACCGAGTGGCCTCCCATATGTATGATCGCTACGAAATCGTGGGGGGCGTTTTTAATCCTGACTATGAAGAAAACATCAAATTTGCCAAACAAATTGGCGTGAATACCGATAGAGTTTACAAGGACTTCGATGCCTTTGTAGCAGAAGAATCTGCCAAACCCGAAAGCGAAAGGGTTGAAGTAGTTTCTGTTTTGACCCCTAATTTCTTGCACTTCCCCATGGCCAAAAAACTATTGGAAAATGGTTTTAACGTCATTTGTGAAAAACCGCTGACTACCACATTGGAAGAGGCCAAAGAACTGCAAGCACTACAAAAAAAGTATCAAGCCATCTTTGCGGTGACCTATACCTATACTGGCTACCCCATGGTCAGAGAAATGAAAGATATGATTGCCAATGGTGTGATCGGCGATGTTCACAAGGTAGATTTACAATACTACCAAGGCTGGATCAATCCCGTGATCCACGACAAAGAAAAAAGAAGTAAAGTATGGCGATTGGACCCCAAAAAGGCGGGAATCAGTTCCTGTATCGGTGATATCGGTACCCATATTTTTAATATGGTGGAATACTTAACAGGCTTGGAGGTTTCGGAATTACTTTCCGATCTCAACACCCTATACGATGATAACCCCTTGGACATTGACGGATCGATTTTGATTCGCATGGAAAACAAAGTCAAAGGATTGTTAAGAGCCAGTCAAATTGCTACCGGAGATGAGAATAACATTACTGTTGCGATTTATGGACGTGAAGGGGCATTGAAATGGGAACAAGAAAATCCCAATTATTTGTACCACCTGAAAGATGATGAACCCAGAAGATTAATCAAGCCAGGAAATGCTGCCTATAATACGGCTGTATCTTTGGACGGTACCAAACTTCCTGCAGGTCATCCCGAAGGAATCTTTGATGCCATGGGGAATATTTACAAAGGAGTAGCCAAAGCACTCCGGGAAGAAAAATCATTCAACGGAGAATTTCCTACCCTTTACGAAGGAGTCAGAGGGATGTTATTTATAGAAAAAACAGTAGAATCGAATCAAAAAGGAAACGTATGGGTAAGCATGGAAAATCAATGAAAACCATAAAAGGACCTGCGGTTTTTTTGGCGCAATTTGTCGATAAAAAAGCCCCTTTTAATTCTTTGGATGGCATGTGTCAATGGGCCTCCGATTTGGGGTACAAAGGTATTCAAATACCCACTTGGGAAAGTTTTTTGATCGATTTGGACAAAGCGGCAGAAAGTCAAACCTATTGCGACGAACTGAAAGGAAAAATCAATTCCTATGGCTTGGAAATCACAGAACTTTCCACCCACCTTCAAGGACAATTGGTCGCTGTTCATCCTGCTTACGATTTGATGTTTGACAGCTTCGCGCCCGATGCCTACAAAAACAATCCCAAGGCCAGAACACAATGGGCTATAGAAACCCTTAAAAAAGCCGCCAAAGCGAGCAACCGATTGGGACTAAATGCCCATGCGACCTTCTCTGGTGCGCTATTGTGGCAAACTTGGCACCCTTGGCCTCAACGCCCCGAGGGATTGGTCGAAATGGGATTTAAAGAATTGGCCGACAGATGGCTCCCCATTCTCAACACCTTCGATGAAAATGGAGTTGACGTTTGCTACGAAATTCATCCCGGTGAAGACCTCCACGATGGAGTAACCTTTGAACGCTTTTTGGAAGCCGCCGGAAATCACAAAAGGGCTAACATCCTTTATGATCCGAGTCACTTTGTCCTACAACAACTGGACTATATCGAATACATCGACCACTATCACGAGTTCATCAAATCTTTCCACGTGAAAGATTCGGAGTTTAAGCCCAATGGAAAAAAAGGAGCCTTTGGAGGCTATGGTGATTGGATTGATCGAGCAGGACGCTATCGTTCTCCCGGCGACGGACAAATCGATTTTAAAACCATTTTTACTAAGCTCACTGAATACGGCTGCGATGTTTGGGCAGTGATGGAATGGGAATGCTGTATCAAAAGTCCCGAGCAAGGGGCAAGAGAAGGCGCGCCCTTCATTCAATCACACATCATAGAGGCCACTCAAAAGACTTTTGATGACTTTGCCGGTACCGAAATCGATGAAAATCATCTTAAAAAAATTCTCAACCTTTAAACTAAACCAAATGAAAAAAATATTACTAATTGTATTTGTATCCCTAAGTGTGGCCTGTAATCAGACCCCAAAAAAAAAGAAAGTAACCGCCGAAGCTGCCCCAGCACAGAATGAATGGGTAGATCTATTCGATGGTGTTTCCTTCAAAGGCTGGCATCAATTTAATAAAACCGAAATGAGTTCGGCCTGGGTTATAGAAGACGGAGCCATGGTATTGCCCGATGGGACTGGAAGTGGAAAAGGTAATAATATTGTTACGGACAAGGAATATACCAACTTTGAACTTTCCATGGAATGGAAAATTGTTGAAGGAGGAAACAGTGGTATTTTTTGGGGCGTAAAAGAAGGAGAGGGTTATAAAACTCCCTATCAAACAGGACCCGAAATCCAAGTATTGGACAATGAGCGTCATCCAGACTCATTTAATAAACCCAATTATCATCAAGCAGGAGCGCTTTATGATATGGTTCAGCCCTCACAGAATGTATGCAAACCCGCTGGAGAATGGAATCACGTTTTAATTTCAATCAATTATAACACCAACAAGGCAAGTGTTAAACTCAACGATGTGGAAATCGTAACTTTTGCGTTAACTGGACCGGATTGGGATGCTTTGGTGGCCGATTCCAAATTCAGTGACTGGGATGATTTTGCCAAATTCAAAACTGGAAAAATAGGACTTCAAGATCACGGTGATGGTGTCAGCTATCGCAAAATCAAAATCCGTGAATTGTAGCCGCAAATGATTCAATCGATGACCGGCTTTGGTAAAGCCGAAATCCAGTTCGAAAACAAAAGCTATGTCTTGGAGTTGCGCTCGCTTAACAGCAAGGGACTAGAAATGAATGCCCGGCTGCCAGTTCATGTCAGGGAAATCGAGATTCAACTCAAAAAGAGCATAGGGAAATTCCTTAAAAGAGGAAAGATCGATTTGAATCTCAACATCGAGAACATCAGTGAGTCCAGTGCTAAAACCATTAATATAGCTACCGTCAATCAATACATCGAACAGCTGAGAAGTATAGAAGACGGGGATCGTTTGGAACTGCTCAAAATTGCCCTTAAGCTGCCCGACACCCTCAAAACTGAGATCAAAGATTTTGATGAATCCGAAATTAAATTGATCGAAAGTTTATTGAAAAAAGCGATAGACGCACTGAATGAATTCCGATCTGATGAAGGAAAAATCCTAGAAATCGAATTCAATAAAAGATTGGTCAATCTGGAAGGGCTTCTCAAAGAAGTAGAAATCATCGATCCCGAGAGGAGCACCAAAATCAAAGAAAAATTAAACGCTGCTTTGGAAAGCCTCCCATCTGAGGTTGATCAAAATCGGTTTGAGCAGGAGTTGATCTATTATTTGGAAAAATACGATATCACCGAAGAGAAAGTCCGGCTCAAAAATCATATTGATTATTTCAAAAAGACTCTGGACAGCGAAACTTCCAATGGTAAAAAACTCGGATTTATCGCACAAGAGGTTGGAAGAGAGATCAATACCATCGGATCAAAGGCCAATCATGCAGGACTTCAAAAGCTGGTCATTCAGATGAAGGATGAACTGGAAAAAATAAAGGAGCAATTATTGAATGTATTATAATTGAAAGAAGAAAAACTCATTGTGGTATCGGCCCCATCGGGTAGTGGTAAAACCACTTTGGTTCAATCCCTATTGAGCCAAAACCTTCCTTTGTCTTTTTCCATTTCGGCCACCTCTCGTCCCCCACGTGGAAAAGAGCAGGATGGTGTAGATTACCATTTTTTGGAATTGGATGATTTTAAAAAAAAAATTGAAGCGGACGCTTTCGTCGAATACGAAGAAGTTTATCCAGGAAAGTTTTATGGAACCCTGAGATCTGAACTGGAAAAAAAATGGTCAAAAGGACAACACATTATTTTTGATGTGGACGTAGTGGGAGGTCTCAATATCAAATCCCAATACCCCGACCAGACCCTAGCGATTTTTATCCAAGCACCCAGTTTGGACGTTTTGGAGCAACGACTGCGGTCAAGAGGAACCGAAAGTGAAGCCCTGCTTCAAGAGCGTCTTGTTAAAGCAAAAATGGAAATGGAACAAGCTTCAAAATTCGATTTTTTGCTGGTAAATGATGATTTAGAGATTTCCAAAAAAGACTTCTCTGAACGGGTCAAAGCATTTTTAGACCAAGTATAAGTAATGAAAAATATCGGGCTGTTTTTTGGATCTTTTAATCCCATCCATTTAGGGCATTTGGCAGTGGCCAATTTTTTTGCTCAAAACAGCAATTTGGCAGAAGTATGGTTGGTGATCAGCTCCCAAAGTCCATTCAAAGAAAAAAGCAGTTTGATGGAAAACCACCACCGATTGGCCATGGTTGAATTGGCCATTGAGGGCAATCCGAAACTCAAAGCCTGTTCCGAAGAATTTGATCTGCCCACACCCAATTACACGGTGGAGAGCTTGCAGCATTTGAAAAAAAAATATCCTGAAAATCAATTTACCCTTCTGATGGGACAAGACAATATGGCGAAATTCGAACGATGGAAAGAGCACAACCAAATTTTGGAACAGTGTCATCTCTTTGTCTATCCCCGCTCCCAGTCGGACAAAATACCCACAAGACTTTTAAAGCACCCAAAGATTCATTATTTTGAGGCAGATTTGATGGAAGTCTCAGCAACTGAAATTCGAAATGCCATTAAAAATAAAAAACCGTTAACGAATTTGATCCCTGATCAAATTGAAGAATATTTTGAAAAATTCAACCCCTATCATTAAGTCCTTTAAATGAAAAACATCAAAGCGAGTAAAGTATTTTTAAAGACATCCTCTACAGCTTGGGAGGAGATAGAACCAAAGATCAAAAGAAAAATCTTGGGTTATGACAATCAACTCATGTTGGTTCAAGTGCATTTTGAAAAAGGAGGCATAGGGGCGGAACACCAACATCACCACTCCCAGTCCTCCCTTGTAGGATCGGGTGTATTTGAAATCACCATCGATGGGGTAACCCAAAGATTGGAAAAAGGGGATTCGTTTTACGTACCTCCCAATACCCTTCACGGCGCAGTATGTCTAGAGGAAGGAGAACTTATCGATGCCTTTAGTCCCATTAGGGAAGATTTTGTTGGTTAAAAATCACCAAGCATTTAGCGTTTCCAAAATATCATGCAATATTGCAGTGATGTTTTCCCTACTCCATTTTTTAATCTCAGGCATATCGTTTTTTGCCTTTCCTTTTTGTTGCGCTGCTTTGTCAATAAAAGTTTTTAGAGCGCTCGTTTTGGAAGCAGGGATCATTTTCGCAAAAGAGGCGGTGGTGAGAAACCTTCCAGCCTCTGATTGGGCATCGCCTATAGAAAGCACAGGAACTCCTGTGGCCAAGTATTCCAATAGTTTACCAGAAATCATGTCTTGATCGGCTCCTTTAAAGATAAAATTGAGCAATAAATCGCCACTTTTCATCAATGCAATGGCTTCTTTGTGAGAGAGATAGCCTTTGTTTTCTATGATAATTTTAGGAGCGGTAATTTTGATTTTTTCAATTGAGCTATCGGCTATATTTCCCGCCAAAGAGAGTTGAATATCGTACTGATCTGCAAAATTATTCAGTACTTCCATCACGGGTAGGTAGTCTTGGTTTTCGGTCAATAAACCAGTAAAAACCACATGAAAAACCTCACGGCTGGTTTTGCTAATCGAGGACATTAGGGCCTTGTCATACCCATTAGGCAAGACGTGAAAGCGCTGCTTTGGAGCTTTATATTTAAGTTTTTGAACCAGACTTCCTCCCACCGTCGTCAATATACCATCGGCAGTTTGCAACACTTTTTGTTCCCAATTGGCGTCTTTCTTTTTGGCCCAAGTAGAACGGTATAAATCTTTATTATAAAAAATATCCGTCCACGGATCACGAAAATCTGCCAACCACTGGACACCAAATGCTGATTTTAGTTCTAGGCCTATCAAATGAGTAGAATGCGGGGGACCTGTGGTAATGACTTTTTGAATCCCTTCATTTTGAAGTAGTTTTTTTGCTTCTTTTTTGGCAAAGACATTCCAACCCTTTCGGGCATCAGGAATAAAAAAATTACCTCTTACAAATGCAGCGACTTTGGCCAGAAATCCTTTTTTAGAAACTTGACCCTGTGGTATCCCTTTGTTTGGCGAACCCGAAAGCAATATTGAATAGGCCTTTAAAGGTTCTTTGGTATGGGTCTTTATTACCTGAATATCCCTAACATCTTCTAAAAGTTCATGATCCAAAACGGGATAAGAAGCTTGTGTTTCATCAACGGTAATAATATAGGGTTCCCATCCCAGTTGCTTGAGGTATTTGGCAAAATACATCCACCGTTGTACACCCGACCCCCCCGAGGGAGGCCAGTAATAAGTCAAAATCAATACTTTTTTGGAATTCTTCAAAAATTACGGCTTACTCAAAATTAACTATTTCTTTTTTTTATAGAGAGGAACAGAAGAACAGGCTTCTCCATAAAAAAGGCTTTTGACGATAGGCTGAAGTTTGGCGATCAGTTGGACATAGGCATCTTGAGGAACAGTTTTGTCGCTACAACCTTTGATGATAACTGGTTTGTCTTTGAAGGGAGTCACATCTAGAAGTTGGATTTCCTCGGAAAATAGCTGTACCTCCAAATCTTCTAAAGTTCCCATAACCACCTTTCTCGAATAGGGTTGCAAGTGGCTCGTTACCAAAAGAGACGCCCATGCGGGTAAAATGGCTTCGGTGGAACAGTACAAGGCAACAAATTGATCTTGATAGACACTCCAATCGTGAGCGTTGAGTTGAGCTCTGAAGTCCTTTTCCTTGAGTATCAATCCCTCATACAACCACTGAGATAAATCAATGGATTGTCTTTGACCGATTTGATAAAGTTTTTCCAGATCAAAGGTGATCAATGCACTTTCGGCAACACGGTTGACAATAGCATCCATTTTATAGCATTCCTAATTCCAACTTGGCTTCTTCACTCATCAAGTCTTGAGTCCAAGGAGGATCGAAAGTGATCTCTACCTCCGCATCTTTGACTTCATCCAAGGACTTGACCTTTTCTTCTACCTCTCGCGGCAGTGTCTCCGCCACTGGACAGTTAGGGGTAGTCAATGTCATCAGTATTTTGACATCGGCATCTTCGTTGACAAAGACATCATAGATCAATCCCAGTTCGTAAATGTCCACCGGGATCTCGGGGTCATATATGGTTTTGAGTACTCCGACAATTTTGTCGCCCAGTTCGGCTGTTTCAACAATTTCTTCTGACATGATTAATT
>JABGSU010000204.1 GCA_018647605.1 Flavobacteriaceae bacterium | reverse complement strand
TCATTGATTTGTCTTGTTTAACAAAAATAGTAAATCATAAATAGGTCTATCGAATGAATCCCCAAGGTTTTCTGATTTTTTAAAAATCAGAAAAGCCCAGCAATAAATGCAAAGGAAATTAAATCAATTATCCAAAATATATTTACCATAGAGGTCAATCGGCTGGCTATTGAAAGGATCAATCATAGCATCCAGAAGAACAGCAAAATTTCCCCGACTGATATTTTCCATAGGTTCAACGTCAAATCCTAAAAATTTACTTAGAGATTTTATATTTTTAGTCCAATATGGTTCTGGCTTATTCGGAGAAATTGTAAAATGTAACTGGATTAACCAAATCAGTATATCACGATTTCTGAGTGACGCAGGGGGAGATATGTTATCGAATGCTAACATTACAGAAAGAGCGTGATCCAGATCTGACTGGCTCAGTTGCTTATCAGGGAAAAACCACGTTTGATTTTCCCAACCTACATTCATTCCCGTACCTTTTAAAATTCCAGTTGCTCCTATACGCTGATATATTTTAAAACGAGGATGATCCTTGGGCACGTCAAGATAGGGCAAAAGGTATCCTCCAGTTTCCAACAGTTGACTTTGTACTTTCCTAACTTTTAATTTAGCAGGGGAAATATCTTCTTGAATACTCAATGCCGCCATTACTCCTGCCGCCTGTCCTATTTGCAGAACAACAGGTTGTAAACGGGTAGTACCATTGGCAATATTGGTCACAGAAATAGATTTTTCAGCCACTATAAAATTGTCGATATTTTCAGGAATTAAACATCCCATTGGAATACTGTAGGAGGGAACAGGATAAAAATGAAGTTCTGGTAATTGGGCCGCGTCGGGATGGCAGGCATGATGGTGATCAACAGGATAATCGCCAACAGCAATACCCGTTTTGTAGAGGGGCTGTAACTGCTCATAAGGTTGGGCAATATGATTGACTGTCAATGTAGTATGTCCTCTGATTCTTCGGGACTCGCGATGGTAAGGAATCAAAGGAAAGTCATCTGATGTTGGAAAGACACCCTTTGAGAGACTAAAGGTGTTGAAATCCAATTCGGTTTGCAGATAATACAAAAACTGTAAGGACTTCAATTTGGCTTTTTCAAAGGACTTAGTTCGTTCTTCCTTAGTTTGCTCCACGGCATTGACATAATAATCATTTCCATTAATAGGCCAATTGATCATCACTTTACCATTTGGCAATCGCCCATAGGACAACAAACTATCCTTGGGCCATAAGGTTCTGCTCATGGGCTGCTTTTGACAACGATCACTTTGACTGCTACAATAAAAAAGTACTGGGTCATATCCCTCTGGTTCGTCAATGGTCATATCTCTCCCATAATCCTCTAAAATCATCACATAGGTTAAATCCTGAATCACATTATTTTCTTTTTCTGGGGCAATGGCCTCCATATATGTATCTCTACTGTCCATTCCCAGATCGTAGGGCACCCCCACTTGGGCAGCAATATCCCCCAATTCGGTGGCATCGATCACAATCTTGGCGTTTAGTGTAAACTTTTTTTTAGGGGCGCTCACCTCAATTTTCCAACCTTTATCTCTTTTTTCAATGTGAATTACCCTTGCCCCAAAATAAGGAATAATTAAAGGTTCATTTTTAACCATATTTTGGAAGATTTGGTTTCCCACAGAGGGTTCAAACAGATAATTGCTTACCCAACCAGATTGTAAAGCCTCTTTACTACCATAGCGCTGAATCAGACTGTCACGGAATTCTCCCCAAATGCCCGAAGGTAATTTGGTGTTACCGTCCACTGCACTGACACCAGCAGCAGTAAGCATTCCCCCCAGCCAAGGACCTTCTTCCAATATGGTAGTCTTGGCCCCTTGTCGTGCAGAGGAAAGCGCAGCCACAACCCCACTGGTGCTTCCTCCAATAACCAAAACATCGGTCTCCAACTCGACTTTCTCACAGGAGCAAAATGAAATTAAAACAATGATTAAAAAAAGGTTTAAAATCCTGTTCATGTTTTATAATTTTTTGGAAATATCATACAGTTGATAAAGCGCCCTAGGAACATGAAAACAACCTTTCCATTTTCCTCCTTTTAGGGGAAGTAAAACCTCACCGGATCGATTCAAATACCCGAACCATTCCCCTCCCCTTTTTGCATCTCTAAAATGGCACCAAGTATATTGATGAATTTTTTCAAACCAATCCCAGCATGCTTTGGAGCCTGTCAATTGGAAGCCTTTCAGGAAACAAATCATAGCTTCCAAATGAACCCACCACAGTTTTTGATCCCACTCTAGTTGTTGTGGGGGATGTCCTTCGGCATCAAGAAAATAAAAAATCCCTTCATGCTCTGCGTCCCAACCCTCGTTCACAATAGACAATGCCATCTCCACTGCTCGGTCAATCCAATCCTTTCGATCCAGTTGAACTCCAATATCCATGATGAACCACATGGCCTCTAAACCGTGGCCTGGATTGACCAAACGCCCGTCGAAAGTATCTGAAAAAGTTCCAT
>JABGSU010000203.1 GCA_018647605.1 Flavobacteriaceae bacterium | reverse complement strand
TCTGTCCAATCACTTCTGCTGGCAGCTCCTTGATAGCCGTAACCTCTGAGGAAATCAACTTTTTCTGATTTTGGTCCAAGGTTTCGAAACCGTGGAATATAAAATCCATTGGGTCGTCTTCCAGTGTAGTATTGGTCTTCAAAACCTTCGTATTTTCCAGTGGCGCCACTGCCCAGTTGGTGATCCATGATGTTATGTCCTAATTCGCCCGAATCATTTCCCATTCCATTGGGGAAGCGATCGCTTTTGGATTGCATCAAAATAGCAGTAGACGCCATGGAGGAAGCACAGAGGAAAACGATTTTGGAATTGAATTCAATTGCCTCTTTGGTCAAGGCATCGACCACCCTCACGCCTTTTGCCTTTTGGGTTTTAGGATCGTAGATCACTTCTGAAACGACCGAATCGGGTCGAATGGTCAAATTCCCAGTCGATTCAGCATAGGGGAGCGTAGAGGAATTGGAACTGAAATAACCTCCAAATGGACAGCCTCTTCCGCAACGATTTCTGTATTGACAAGCAGATCTTCCCGCACCTTCTTTGTTTCCTTTGGTTATGTGGGCCACCCTACCGATGGTCATGATTCTGTCCTGATATTTTTCGGTCAAGGTATCCTTAAAGTGTTTTTCCAAACAATTGAGCTCCATGGGTGGTAAAAACTCACTGTCGGGGAGTTGAGGAAGATTTAGCGCTTCACCACTCACTCCTATAAATTTTTCAACATGAGAATACCATGGAGCAATATCTTTGTACCGGATAGGCCAATCAACGCCATAACCATCTTTTGCATTGGCTTCAAAATCCAGATCACTCCAACGATAGGACTGCCTCCCCCAAATCAAGGATCGACCTCCTACTTGTTTTCCACGAATCCAATCGAAGGGTTTTACCTCATCATAATTGTGTTCAGAGTCTTTATTGTAAAAATGTCTGTTGGTTTCGTCAAAACCCCAGCGTTTTTGTTTATCGTAATGCTTTTCAACTATTTCATTTGGAGTTTTTCCCCCGTGGGGCAAATCCCAAGGATCTTTATGCATGGTGGGATAATCTTCAATATGTTTGACCATTCTCCCGCGTTCCAAAACTAGGGTTTTTAATCCCGCTTCACAAAGCTCTTTGGCAGCCCAACCCCCACTAATTCCTGACCCTACTACAATAGCATCATATTGTGCTTGATCGGTTTTGTTGATGTACATAATTATTTTATTTATTTTTTCAATTTAGAGAAAATTAGAAAGAAATTGGAGCGCTGGATAATAATTTTAAATTTATTAATTCGACCTAGAATAAATGTTTTAAATGCTCTATAAATTTCTAAATTTGTATTCATATATAACTATATTATTATGCCAAAGATTGGGATTATTCTTACACTTATCGTTTATGTTTTTATGGGGATCTGTTTGTTGCTCATGCCTTAATTTCAAATACTTTAACCAAGTCAACCATTTGATTTAAAGAGTAAACTTTTAAGTTTATTAAATTTGTTTACCGTATTCAACAATTGTCATGAGACTCATAGATAAATTCGAAAAATTCCTCGATCAATGTGCTAATCAAGTTGGAGGTTATAAAATATTGGTTGTACTTGCCCTTGTTATAGGCTACCTTTTAGGCTCCTTTTTTTCTTAGAAAGATCCATAAATAAAGGTTTTCCCTTGTAGTGCTAGGAATATAAAACAGTCAGTTTTATTATACTTGGGTTTGTATTTCAAGCCGATGCCCTTGCTTACACGAACTTTACATGGGCAAAATATCTAGAAAGTTTGAGATAATATTATCAACAAGATTCATCAGAGGCATTTTGAAGCTTAGGTTATCCTTTCTGATTTCTTACCCAACACTTGTATCGAACTCAAACGGGATTAATTGGCTATTGTAAGGCAGATACAAGGGGTGTTTTGGCGAATTGTTTTTATTGAGACCAAAGCAATATAATTGTTTTAATGTTCCCCTAAGCCATTGGGGCGTATGACCTGAATTTCCCCATCCCAAAACAACCTTTTCACACTTTTCTACCATCGTCTTTAGATGCATAAGATTGAGGGAATCATTCTTGATAATGTAATTTTTTAAGACAGAGGGATAGGGGGTAATAAAAGAATGAAGATTACCCAAATAAAAGCCCCCATAACCTAAATTCTTACTGATTTGAACAAGCTTTAAAACAGTTCTGTCATCTACTGCTGCATCAGCATTTGACGGATTTAGAAGGATATACAGCAGAAGGGGTTGATTCTTATTCCAGATTCTCCAAAGCTGGTATCTTCTGTCACCCTCCATCACAGCACCTTTGGTCATCATGGCTTATTTTGAAGTGATTTTAATTTTTTCAATAACTGCCTGACCCAACAAGCATAAACCTGAATTGGTAATTACTAAGGCCACTATTCCCCATAAAATCCAACTTTGACTTTGGGTGTATTTTTGGACAATGGCTTCTCCTAAAAATGACAAGTCCATCCCGAAAAACAATAAGCCCATAACGGAATAGATCAACCACTTGGTTTTCATAATTTATTGGTTTAATAAAAATGAATTTAAGTCAAAAATACAGAACAGGCATTTTTAGCGATTAAACAACATTTTATATATTTACGTTGATGATCAAAAAACACCGCCAATTATTGGCAAAAATAATGGATACCTATAAGCTAGACAACTATCAAGTAGCTTGGTTGGCTTTTATCAAAGGCATTGTTATATGGGTAATATTGACTTTAATTTTTAAATAATATGGAACGAAGAAAATTTACCAGATCACTGACTACTTCGCTTGGTGCCTTGAGCCTCACTAATGGTTTTGGTCAAAGTATTTTATCCAGCCAAAATAAAAAGCTTGGAATAGCACTCGTAGGTTTAGGGAATTATGCTACCCGACAACTGGCACCAGCATTATTAACAACGAAATTGTGTGAATTAAAGGCAATCGTAACAGGAACTCCTTCTAAGGCAAAACAATGGAAAAAAAACCATGATCTTAAGGACCATCAAATTTATGATTACGACAATTTTGATACCATTGTCAACAATGAGGAAATAGATATCGTTTACGTGGTATTGCCTAATAACATGCACAAGGACTTCACCATTAGAGCTTTTAAAGCTGGGAAACATGTGATCTGCGAAAAACCAATGGCAATGAACGCTCAAGAGGCTGCCGAAATGGTTGCTGCTGCAAAAGAAGCCAATCGAGAACTTTTTGTGGGATACAGATTACACTATGAACCGCATCATCGTGAAAGCATTCGTTTGTGCAGAGAAGAGGCATTTGGAAAAATCAAATTTTTTGAGGGAGGTTTTGGTTTTCGCATAGGAAATCCAAATCAATGGCGATTAAAAAAGGCCTATGGAGGAGGCGCCCTAATGGACGTTGGGATTTATGTCATTCAAGCAGCAAGATATACTATAGAAAAAGAGCCTATTGCGGTTACAGCCAGTGGTTTTAAAACCGACCTTGTTAAGTTTAAGGAAGTGGATGAATTGATCACCTGGCAAATGGAATTTCCCAATGGAGTAGTGGCCAATTGTACTACTTCATTTTCTGCCTCTACCAACCATCTCTATGTAGCTGCTGAAAATGGATTTATAAGGATAAGTCCTGCATATGGCTATGGTGGTTTGGGAGGCCATACTAGAAAATACAAATTTGATTTCCCACAGGTCAACCAGCAGGCTTTGCATATGGACGGTATTTCCGATCACCTTGTCAATGGTGTTTCTCATCTAAATACGGATGGAGAGGAGGGTTTAAAAGACATGAAGATTATTGATGCTATTTTTACTTCGGTGGAACATGAAGGTAAAAGGATTTTAGTTTAGTATATTTCCTAAAATAACTTCAGAAAAACCACTAACAAAGCAAAAAGCCCTCCATGTGTAGGGCTTTCTTGATTAAAATTAAATCAAATTACTTTTCTGACATAATGAGTTGTAACTTTCCACTACCTAACACTTTTCTGGATTCTCCCACCAAGTTAGCCAATTTACCATAGGCAAACTCACCACCAAATATTGAGGAGGATTTTTCACTCCACCAATCCATTTCTTTTCCTTCAACAGGAATTTGCCAGGTAAAGTGTGTGATTTCCTTTAGGGCTTGATCATTGCGATTCGAAACCTTTGTTAAGCCCCACCACTTGAGATTCCCATCGTTGACATTGCGCTGTAAAATTGGTTTTGCAATATTCGTTTCATAACCTTCATAGTCATCAACTTGTTGGATCATGGCATCAACTTGAAGAATTTCACCTACTTCCATCTCAAAAGATGGAACGGTTTGATCGGTCATTTCGATAACATAACTGTGGTGCGATTTTTTAACCTTAGCCTCTACGATCTTTTTAATCTTTCTGGTAGATAGTTTCCCTTTCACCTTTTTTTTAAGGATTTTCAAAAACTTTTCATAATTCATATCAGACCACATGGCTTCCATGGCTTCAATCGATTCAAATCGATTCAAGGTCATATAATCTGGACTGTCTCCTTCTTCACTACTGGTTGATACAACTTTAAAGAGCGACCAGCCGTACATTTTGCCTTCCGCTATCATTTGTTTGTGAAACTCAACCCATACTTTTTCCATTTCCAAATATTCTTCTTCCATTCCATCATTGATGACAAAAAAATCTACCGAAGCAACTTGAGCGGTAATAAAAATAGGGGAGAGTAGTAACAGGACAATAATTTTTTTCATGTTAAAATGATTAATAGATTTATAACAATATATGATATTTACTTTGAAATTGAAAGTAAAATAAATGTAAACAGTTGTTTTTTATATGGTTATAGCGGTTCATTGGATCCTATTTTTTTAAACCTTATAAATAAGCTAAAAATGATAATATTGTTTAAAAACCTTACAATCAAGAGTTTAACCCCAAAAGATATTTTTATATTTGATAAAAGCTAAAACCCTATGAGATTATTTCTGAACATTTGTTCTTGTATTTGCTACATCCTTTCTTTCTATTTTGTTTTCTTTTTTGAATCGACAGATTCCACTGGTTTTTTGAAAAAAATAGAACCCAATGCTACAGCCATTGTTTTGGCCTTGTGGGGTATTGGTTTTATTCTCCAAGCCCTTTCATTTCCCTCCAAAACTTTAAACCCTGAAAAGTGGTTTGAAAAGAACAGCAAAGATTAAATTAGGAGGAAATAATAAAACATGGCGGTCAAGAAATGTAATAAGTGTAAGGCTGAATTTAAACAAGCCTTTAGAGTAAGACACTTAGCCCTTCACAATGCTCAAAAACAATGGGTATTCTTGTGCAAAGGGTGTACACTTGAGGTTAAAGATAATAACGTTCATTACCAATATGGCGGTACTTGGAAGGGATAAGCCTGATGCTTAATAAAGTATAATTAAAAGGGAGTTAGAGAGACGGTTTCCATATCATATATTTTATCAAATATTTAAGTTTTAATATTACTTTTAATAAATAGGTTCATATTTATAAATCCTAAAAATTTAAAATCCCGTGAAAAAAATATTAATCATTTTGTTGGCCCTATTGATCGCTGCTCTAGGGTATTTTTTCTATACATCTGTCTTAAATCCTAAAAGCCCAAAAGCAACGGCAAGTATAGATTTAGACGGGTTAAGTATTGAAATAGATTATGCAAGACCTTCCAAAAGGGGACGAACTATTTTTGGGACAGCAAAGGAAAATGCTTTATTGGTCTACGGTAAGTATTGGCGTTTGGGGGCTAATGCTCCTTCTGTTTTAAAAGTGAATCAGAACATAACGTTTGCAGGTAAAGATTTAAATGCGGGTCAATATGCCATGTATGCTTTTCCAAACGCCGAGTTCTGGGAAATTAGATTAAATACAAAAATCAATAAATCTGGTCATGAACAACCTAACACTTCTTTCGATGTTCTTATGACTTCAATTCCTGTATCCACCGTGCAAAAAAGTATAGAACAGCTTACAATTTCTCTTAAAAATAAAGATTCCATTGTAGCAATGCGCATTGAATGGGATAATAAAAAGTTGATAATTCCCCTTAAGGAACGGTAAAAGAAACCCCTTTTGTTATCCTATTTTTTAATCCAAACTAGATTCCCTACCTTTTTTTCAAGAGTGTATCTTACAGATAATCATTCAATTATTTTATTTGGTACTACTGCTATTCTTCCCACTGATTATTTATTTTAGTTGTATGAAAGAGTATCTAATTAAAAATAATCTTGCTGTCTTCTTTATTGGAATTTTTGTTTCAATGGCTGATGCCATTTTCTCTGAGCAAAGATTTGTGTTTACCGTTATTGGTGGAGTGTTGATGTTATTTTCATTTTACTTAATCTATCTAAGCAAAAAGTAAAATAAACATATCGTGGGACACATAAAAAATACTAAAACTATATTTTTAACTATCACCTGATGGAAGGGTGGGTTATGTAGAATGGTTTTTCTGAAGAATTTGATGATTCTGATATTTCATACAACTCAAGTCCACAAAGTTGAGATCAATCCAAATTCTTAAAACCAATAGCATCATTTACCTATGGGTCAAGTCAAACGATTCCTCTTTCAATTTTGTATATTTAAATTATAATGTCTTTATCATGAGTAAAAAAATCCTTTTTAACTTTATTGCCTTGGTATTCGTTTGCCAGCTTTATGCACAAAAAACTACCCCTACCATTAAAAATGAGACGGATGTCCCCTCTTATAAATTACCCCATCTACTCACTTCTATGGGTGGGGAAGAAATCGATACTCCTTTGAAATGGGATCGTTTGAGACGTCCTGAAATCCATTCCTATTTTGCAAACCAAGTTTATGGTGTGGTTCCTGGTCAACTCGATTTTAATAATGTAGAGGTCTTAGAAAATGAGCCTGCTGCTTTGGGTGGCAAGGCCATCCGCAAGCAAGTCAACTTAATTTTTAAAAAGGGAAATAAATCCATAAGTATGCCTTTATTGATTTACCTACCTAATAAAAAAACAAAATCACCAGTATTTTTGGCTTACAATTTTAAAGGAAACCATTCGGTAAATGATGACCCTGCCATTTTAATCAATGGAAAAAAACAAAGTGAATTGAGTAGGGACGAAATAAAAAAATTTAATAAAAATGGAAGAGGAGGACGAACTTCTCGATGGGCCATAGACAAAATAATTGATGCTGGGTATGGTCTGGTGACAATTAATTACAACAATGTAGATCCCGATAAAAATGATTTTTCAGATGGCATTCATGCCCTTTTTTATAAACCTGGTCAAAAGTCTCCTGCTAAAAAAGAATGGGGTTCCCTTTCGGCATGGGCATGGGGAATGTCGAGGATAATGGATTTTTTGGAGACCGAAGCATTGATTGATCATCAAAAAGTGGTGTTATTCGGACATTCTCGTTTAGGAAAAACTGCATTATGGGCTGGGGCAAATGACCAACGATTTAGCATAGTGATTTCTAATAATTCTGGTTGTGGTGGAGCTGCGCTTTCCAGAAGAAGGTTTGGTGAAAAGGTGTCAGACATCAATACCAACTATCCCCATTGGTTTGCCAAAAACTTTCATAATTTTAATGAAAACGAAGCCGCTTTGGCAGTCGATCAACATATGCTCATTGCACTCATGGCGCCAAGGCCGGTCTATATAGCCAGTGCAAGTCAAGATTCATGGGCAGATCCCAAAGGTGAGTTTCTATCGGCCAAAGCTGCATCACCCATCTATCGTCTCTTTGGGAAAAAAGGCATTGAAATGGAAAAATTACCATCCGTGAATACCCCCATTCACGAAACAGTAGGCTATCATTTAAGAAAAGGAAAACATGATGTTACCGACTTCGATTGGGAGCAATACATCAAGTTTGCAAATCAGCACTTCCAATAAAATTAGTCAATGTTAATTCCACACCAACTCTCGTCGGTTAGATAATTTGGACTGATTTGAGATGCCCTCCGTTTCTTAACTTTTGATTTTTATTTTCATGCAGTCATTCTTTTCCCTTTTCATCGCCTTGTAATGGTCTATTTCAGAAATATTTCTATCTCTAAACTGATATATAAAACGAATCATTATAAAGTAATATTTTTATAGTAGATATAGGAGGGATTGGTGATTAAGATCAATATGAAACTAATGAATATTACTATTGAAAAACATAATATACTGGCTCAAATTGCAGCCAATAATGTTGAAAAAACTATTTTTAATTCAATAAATACTAAAGGGAAAGCTAATATTGTATTAGCAACAGGAAACTCGCAAATTTTGTTTCTAAAGGAGCTTAGAAAAAAACTTATCCCTTGGGAAAAGGTTGTTATTTTCCATTTAGATGAATATATTGGTTTGAAGGAGGATCATCATTCGAGCTTTAGAAAATACCTAATAGATAACATCATCAAACATATCAACCCCAAACAATTTCATCCAATCAAAGCTGACGCTGAAAACTTGGAAGAAGAAATAAAGAACTATACGAGTCTTTTGAATGAAAACCCGATCGATCTCGCCTGTATTGGAATAGGAGAAAATGGACATTTAGCTTTCAATGACCCTGGTGTAGCCAATTTTAATGATATAAAATCAATTAAAGTGGTTGAGTTAGATAATGAGTGTAGAATGCAACAATTCAATGAAGGTTGGTTTGATAGCATTGATGCTGTTCCGCGAACTGCTCTAACACTAACGATTTCAGCAATTATGGCAGCAAATCATATCAGTTGTTTTGCTCCTGATGAAAGAAAAGCTCTGGCTGTAAAAAATTCACTAGAGGGAAAAATAAAGCCTTCTTGTCCGGCTTCAATTTTAAGAAATCATTCCTCAGTAAAATTATATTTAGATCCGCCATCCGCCTCTATGCTGTCAAATTAATGTAAACTAAAATAAGGACTCTTATAGTTTCTCTAATTTTTTAAGTTACAATACAGTAACTAATATTATTAACTAATCTTACTGATTATCAACACTTTATTTATAGACTAAGTGCCTACTTACGACAAATAAACGATAAAACACCTACAAAAACTCCTCCTAATAACTGTTTTTATCATATTTGCATACTATTTCTAAAATAATGCTGAGCAAAAGAGTTAAAAGTGTTTTACATTTTCACTTTATCGTATTCATATTTGGCTTTACATCCATTTTAGGTGTTTTGATCGATAAGGATGCGGTTTCCTTGGTCTGGTATCGCATGTTGATCGCTTCTATTTTTTTGACTGTTTTTTTATTTTTCATTAAAAAGAAAAAATTTAAATTCAATTTTAACCTTCTCTATAAGTTAATTGGGGCAGGTTTTTTAATTGCAGCCCATTGGTTGTCATTTTTCCATGCCATAAAGATGGTTGGGGTTTCACCTACATTAGCAATGCTTTCCTCTGGTGCTTTGATAACAGCGGTATTAGAACCAGTATTTTACAAACGAAAAATCTTGTTTTCTGAGATTTTATTCGGAGCAATTGCTATGATTGGTATGTTTGTAATTTTTAAAACTTCACCTGAAGATTGGATGGGAATGTTTGTTGCCCTTGTTTCAATGATTTTAGCTGTTTTTTTTACTTTAATCAATGGGGTTTTAATTAAAGAAAATTCCTCAGTGATTATCACCCATGGAGAGATGGTGATTGGCATGGGTTTTATTTCTTTATATGTATTATTTAGTGGAGGTTTTGACACTTCATTTTTTACAATTACCCCTTCAGATTTTTCATATTTAATTGTTCTTGGTTCAGTATGTACAGCTTATGCGATTACTTTTTCTATAGAATTAATGAAACAATTGAATCCATTTACAATTATGCTGGTCATCAATATGGAGCCCATTTATGGAATTCTATTGGCACTGTTGATTTTTGGAGATGGTGAATTGATGAGCTCAGGTTTTTATATTGGTTTATCCATTATTTTATTTGCCATTATATTAAACTCAATCGTAAAAGGTTATCAAAACAAAAAAAGGACAAAAGAAGGGGCCTTAAATTAAGCTTTACCTGACCCATCCCCAGGGATGGGGACATTGAGAAAGTTAAAAAACCCTATAAACTTCCTAACCTATCTGATTACCTAACGGTGGGGTGGGTTTTGTAGAATGGTTTTTCTAAAGAATTTGAGGGTTTTGATATTACATACAACCCAAGTCCACAAGATTGAGATCAATCCAAATTCTTAAAACCAATAGCATCATTGACCTAAGAATTGAATCAAACTATTCCTCCTTCAATTTTGAATATTTAAAATATAATGTCTTTATCATGAGTCAAAAAATCCTTTTTAATTTTATTGCCTTGGTATTCGTTTGTCAGCTTTATGCACAAAAAACTACCCCTACCATTAAAAATGAGGCGGATATCCCCTATTATAAATTACCCCATCTTCTCACTTCTATGGGTGGAGAAGAAATCGATACTACTTTTAATCCTGACTCATAATTCAAATTATTCATAAAAATTCACTTATTGCAAAATAACTTGTAATCAATGAAAATAAAATAATAGTTATCAATCCTACATTCAATTTATTTTTTGATGTATGGTCTTTCATCAATTCTTTTTTATTTATTAATACAAATATTGGGATGGCAACTGCTGGCAAAATACATGCTTGAAAGGCTTGAGAAAATATCATTAACGCTGGTGGAC
>JABGSU010000202.1 GCA_018647605.1 Flavobacteriaceae bacterium | reverse complement strand
TACGGTTTTGTCGGCTTTGTATTTTGGCTTTGCCGTTGAAGAACACGATGAAAACGACGATCATTAAGAAAGTATGTATAATTTAAATAAATATTAATTATGGAAATTCCAGCAATAGTAGGAGCAGGTTTAGTAGTAATCGGAGTAGGGATCGGTATTGGATCCATCGGAAGAGGCGCCATGGAGGCCATTGGACGTCAACCAGATGCTACTGGAAAAATTCAAACAGTAATGCTTATTGCAGCAGCCTTGGTCGAAGGAATCGGTTTTGCCGCATTGTTTGCAGTTTAATCAGCATTGTTTATCAGCCCATATTTTGGGTTAAAATCTTTTAAGGATGGAAAAATTAATCAATGAATTCTCATTTGGTCTGTTTTTTTGGCAGTCCCTCATTTTTATAGGGCTAATCTTACTTCTTAGGAAGTTTGCTTGGAAACCTATTTTGGATGCTGTCAACGAAAGAGAAACGTCTATTAAGGATGCTATGAATTCGGCTGAGGAGGCCAAAAAAGAAATGGCTTCCATACAAGAAGACAACCAAAAAGTTCTAAAAGAAGCCCGAGCCGAGCGAGAAGCCCTTTTAAAAGATGCTCGTTCTAACGGTGCCGATATTGTTGCCCAAGCTAAAGCTGAGGCCAAGGCCGAAGCCGATAAAATCATTGCTCAGGCACAAGAATCCATTCAAAATGAAAAACGTGCTGCAATTACCGAGCTCAAAAATCAGGTAGCGCAAATCTCATTGGACATTGCCGAAAAGGTTATTGATTCCGAATTGGACAGCAAAGAAAAACAATCCAAATTGGTCAATCAACTCATCAAAGACGCTTCTTTATAAATAGACTATGAAAGCAGGAAGAGCTTCAATCAGATACGCTAAGGCACTTTTGGAATTCGCTATAGAAAGCCAAAAGGAAAAAGCCGTTGTTGAAGAGATGCAAAACATTCTTTCCGTCGTGGAAAGCAGTCCCGAATTGGACGATGCATTAAACAGCCCTGTTTTACCCAGTTCACAAAAAAGAAGAATTATTGATGGAATCTTTCCCAAAGCATCCAAAATTGCTCAAAGCCTTTTTGATTTACTATCCCAAAATGGTCGAGAGGGTATTCTTGGCGGAGTAGCTCATCACTACATTGAACTCTTCGACAAAAATCAAGGAAAAGTTGCCGCAACCGTTACCACTGCAGTCCCTCTGAGCGCAGATTTGGAAAAAGAGGTGCTCAAAAAGGCCGCCACCTTGACCCCTTTAAAAATAGAACTCAAAAACATCGTAGATCCCACCATCAAAGGAGGATTCATTCTTAGGGTTGGAGATTTACAGTACAACGCCAGCATAGCGGATCGCTTGGAAGCGTTAAAAAGAGAATTGATTACATCCTAATACTGAAAAATAAAAAAAATGGCAGACGTAAAGCCCGCTGAAGTTTCAGCAATATTAAAAAATCAATTGGCAGGATTCGAAGCCACCGCTTCTCTTGACGAAGTGGGAACTGTTCTCCAAGTAGGAGACGGTATTGCCAGAGTATATGGTCTTACCCATGCTGAGTATGGCGAACTGGTTACTTTCGAAAATGGAATAGACGGAATGGTCTTGAACCTTGAAGAAGACAATGTTGGGGTTGTATTATTAGGACCTTCCAAAGAAATCAAAGAAGGAAATACCGTTAAGCGCACCAAAAAAATTGCTTCCATCAACGTAGGAGAAGGCATTGTCGGACGTGTGGTTGACACTTTGGGAACTCCCATCGACGGAAAAGGCCCCATAGCGGGAGAAACCTTCCAAATGCCATTGGAGCGTAAAGCCCCTGGAGTAATCTTTAGACAACCCGTAAACGAACCCTTACAGACGGGGATCAAGTCTATCGATGCCATGATTCCTGTAGGGAGAGGGCAGAGGGAATTGGTTATTGGTGACCGTCAGACCGGGAAAACCACGGTTTGTATTGATACCATCCTCAATCAAAAAGAATTTTATGACGCAGGGGAACCTGTTTATTGTATCTATGTTGCTGTAGGGCAAAAAGCTTCTACTGTAGCTGGAATTGCAAAAATATTAGAAGACAAAGGCGCTTTGGATTACACTACCATAGTAGCCGCCAATGCTTCCGACCCAGCTCCCATGCAGGTTTACGCTCCCTTTGCCGGAGCCGCCATTGGAGAATATTTCAGAGATACGGGTCGTCCGGCCTTGATCATCTATGATGATTTGTCCAAACAAGCGGTCGCCTACCGTGAGGTA
>JABGSU010000201.1 GCA_018647605.1 Flavobacteriaceae bacterium | reverse complement strand
TATGAGCGGAGACTACCCACTGGCCATAACTGAAGGCAGTAATATGATCCGCGTGGGCAGTAAAATCTTTGGTGCCAGAAACTACTGATTATGTACGCCATTGTTGATATCGAAACCACAGGAGGGAAATACAATGAGGAAGGCATAACCGAAATCGCCATCTACCAACACGATGGCCAAAAAGTAACCGATCAATTCATCAGTCTGGTCAATCCAGAAAGAGCCATACAACCTTTTGTCGAAAAACTAACAGGCATCAATAGCAAAATGCTTCGCAATGCCCCCCGCTTCTTTGAGGTCGCCAAACGCATCATTGAGATCACCGAAAACTGCCTTATTGTTGCCCATAATGCCGATTTTGACTACCGTATTCTCCGGACAGAGTTTAAGCGCTTGGGGTATAACTTTGAACGAAATTCCCTTTGTACCGTTACCCTTTCCCAAAAAATGATGCCAGAAATGGAATCGTTTAAACTGGGCAAACTCGTCCGATCATTGGGCATTCCCATCAGTGATCGACACAGAGCACAAGGCGATGCTTTGGCCACCGTCAAACTCTTTGAGCTACTGCTCGAAAAAGACAGCAGTAAGGAAATTCTAAAATCCCAAATAAAAGCACTCCACACCCACCATGTTCCCTCCAAATACCTGACCATTATTGAAGAATTGCCATCCACCACTGGGGTCTATTACCTTCACAATGCCGTGGGAGATATTCTCTATATTGGGAAAAGCAACAACATCCAAAAAAGGGTGAGAACCCACCTAACAGGAAAGGATCGTAAATCCCAAAAGATTCAAAAAAAGCTGCATAAAGTAAATTTTGAAACCACAGGAAGTGAGCTCATTGCCCTGCTCAAAGAACAGCACGAGATCAAAAAAAACCAGCCCCGTATCAACAAAGACGGCCGCTATCGCCTCTATCCTATGGGAATTAGAATCAATGAGCAAACCCCCTACCACCAACTGCTCTTGGAACAGGTTCGAAATGATCGAGACTACCTCGTGGTATTTAAAAACGGAAGGGTTGCTAAACACGTCATGACCCAATGGATGGAAACCTACAAACTCTGTCAAAAACATTCCTCCCTTCAGGAAGCGGAAGGCGCTTGCTATGCTTACAAAAACGACAGCTGTAAAGGTGCATGTCTCGAAGAGGAAAAACCAGAAAGCTACAACCAAAGACTTCACCAATTAAGGGATCAAAGTACCTATCCCCACGATGACTTCTTGGTGGTAGGGAGTGGAAGAAAAGATGGAGAGTACAGCTTTATATATATTGAAAATCAATGCTTTAAAGGTTATGGTTTTTATGAACTTAATCACCAAATTAAAAGCAAGGAAAAGATATTGAGTCGTATGACTGCCATGGAGGACAATTCCGATTGTCGTGCCCTTATCCTGGCACACATCAAAAAAAATAAATACAGAAAATTAATACCTTTGGGCATCACCGTAGTCAATTCCAATTAATCCCTACCCCTTGAATTACAAAAAATTCAAACACCGACTCCACGAAATCATTTACGAAGCCGACACGCGTGCTGGTAAGATTTTCGATGTATTACTGTTGGTTTTTATCCTTTCCAGTGTGGTGCTGGTTGCCCTTGAAAGTGTTCATTGGATAAACGAAAAATACCATGACCAACTCGATCTGGCAGAATGGGTCATCACCATTATTTTTACGATAGAGTATTTTTTGCGCATCATTTCCATCAAACAACCCAGTAAGTATATTTTTAGCGCCTATGGCATCATCGACTTCATTTCGACCATTCCCAAATACATTTCCCTATTTTTTGTAGGGACTCAATCCCTACTGGCCCTTCGAGCCCTTCGGCTCCTTAGGGTATTTAGAATCTTAAAACTCACCCATTTTGTGGGCGAGTCCAACGCTCTGGTCAAAGCTTTGTCCCGCAGTAAAACCAAGATATTGGTCTTTATGTTTAGCGTGGTAGTTTTATGTATCATTTTTGGTACCATCATGTACATGGTCGAAGACGACGAAAGTGGTTTTAGCAGTATTCCTCGTAGTATTTATTGGTGCATTGTTACCCTTACCACTGTGGGCTATGGTGACATTGCCCCTGCCAGTCCCTTGGGACAGTTTATCGCCTCCATCATCATGGTCTTGGGGTATGGTATTATCGCTGTACCCACAGGGATCGTTTCCGCAGAGTTTACCTCTCAAGCCTTTAATATTGATCACAATACCCAAGCCTGTCCACATTGTATGTCCACCCAACACAAAGACGAGGCCAAATATTGCCACCAATGTGGTGAAATTCTCAACGATGTCGAATAAAAGATTGGTCTATGTTGCTGGGCCGACGGCAGTAGGAAAAACGGCCATTAGCGTTGCACTGGCAAAGCATTTTAAAACCGAGATTATCTCCTGCGACGCACGACAATGCTACAAAGAAATGTCCATCGGTACTGCTGTCCCTTCAGAAGAGGAGCGGGACGGAGTTCCCCATCATTTTATCCAAAACAAAAGCATCAATCAAGCCTTTGGTGCAGGAGATTTTGAAAAAGAAGGAGTAGCACTACTTCAACAATTGTTTCAGAAATACGATCTCCTGATTATGGTAGGCGGTTCGGGCCTCTATGCCAAGGCACTGATGGAGGGATTGGATGTTTTTCCGACGGTGGATCAAACATCTATAAATATAGTTAGTATGCTATACCAAACTGAAGGCTTGGAAGGCCTCCAAAAAGCCTTGGCAGAAAAAGATCCCGACTACTACCAAAAAGTGGATCTGAAAAACCCCCGCCGACTGATCCGTGCCTTGGAAATCTGTGAAACCGCACAAAAGCCCTATTCCTCCTTTTTAGGACAATCGGTCAAAGAGCGTTTCTTTAAAACCAAAACCCTACTCCTTACCCGACCCCGAGCGGAACTCTATGAGCGCATCAACTTTCGGGTAGAAGAAATGCTAAAAGAGGGCTTAGAAAAGGAAGCCCAAAGCCTCTACCCCTTTAGAGCACTCCCTGCCCTTCAAACTGTTGGCTATTCAGAATGGTTTGATCACTTTGAGGGCAAGCTAACACCATTAGCAACCATTGCCGAGATCCAAAAAAATACCCGCCACTATGCCAAAAGACAATTGACTTGGTTTCAAAAAGCAGAAAGCACGGAAGTTAAAGCTGGAGAATTTAAAGAAACATTACAACAAGCTATTGCGCTTATACCCTAAAAATATATTTTTTACAGGATTTTTCTTACATCCAATCAAGCGATTTTAGGAGCATACCGACTGGTTTTTTACTCCATTATGTTTTTGATCAATTTTTATATAATATATTGGTTTACAGGTGATTATTATCAATTCGCTCTAGTGAATAATTTTTTTATCCCTCCTTAAACTTATTTGCAAAACAGCCATTCATACAATAAAATAGGGGATAATCATTGTAGATAATGCACCCCAACTTAAGGTTTTTTCTGTTTTTCTTTTGTTTGATCAGTTCTCTTGCTTGGTCCCAACAAGGCTGCTCTGATCCACTATTTTATTATCCAGACATGGATAGAGACGGTTTCAGAGATGATTCTTACTCAGATCATATTAAAATAAAAGTGGAAGGTGAATTTCTTAAACAGGGGCCTAATAATTTTGCGATTCATGAAGATGGCAAACTAGCATATGGATGTTTGGATATAGATCCTAATCATTATGCAGTTGATTTTGCAATTTCAACTTATGGAACGGGTTGCGACGATACTGATCCAGAAATTCACCCTGGCTCGGTATAGTATTACGACAGTGACGGAGATGGTGAGGCTAATCTGAATGACACTAAATTTTTTGATTGTGAACCTGATGATGGCTATATCAAAAGGTCAACCACAGACTGTAACGACAATAATAATCAAATCCATTCTAAAACAATATGGTATTTCGATACTGATGATTCAAATGATATATATTGCTATGAAATAACATCAATTAATCAAAGCTATTTAGCAATCCGATATCTTTCATTAGGAAGATCAGGGATAAGTCAATTCAAGAAAGTTGAATAGAAATAGTCAGGGGGTAATGCTCCAAACACGGATATTTTTATTTTAATAATTTTATAGTAATTGAAAACATAGGGTTTTTAACCCTTTTTAAGATTTTATTTTTACGTCCTCTTTTACCCCAAGACAAAAATACCAACCTGTTATGGCTCTAAAATTGTCAAAAAACAACCCTCAAGTTTCAGATTCGGATACCGTTCAACTCAAATGCCGCCATTGCCAAGCCAGATGCGTAAAAGCTGGAAAAGAAAGAAGTGGAAAGCAACGCTATGTTTGTACAGTTTGTAAAAAAAGACAAGTAGCGACATTTGATTACAATGCCTACAACGCGGATCTAAACCAAAACATCGTTGCCCTGACCTATGAAGACTTTGGCAGAATCAAAAAAGAAGAGCGCACTGCTACCCTCTTCAGTTGAAATTGAATCCGTAATTTTGGGAAAAATTAAAACAGATGAATCTACTTTCGGTAGAGGGTATTTCAAAGGCCTATGGGGAGCGTGTTATTTTTGAGCCCCTCTCTTTTGGAATTAGCAAAGGGCAAAAAATAGCACTGATCGCTAAAAACGGAAGTGGAAAAACTACCATCTTAAAGATCATCGCCCAACAGGAAACCCCTGATGCAGGATTGGTCATTTTCCGTAAGGGTACCCAAGTGTCCTTCCTTCATCAAGAGCCCATTTTAGATCCCCAAAAAACCGTAGAGGAGATCATCCTGGCTTCGGGCAACCGTACTTTGAAGGTAATCGCTGCCTACGAAAAAGCATTGTTGAACCCAGAGGATGAGGAAAAGTACCAAGAGGCCTTTGAAGCAATGGAACAGCATGGGGCATGGGATTTTGAAACCGAATACAAACAGCTTTTAAGCAAGCTTAAGTTGGACGACTTGACACTAAAAGCGGCATTATTGTCTGGCGGACAAAAAAAGCGATTGTCACTCTGTAGTGCCCTGCTGGAAAAGCCTGATTTACTTATCCTAGACGAACCTACCAACCATCTGGATTTAGAAATGATCGAATGGCTGGAAGCTTATTTTAT
>JABGSU010000200.1 GCA_018647605.1 Flavobacteriaceae bacterium | reverse complement strand
CTTTAGTAATCTGCGTTGACGAAGTTGAAAAACGTGCCAAAAACGTGCCAAAAAGTGGCTAAAATTCCGTATATTAATGTATGAATTGCTCTTTAAGGAATTTGTTTTTCAACTGAGGAAACAGCTGGCTAATAGCAACAAAAAAAGGGTCTCCCAAAGGAAACCCTCATTCAATTTTAGTGGAGAAGATGGGACTCGAACCCACGACCTCTTGACTGCCAGTCAAACGCTCTAGCCAGCTGAGCTACATCCCCGAATTATATTTTAAAGCTTTAAACCTAAATCGAACAAACGTTGTACTTCTGCGATGAGGTCAAAAATACAACAAAGCTTTAAATTTAAAAACACTATGTCCAACAATCGTATTTAAATATATATCTTTATTTTAATGTCTGGATTTAGGACCATTTGGATTTGGATTTCACTTCCCATATTTTCAGTAGGTTTTGCCCAAGGCGATGCCAATTTACTCCTTCAGTACAACAGAGGCGCTGATCTCGATGGCTTTTACCGCAAATGGAATGTCGATCTCCACACCCGTATGGTTTATGGGAATACAAGAGGAGATCAAAACCTTTATAAAATCAGTTATTCTGCTGGAGTCTATCTCCAGTACAAATTTTCAAAAACCTTTGCCCTCAATTCGGGAGCAGACTATTTTAATCTAAGCTATCAATACAATTTACGAAATAATCGATCTTATGATCAATTGACTTACCTCAGTATTCCCCTTACACTAAGAGTCTTCCCTTCTCGAAAACTACTTTTTGAAACAGGCTTGCTATACAACCATCTGCTCCAAGCCAAAAACACCGAAATCGTTGACCTGAGAAACCAAAGTAAGCTTTATCCAGAAGGCGTATTCAAAAATGCTTTTGGTTGGCTATTTGCCGTACAATACAATGTATGGAAAAGGTTCGATGTCTCTCTACAATACCGTTTTTTTAGGAAACCTACAGACCCCCTTAGCAATCAAAAAAACAATTTTGAAGCCTTTATCTTGGGCGTTCATTTTTTTGTTCTAAACCCCAAAAAGAAACCGAAATAGTCCATGGCTAATCATAAGTTTAATCCCTTTCCCTGTGATCATCAACCACCAGTTGTAAATCCATACTCTTGTTTTTTTTTAAAACTTAAAGTCTCCAATACTAACCAAAGTAATTTTTAAGTCTTTTAAAAAAATCTTCCAATGGAAAAGTTGAGGTACTTATGCCTCTTGCTCATTTGAAGTTCATTGTCTTTTGTGACACTATTAAAAAGGGTAAGAAATCTCCATTTTTGGGTATAATAAGCAAAGCCTATCTCTATACTATTTTTGTAAGGAATCGATTCTAAAACAAAGGGCGCTTTATCGTCAAACAAGCTTCCCGAAAGCATATAATCATGGTGACGATACTCCTGTCGTGTTCCCAAATAAATTCCATAACCTTTGGTTTTCATTTCGAGAGGATTGCCAAGAAACGAAAGGGCTTGTGAAGTTCCTACCAATACCCCCAAACGACCTCCTGCGGCAATGCGTTGAGTCCCCAAATTGCCAAAAAATTCGTATAACAAAGACACCTTATTGGCCAAGGGCAATCGCTTCCTATGCGATCCATTCAGGTTGATGTGAAACCTTTGTGGCATCTGCTCTAACCAGACTACATCGGGAAGTCCCAAAACCATGCTGTGATATAGATTTTGAAAATAGGGAGCCAGAGAAGCCTTGCCCGTAATACCCAGTAGTATCGATCCTCGCCAAGCCGAAAATAAGCTTTTATATTTTTCGAAAGAACGTTCCAAAAATAACCACCCGCCATAAGGATAGTCATACAAATCAACGTTGAGGCTGTAGCGCCTCGAAGGGGTATAAATTTCTTGACCCAATGTCCAATGCACATATCTTTTTGGAAAAGCCGTTTCCTGATCCTCTTCCTGCTTTAATTTCCCAGTGCTAATAAAAATACCACTGGAATAATACCAATCCTGTTTAAAATAAAGATCATTGTCCACCGACAGATTCACATATTGCTGAGCAAATGACAAATCCGAACAAAGCAATACAAAGATCAACAGTGGCAAAAAAGTATACTTCATCTGCATAATTCTTTTGAAATTTAAGAATCATTTTTTTAATTCTCCTAAGAAAAAATTTCAATATAGACAGAAGGGTCCAAAACAAAATAGATTAGCTACTTTTGAAAATACATGGAAGGAAGTGTTCGCTTAGAAAAAAACAACAACATCGGGAGGATACATTTTTATCATCCCAAAGGCAATAGCTTGCCCAGTGCCCTTTTGAAACAACTGGTGCAAACCTTTCAAGCCGCCGATAAAGACCCCGAGATTCGAGTCATTATTTTAGAAAGTCAAGGAAAAGCCTTTTGTGCAGGTGCCTCATTAAGTGAATTAAAAAAAGTTAAAACCCCAGAAGAAGGGACTGCCTTTTTTATGGGTTTTGCTCGTTTACTCAATACCCTGCGTTCCCTATCAAAATTTGTGTTGGCAAGGGTACATGGGAAAGTTGTGGGTGGAGGTGTTGGTTTGGTTTCCGCTTGTGATTATGCTTTTGCCACCGAGGCGTCCATGATCAAACTATCCGAACTTTCAATTGGGATAGGACCCTATGTAATCGAACCTGCTGTAAGTCGAAAAATAGGCGCCACCGCTTTTGCCCAACTGTCCTTAGACAGTGCCCAATGGAAAACAGCACAGTGGGGCTTAGACAAAGGTCTCTATGCTGAATGTGTTAGCAATATCGAAAGCTTGGATCGAATACTCAACGAAAAAGCCAAAACCTTTGCAGCTTATGCTCCCGAAGCCTGTCATGAGTTGAGAAAATTACACTGGAAAAACACGCAGGATTGGGAAAATCTTTTGCCCCAAAATGCCAAAATAACAGGCCGATTGGCCCTTTCAGATTTTAGTCAAAAAAAAATCAAATCTTTATAACAATGGATAAAAACGTTCGAGTCACCAAACAGTTCAAATTTGAAACTGGACATGCTCTATACGGATATGACGGACTTTGTAAAAACGTCCATGGCCACAGTTATAAATTAGATGTAACGGTAATTGGCCAGCCCATTAACGATTCCAAACACGTCAAAAATGGAATGGTAATCGACTTTGGTGATCTTAAAACCATCGTCAACCAGGAGATCGTTCATCCTTTTGATCATTCTACAGTATTAAACGTCAGTTCTCCCCACAAAGAAATCGCTGACGAAATGGAAAGCAGGGGTCATAAAATCCATAGAGTAAACTACCAACCCACCAGTGAAATGATGATTTTAGACTTTGCAGTAAAGATTCAAGTTAAGCTTCCTAAACATCTCAAATTGTTTTCATTAAAATTAAGAGAAACTGATACCGCTTTTGCTGAATGGTACGCGCAGGATCAATAATCTAATGGTACTGTCATTGACATAAAAATGATAACAAAATCCTCCGTATGAAAATCAAACTTCTCGCCACACTCGTTTTTTTGAGTTTCTACTTCCATATTAATGCACAAAACAGTGCCGTTACAGTTTATGACTTAAAAAGCGAATACCTCACCAACCCCATTGGGCTGGACACAAAAAAACCGAGATTCACATGGAAAATAAAAGATCAACGGAGAGGGGCTGTTCAAAATGCCTACCAAATAACTGTGGGGAAAGACTCCGCAAAAGTGGCCTCAGGTCAAGGGTCACTTTGGAAAACCCAAAAGATTAAATCCGACCATCAAAGGGTTGTCTACGATGGTAAAAAATTACAAGCTTTTCAAAAATATTATTGGTCGGTAACCCTTTGGGACAAAAACGACAATAAAATTAAAACATCCCACCTGGCCCATTTTCAAATGGGAATGATGGGGATGCACAACTGGAAAGCCTCTTGGATTTCAGACAGTCGCGCAATAGACCAGAAGGAAAGTCCCTATTTTAGAAAAGAATTTAAACTCAAGAAGAAAGTCAAAAAAGCTACAGCCTATATCGCCGCTGCTGGATTGTTTGAACTATATCTCAATGGCAAAAGAGTAGGGAATCACCAACTCGACCCTACCTACACTCGTTTTGACCGAAGGAACCTCTATGTTACCCACGATGTAACCAACTTTTTACAACAAAACAATGCCATCGGCATTTTACTGGGCAATGGTTGGTTCAACCACCAGTCCACAGCCGTATGGTATTTTCATAAAGCTCCGTGGCGGGCGAGACCGACTTTTTGTTTGGATTTGAAGATCACCTACGAAGACGGTTCCGAGGAAACCATCTCCTCCAATAGGGACTGGAAAACATCATCGACAGGGCCCTTAGTCTTCAACAGCATCTATACCGGAGAACACTACAATGCTCAATTGGAACAAAAAGGGTGGGATACCTTTGGATTTGACGACAGCCAATGGAAAAACAGTATTCTTACCTCAGCTCCTTCAAATAATATCGTCTCACAGGTTCTTCACCCCATAAAACATACCCTCGAAATTCAACCCATAAGCATGCGAAAGCTCAGTCCCCAAAAATATATTTTTGATCTTGGTAGAAATATCGCTGGAATTTCAAGGATAAAATTAAAAGGAGAGCCTGGCACAGTTTTGAGGGTAACGCACTCAGAGCTATTGGATGACAAGGGAGAAATCGATCTTTCAAATATCATAGTTCATTATCGTCCTACCGATGATTCTGACCCCTTTCAAACCGACATTTACACCCTCAGTGGAGAGGGAATCGAAACCTTCGCTCCCAAATTTAACTACAAAGGGTTTCAGTATGTAGAAGTACTCAGCAGCCAACCGATTGAATTGACCCAAGAAAGCCTTACCGGAATATTTATGCACAGCGATGTACCTCCTGTAGGCTCCATCAGCAGTTCAAACCCACTTATTGACAAACTATGGTCGGCCACCAACGGTGCCTATTTGTCCAACCTATTCGGTTACCCCACCGATTGTCCTCAACGAGAAAAGAATGGATGGACAGGAGATGCCCATATTGCCATTGAAATGGGATTATACAATTTTGACGGCATCACGGTCTATGAAAAGTGGTTGGCTGATCATCGGGATGAACAACAGTCCAATGGGGTTCTTCCCTCCATCATCCCCTCCAGTGGTTGGGGCTATGAATGGGGAAATGGTCCCGATTGGACCAGCAGCATAGCCATCATTCCTTGGAATATCTACCTCTTCTATGGAGACCTAAAACTTTTGACCGACTGTTACCAAAATATCAAAAGGTATGTAAACCATATTACCGATATTAGTCCTGAATACATTACCAATTGGGGACTGGGAGACTGGGTACCCGTAAAATCGAAAACTCCAAAGGAATTTACCTCCTCCATATACTACTATGTTGATGCTACAATTCTTGCCAAAACGGCAAAGCTTCTCAAAAAAGAAGACGATTTCATTAAATATTCCAAACTGGCCTCAAACATTAAACAGCAAATTAATACCCGTTATTTTGACCCCAATACATCACTTTATGGCAGTGGTTTTCAAACCGAATTAAGCACTGCCTTGTTCTGGGGGATCGTACCTGAAAAGCACCGTGAAAAAGTAACCCAAAATCTGGTCAAAAAAGTAATGACCGACAACCGCCACATAGATGTGGGTCTTTTGGGTAGCAAAACCATACTCAATGCTTTAAGTGAAAATGGAGAAGCAGAACTGGCATACGAACTGGCCACTCAAGACGATTTCCCTTCATGGGGCGCTTGGATTAAAGATGGCGCCACAACACTCTATGAGGACTGGAAAGTAGACGAGGAGCGTAAAGGCGCCATGTCCAGAAATCACATCATGTTTGGTGAAATCAGCGCTTGGTTCTATAAAGCTTTGGGCGGTATAAAACCCGATCCAAAAAACCCAGGCTTTAAAAACATTTTACTCCAGCCAAATTTTGTAAATGATTTGGAAAAATTTCAAGCCCGTTTTGAGGGACCCCATGGATGGATTTACAGCTCTTGGGAAAAAAAGAAAGATAAAGTCTATTATGAGGTCACCGTGCCGCCCAATAGCACTGCAAAACTATGCCTTAAAGGCAAAACCATCTTAAAAAAAGATGGAATTGATTTCTCCAAAAACAATGATGACAATTTTGAAGCCCTATTAGAATCTGGGAATTACCGTTTTGAAATTAAAGTGAAATAATATCCCCTTTTTGGATTCCCATTTTTATTTTAAATAATTTGACTGCCAGACATTAGAAATGGTTAAAAATAAAAGAAGGGAATTAAGACGGCTGATCAACGAGGGTGCTACTTTAGAAGTGGTCCGGGCAATAACCAAACACCGTAATATTTGTGTTGACCCTCTATAGCAAAAGGTTTTTAAAATAAGTAAGAGAAGTCTGGGCGATAAGAGTGTAATGAAAAAAGGTCAAAAGCCAAGCTGATCCAAATCCGCTTTTGGTTTTGCGGGTACTGTTGGATCGGCATCATTTTCATACTCTTCACAGTCCAGGGGGATACTTATCATCTCAGGCGCCAAAAAATCTTCTTGTGAGATCGCCAGTTCCTCATTTTCGTAGGCCCACTTCATATAAAGACCCCAGATGGGTAAGGCCATAGAAGCTCCCTGGCCAAAAGCAATTTCTTTAAAATGTATGGACCGGTCTTCTCCCCCCACCCAAACGCCGGTGACCAAATTGGGTACCATTCCCATAAACCAGCCGTCACTTTGATTTTGGGTCGTTCCTGTTTTACCCGCTATGGGGTTTTCGAAAATATAGGGATAGCCCGTTACCACCTTTTCATAGACATAATTTGTTTTTTCCAAGCCTGCATGGCGTAATCTTGCTCCCGACCCATGCTCCGTGACCCCTTGCATCAAATTGACCGTAACATAGGCGGCTTCCTCACTAATCACATCTCTGGTTTTGGGTACAACTTCAAACAGTGCCATTCCGTTTTTATCTTCAATTCGGGTAATGACAATGGGAAGAATATAAATCCCCTGATTGGCAAAGGTGCCATAGGCGCCTACCAATTCAAAAAGACTGATGTCGGGGGTCCCCAAGGCAATCGAAGGTACTTTGGGAAGGAAGGAAGTAACCCCTGTTTTTTTGACCAAATCAATTACTGGACGTGGGCCTACCTTGTCCATAATTCTGGCGCTGATAGTATTAACCGAATTAGCTAAAGCATTTTTTAAGGTACGGGTTCGGCCGTATCGGTCTCCCGAATTTTTGGGACACCAAGGATCCACATTGCCGTGTTTCATTGCATCGATACAGTACAAAGCATCGGGCAACTTATCGCAAGGCGATAGTTTTAACTGATCAATTGCAGTGGCGTATAGAAAGGGTTTAAAGGTAGAACCGATCTGACGTCGGCCTTGCTTTACCTGATCGTATTGGAAGTGCTTGTAATTAAAACCTCCCACCCAAGCTTTGACATGACCCGTTTGGGGTTCCATAGACATCATCGCCGCCCTAAGGAAATGCTTGTAGTACCGAATGGAGTCCATGGGACTCATGATGGTATCGATTTCACCTTTCCAACTGAATACCTGCATGGGAACCGGCTTGGAAAAGCTTTCCAAAAGGGCTTCTTCATCCATTCCTGCAATTTTCCCTTTTCTCCAGCGTTCGCTACGGTAGGCTGTTCGGGTCAAAAGAGTATCGATCTCACCCTCTCGCAAATCTAAAAAAGGTGCCGTAGGGTTCAATTTTTTGGTATTTTGAAGGAAAAACTCCCGTTGTAAATTTTTCATATGTTCCGTTACGGCATTTTCGCCAAGGGCCTGAAGTCGGGAGTCAATAGTGGTATAAATTTTAAGACCATCGCGGTAAATATTATAAGAGCTGCCATCGGGTTTAGGGTTTTCTCGAATCCATTTTTTCATAAACTCTTGAAGGTAGGCACGAAAATAGGTCGCCAATCCTTCCCGGTGAGACTCTGGTGTATAGTCGATTTCTAATGGCAGGGCAGACAGGGAATCTGTTTCTTGTTCTGAAAGCAATTCATTCCTAAGCATCTGTTGAAAAACCACATTCCGACGCTCCTTGACCCTTTCGGGTCGGCGTATGGGGTTGTACAAAGAAGAGTTTT
>JABGSU010000199.1 GCA_018647605.1 Flavobacteriaceae bacterium | reverse complement strand
TTTTGATTGGACAGTAATTTGATAAAGCCTTTGGCATCATCGGCAGACCAACCTTTGTTGACTTCGCCATAACTACCAAAAGCGGCGTTCATCAGATCGTTTTCGGATTCAATACCCGTGAGCTCAAATCGATAGGGATGGAGGGTGACGAATACCTTTCCACTGACCGTTGATTGACTGTTAGCCAAAAAGGCTTCCAAATCTCTCATGACAGGATCTAGATATTGTCCTTCATGGAGTAACATTCCATAAAAATTGCCCATTTGTTCTTTCTGGAATTGTTGCCATTTACTCAAAGTGTGTTTTTCGAGTAGGTGATGGGCTTTGATGATCAATAGGGGAGCCGCGGCCTCAAAACCTACCCTCCCTTTAATTCCAATAATGGTATCTCCCACGTGGGTATCTCTTCCAATTCCGAATTTTTTGGCGTGCTCTTGTAATTTGATGATGTTATTGACTGGGGTATCCTTAACACCGTCAATAGCTTTTAATTCACCATTTTCGAAATGGAGACTTACTTTTTCACTGCTTTGTTTCTCTACTTGGGAGGGATAGGCCGATTCGGGTAGACTGTCGTGAGAGGTTAGGGTCTCTTTTCCTCCCACACTGGTTCCCCATAAACCTTGATTGATAGAGTATTGGGCTTTTTCCCAAGAGAGCGCGACACCGTTTTCCTTGAGGTATTCGATTTCAGCCTCCCTAGAAAGTTGTTGATCCCTGATGGGTGTAATGATTTCAATATTGGGAGCCATGACCTCAAAGATCAAGTCAAACCTTACTTGGTCATTGCCTGCACCTGTACTTCCATGTGCAATGGCATCTGCATTGATCTCGTTGGCATAGGTAACGATTTCCATGGCTTGCACAATTCTTTCTGCACTGACGGATAGGGGATAGGTGTTGTTTTTTAAAACGTTACCAAACACCAAATACTTGACCACCTTTTCGTAAAAAGAATCCAATGCATTGATGGATTTGTAGGTGTGGGCGCCCATCTGCAATGCTTTGGTTTTCATTTCCTCCACTTCCGAGGCATCAAATCCTCCGGTATTGACACTGATGGCGTGAACCTCATAACCTTCTTTGGAGAGCTTCATTAAGCAGTAGGAGGTGTCTAAACCTCCACTGTAGGCCAATACTAATTTTTTATTTTTCATTTTAATGCTTACTATATTTATGATTCTTTAGGTTTGTACAACATTCCTGTACAAAGACACATACTTCTTTCGGTTCGGGTTAATACATCATAATTCTTACAGGTTTGACAGCCTCTCCAAAATTCGGGATCGTCGGTAAGTTCTGAAAAAGCAACGGGTTGGTATCCCAATTCAAAATTGATTCGCATGACCGCTTTTCCAGTAGTGATACCGAATATTTTGGCCTTTGGAAATTTTTCTTTGGACAGTTCAAACACTCTTTGTTTGATTTGTTTGGCCAGTCCTTTTCCACGTTGGTCGGGGGAGACAATCAAGCCAGAATGGGCTACATATTTGCCATGACCCCAGACTTCGATGTAACAAAATCCTGCGAATTTGTTATCTTCTAAAGCAATGACGGCATTGCCAGATTCCATCTTTTTACTGATGTATTCTGGACTTCTTCTGGCGATGCCCGTACCACGCATTTTGGCCGATTCCCCAATACAAGTGCTGATCTCTTGGGCGTAAATGATATGTTTAGAATTGGCAATAATCAATTCCATTATTGACAAGTGTTATTAGATTGAAAAAATAGGTTAAATGTTTTGGAAAAGAAGACTGGACGCACCGAAGTCTCATACATAGAAATGTACCCGCAAGGGGCGGCGTGGACGAAACGGAACTGGACTAAAAACATTAGTCGTTCCCATGTTGTATGTCGTTGCATCTTTCATTTGAAGTGCAAATATCCGAATTTTATTTTTTTTGGCAAAATCAAAAATAATATTCATGAATTTGAAGGTTTTATGATGAGCGAAATACTAATCGTAATGAAACCTGCACTTTACAATGAATATTTCATTTTCTTTAATCGCATAAATCAATCGGTGTTCTGTATCATATCTTCGTGACCATAATCCTTTGTATTTATGCATTAAAGGTTCGGGTTTACCCAGTCCAGTAAATGGATTTCTTGAAATGTCTTTGATCAGGGAATTGATCTTTTTAACCAAAGGCTTGTTGTTTTTTTGCCAATACAAATAGTCTTCCCAAGATTCTTCTACAAATGTAGATTTTATTGGTTAGTCATTGATCTTTGGTATGTTGCTACATTAATGATCGATAGAGTTGGAGTGCTTCAAATGTTTTTAATTTACCGATTAATAGGGTTCAATCTTTAATGAAGGTTTTGGAGAGGGTATTCCCTTGCTTTCGTTTTTCGATGGCAGTATCGAGTCTAATTTCATTCTTTTGGGAGGACAATTCGTGTTGCGAAGCATTAAGCGAGTTGTACTCTTCTAATGAGATAACAACTACTCCTGTATTCTTACCTCCATTGATGATTAAAGGTTCGAAATTGTCAATTACGTCATCCAAGTATTTTTTCAAATACTTTCTGAATTCTGAAAGGGTGCGATTGTCATGGTTTCATTTATTACTATTTACAAAATATGTACAAAATTTATTAAATCAAAAAAGATTATTTTAATGTTTAAAAAATTGATGTTGTCTTTTTGATAAGAAGGTGCTCAAACAAAATCCTTAATTTTGCAAATGCTGCAAAAGTTCAAGAAGTATTTATCGAAAAATTTTTCTACTCTAAAAGATCAAAAATTTTTACTGGCCTTGAGTGGAGGATTGGACAGTTGCGTGTTGCTCGATATATGCTTAAAAGCAGGAATTCGTCCTGTATTGGCGCATTGTAATTTCCAATTAAGACCGAATGAAAGTGATGCGGATGCACAATGGATCCAAACCTTGGCAGTAGAAAAAGGATTGGAAATTCACATCAAAAACTTTGACACTCAAGCCGAAGCTGATAGGGCAAAAGTATCTATTCAGATGGCGGCTCGTGATTTGCGATACAAATGGTTCGATCGTCTGTCTGCTGAATTGGGTTATGATCAGATTTTAGTTGCTCATCATGCCGATGACGCTTTGGAAACCTTTATGATCAATACTATGAGGGGAACTGGTTTAAAAGGTTTGTTGGGTATTCCTGAACAAAGAGGGAAAATTTGTCGTCCCCTGTTGTCATTTACCCGTAAAGAAATTTTGCAGTATGCAGATGAAAATAAAATTCAATGGCGTGAGGATGGATCCAATGCCAAAACGGATTATTTGCGAAATGCACTCCGTCATGAAGTGATTCCTTTATGGAAACAAAAGGAGGAGCATTTTGATGTACAGTTCCAAGAAACACTGCAATATTTGAGTCAAGCGCAAGTTTTGTTGGAAAAACTGGTGGAGGATTTTAAAACCACTCATTTTGTTCCTGAAAATGGAAACTTTAAAATATCAGTTGATGCGCTAGAAAATTTAACTTCATTGGATTATTATCTACATGCTTTATTTGGACCCTATGGTTTTAAAAACTTAAACGACCTCAAACAGCTAATGCAATCACAAAGTGGAAAACAATTGTTTTCCCCCACCCACCGGTTGATCAAAGACCGGGAATGTTTTTTGTTGACAGTGATTGTAAAGTCTCCCGAGACGGAATCATATTCCATCGATCCAGTATTGTCTTCTATCGAAACTCCCTTAAAACTCAGTTTTAGTGTCCAAAAAATTAGACAAAATGAAGATTCAAAAAGTCTGTGTTTAGACAAATCGACGTTAAAGTTTCCCTTGACACTCAGAAAATGGAAACAAAGTGATTATTTTTATCCTAATGGAATGAAGGGGAGGAAAAAGTTGAGTAAATACTTTAAAGACGAAAAATTTTCCCTTGTGGAAAAGGAATCTCAATGGTTGCTTTGCTCGGGCGAGGATATTGTTTGGGTGATTGGTAAACGAGCCGATCAACGATTTTTGGCCCACGCAGGGACTGAAAAAAAATGGTTCATTCGATATGATGATTAAAAAAGGATTTTTACTACTACTTTTTTGGACAGTAGAATTGTATTCGCAAGAGCCTGTGGTATGGACAACGGATCACCAAAAAATATCTGATACGGAATACCTCCTTCAGTTTAGCGCGTCTATTCAAGACAAATGGCATTTGTATTCCCAAAACCTTCCCGAAAATGGACCCTTGCCCACTGAGTTTGTTTTCGAAGGCTTAGGGACGGCTTTTGAATTGATAGGGAAAACAGAGGAAAGTGAGACCATCAAGGCCTTTGACCCCATTTTTGAAATGGAATTGTCTTGGTTTGATACAGAAGCCATCTTTAGTAAAAGGATTCGATTGTTGGAACCCGATCTGGGAACAATCAGGGGTGAGATCAATTACCAAGCCTGTGATGACCAGCTTTGTATTTTTAGAAATGAATCTTTTCGTTTTGTTTTGGATGAATCTTTGATTGGGACGGAAGAAGAAAAGTTTATTGACGCTGAGAGTTTAAAAAAATCAGCGGCCTTACAATTGCCATTAAAAAACAAGGATTTATTGGAAAATCATCAAGCCCAAAAAAGTGATAACCCGCTGATTAATCTGTTTTTACTCGGTTTTATCGGAGGTTTAATTGCTTTGTTGACACCTTGTGTTTTTCCCATGATTCCGCTTACCGTTTCCTTTTTTCTGAAGCAAAGTGAAAATCAACGTAAGGGAGTGGTTAGGGCGCTACTCTATGGTTTTTTTATTCTTTTGATTTATGTATTGTTGAGTTTGCCTTTTCACTTTTTGGACGCGCTCGATCCTCAAATTTTGAATACACTCTCGACCAACATAGTCATGAATCTGGTTTTCTTCGCGGTCTTTGTGTTTTTTGCTTTTTCTTTTTTTGGATATTACGAGTTGACCCTACCCAGTAGTTGGGGCAATCGTTCGGATAGTGTGGCTAACACTAGTGGCGTGATGGGGGTTTTCTTTATGGCCTTGACCCTTGCCATTGTTTCGTTTTCTTGTACTGGACCTATTTTAGGATCACTTTTGGCCAGTTCGCTTTCGGCAGAAGGAGGTGCAACTCAATTGACCGTTGGGATGGCAGGCTTTGGTTTTGCCTTAGCGTTACCCTTTGGACTATTGGCCTTGTTTCCCAATGCCCTCAAATCCATACCTAAATCTGGGGGATGGATGACCAAAGTCAAAGTAACATTGGGTTTTTTGGAATTGGCGTTGGCCCTAAAGTTTTTGTCCAACGCTGACTTGGTAGGTCATTGGGGGATTCTAAAACGAGAGATTTTTGTTGGACTATGGTTGGTGATTGCCGTTTTACTATTTGTCTATTTGATGGGTTGGTTACGGTTTCCCCATGATGTAAAGGGAGCTAAAATTTCAAAGTTTCAACGTTTTTTCACTTTTTTTGTCTTGCTTTTTATTTTTTATTTACTTCCTGGATTGGTAAAGAATCAAGTGGGCCAGCTTACCCTTTTGAGCGGATTTCCACCGCCCGTTTTTTACAGCATTTTCCCAACGGATTCCGAATGTCCTTTGGGACTGAATTGCTTTAAGGATTTTGAAATGGGAAGAACTTATGCGGAGGCAAATGACAAACCGATCTTATTGGATTTTACTGGCTGGGCTTGTGTGAATTGTAGGAAAATGGAAGAGAATGTTTGGTCGCAAGCTGAGGTATTTCGTTTGTTGAATGAGAATTTTGTGATCATATCATTGTATGTAGATGATCGAAAAGAACTCCCGACCGGCTCACAATTTGATTTTCATTACCCCAATGGTAGAATTAAGACGATCAAAACCGTAGGAGAAAAATGGGCTACCTTTCAGCGTATTAATTTTGCTTCGGCTTCTCAACCCTATTATGTATTAATGTCGGCCGATGGAACACTGCTCAATAGTCCAGTGCAATACACCGATACAGATACTTACGAATCTTGGTTGCAATCGGGTCTAAAAAAATTCAAGGAAAATAAAACACCCTCTAAGGCTTATGCCTTTTGAAAGCCTCTAAAGATTGATCCAATAATTGATTTTTAAGGTGAGGTTCCAATTCTGGTTGGGTTCCATCATCTGGGTGTCGCTGCTATTAAATACTAAGTAAATATCGGATGCGGGTTTGAATCGCCATTGGAAACGGGAGTTGAAGTTCCAAAGTTTTTGTTGTTCATTGTATTGGTAGAGGTTGGAAAAGAAAATATTTCTGGTAAAGGTGATATTTGATTTGACACCCAGTAACCAAAAACCATTGTTTCCCCAAGGCTCTTCTAGCGTGATGTGGTTGTAGCTGACCAGTGAGTTGAGCTCTACATAGGGTTGGAAGCGGTACCCCATTTCACTAAAAAACTGCCATCTTTTTCCTTTTTGGAAATAGCCTCCATAGGAGGATTTAAAGGCATAGGTAAAAAGGCTTTGCGGCTTTGAATTGTATTCCAAGCTCATTTTATTCCATCGGTGTTCTGTGAGGGCTTCTAGGCTTTGAATTCCAGTTCGGATGGGATCAAAAGGGTTTTGAAGTATGATGAATTGATTTTCAAATGAGAGAATCATCTCACTCCTGTTTTTAAAATTGAATTCATAGCCCAGCTCGGTTTCGCTATCAATACCCTTTCCATCAAAATTGAAATATTGGGTACTTCTAATGTAGGTGCCGTGGGATAAAACCTTGGATTCCGGATTGGGAAAGAATAGATATCTGAACTGAGTGTTAAATTTAAAATATTCAGTTCTGGGGACATAGCCGACTTCGGCATTGTAGTTTTTTCCGATGTATTCTCCTTGCAGGCTTCCCCGAAAATTATTGTTACTGTAGATGAGGTTGGAAGCAAAGATGGCATCTTCTTTTTTAACTCCTGGGCTGAATGATTTCAAATACATCATTTTTCCATTCCACAAATTATCGGCAGAAAAGTAGTTAAACTCCAATCCTAAATTACGGTTGTAAGCCGCATTTGATGAATTATCGAGATCGCTCAGGGTTTCCTTATTGACAAAAACCATACCGATGGAGGAACGGTCCAATACTTTGCGTTGTAAACTAAATACGCCAAAATTTTCTGCGGCAAAACCTTTCTTTGCCTCTTCCCTTGTTTGTATATTTAAAAGTCCAACCCTCCATTTTTCATCAATATTTCCACTCAGTCGTATGCCCGCATCAATGGAGTTATTGAGTCCAATTCTTCGGGAGAAAAAAGGTCGGATGTTGTCATATCCAAAGTTGGCGAACAGATCGGCGTTTTCCAAAAAAAACTGTCTTCTCTCTGGAAAGAAGAGTTCAAAACGATCCAAGTTGGTCACCTGTTGGTCAACTTCTGCCTGAGAAAAATCAGGGTTGAGGGTAATGTCCAAATTCAGGGAAGAGGTCAAATTAAGCTTTACATCTCCACCGGCGTTGACTTGATGGTGACTTATGCCTTTTTGAGGACTGTCGATGTCGCTAGAAAGATAGGGGATAAAGGATATGTTAGCGCCTTGGGAAGGGGGTGGTGTGTCCCATTCCAAAACACCTGAATAGGCCATGGTGATGGATGGGAATTGGCGGGG
>JABGSU010000198.1 GCA_018647605.1 Flavobacteriaceae bacterium | reverse complement strand
GACTTATTATGCGGCAGCTCATCAATGCCATACTTAAGTACAAAAATACTCTCATCTATTTGGGGTTGTTGATCCTCTCCCTTATTTTTTTAAATCAACGTAGTTTTTACCACCAGTCCATTTTCAGCAATGCCTCTCTAGTACTTTCAAGTAATTTTAACCTTATAGGGGAAAATTTCGCAAATTATATAGATCTCGCCGAACAAAATGAAAAGCTGCTGGCCGAAAACGAAAAACTAAAGACTTTTGAATTGATTCAATTCGGCGAACAATCCCAAAAAAACAAAACATTAGATTCTTTTGGTTTTGAGGTGTCAACAGCAAGAATCATAAAAAATAGCTATAGTAACGCCAGAAACTACCTTATCATTGATAAAGGTTATCGAGATGGTATGGAAATAGAAATGGGTGTAATTTCAAGCGATGGGGTTATAGGGGTTATCAATCAAGTTACCTCCAATTTCTCAAGTGTACTTTCCATACTACACAGGGACCTAAAAATCAATGCGGGTTTTAAAAAGAATGGAGCCTATGGGTCTTTGTTCTGGGAAGGCAGTCATCCCAGAATAATGAAATTGGATGATGTTTCTACATTGAATCCAGTAGCTGTAGGAGATACCATTGTGACGGGGGGCATGTCTGATTATTTCCCTTACGGCATTCCCATCGGAACCATCCTAAATTTTGAAAAACCCAAACTTGAAGGTTACTACGATATTGAAATCGAATTATTCAGTAATCTCACACAGAAAGAGTTTGTTTATGTTGTAAAGAATAAAAAAATAGATCAACTCAAACAACTGATATATGAATAGCGATAATATAATTTCGATTTTTCAATTTATTTTTCTGTTGTTTTTACAGGCTTTTTTATTGAACAACATTAATTTATTTGGGTTCATTAATCCCAATCTGTATTTACTATTCATTGTCGTTTTTCCCCTGAACAGCAATTCAACCCTTTTAATCGTTTTGAGTTTTCTATTAGGACTTCTCCTAGATTTATTGACCCAGGGATCTGGTGGACACACCATTGCTTCACTGACTATTGCATTTTTAAGACCCTACATCGTCAAATTCTCATTTGGGGTGAATTATGAAATTCCACTGGGGATGATCCAAGGAAGTCTACCCTCCCAAAGGTTGTTATATCTAACACTGGTTATTTTCGTTCACCATTTAGTCCTATTCAGTGTCATCTACTTCAGTTTTGACAACATCATTACGATTATTAAAAACACTTTATTTACTTCTTTTTTTACCTTTATATTGATTTATATTTCTCTGGGTTTATTTAAAGAAAAAAAATGATTCGGCGTTTCTTCTTACCGTTTGTTACACTTTTGACTGCTATAGTTTTTGTTGGTCGACTGATAAGTTTACAATTGTTAAACTCTTCCTATAAACTTCTCTCAGATGGCAATGCCGTAATTGAAAACTCAATTTATCCTGAACGTGGCTATATATATGACCGAAATCAAAAACTGTTGGTTTCCAATCAACCCGTTTATGATTTAATGGCCATTCCAGAAAACATCACTCTTTTTGACACCCTTGAGCTTTCTAAAATACTCGGTGTTCCAAAAACCGAATTAAAGAAACAAATCAAAACCGCAAAAACCTTTTCAGTAAAATTACCGTCTATCATTGTAGGAAAGATTTCTAAAGAACATAATGCTGTAATTCAGGAGAAAATCTGGAAGTATCAAGGGTTTTTCCTGCAAAAAAATTCTGTTAGAAACTATCCTGTTCCTATTGCATCCAACTTATTAGGCTATGTGAGTGAAGTCAATAAAAACGATATGAAAAGAGACAACTATTATCGATTGGGAGAATTGATTGGTAGACAAGGGATAGAAGAATATTACGAAAGTTTTTTAAGGGGAAGAAAAGGTAAAAAATTCTTTCAAAAAGATCGATTCAATCGTATTATAGGATCTTATGAAGAAGGAAAATATGATGTCCCAAAGGAAGGGGCTCAAAATCTAATTTTGACCATCGACAGTGAACTTCAGCGATACGGTGAGGAGTTACTAAAAAACAAAAGGGGGGGAATTGTAGCCATTGAACCACGAACTGGAGAAGTCCTATCGTTGGTCTCTGCTCCTAGCTATGACCCTAGCATTTTGGTCGGCAGAAAGCGATCTAAAAATTATCGAAAACTAGCTTTAGATACCCTAGCAAAACCTTTGTTTGACAGAGGGCTTCAGGCGCAATATGCCCCCGGATCACCTTTTAAAACCATCAACGCACTAGTTGCCTTACAGGAAGGAGTTATAGATGACAAAACCGCTTATTTGTGCCAAAAAGGACACTACTACGCCCGCGGAATGTTCATGGAATGTCATTGCAGACCTGGTACCAAAAACAACCTTCTCTCTGGAATTTATCGATCTTGTAACACCTATTTTGCAAATACTTACAGAAGAATCATTGACCGAGCAGGAGAAAATGTAGGGGAAGGAATGAACATTTGGAATTCCCATCTCAAAAGTTTTGGTTTAGGAAATTATTTGGGGTACGATTTACCCGTTGGTAAAAAAGGCTTTATACCCGATGCCGACTACTATAATTATTGGTACAAAAAAGGAGGTTGGAAATCAGCTACAGTGGTTTCCAATGCTATTGGTCAAGGAGAGTTACTGACTACCCCCATCCAAATGGCCAACTTCACTGCTGCCATTGCCAATAGAGGATATTATATTCAACCCCATTTTCTAAAATCAGTAAGCAATGGTGTTTTGGATAAAGTGTATGAAAAAAAAACCACTTCCATTGATTCAATACATTTTGAAAAAGTTATCGAGGGCATGTTTCAAGTAGTTGAACGTGGGACCGCTAGAGTAGCTAAAATAAGGGGGGTTGAAGTGTGTGGAAAAACAGGAACAGTTGAAAATTTTATGAAAATTGACGGTGTAAAAACCCAAATGACCGATCATTCTATCTTCATTGCTTTTGCGCCAAAAGATGATCCTAAAATAGCATTGGCTGTTTATGTAGAAAACGGCTATTGGGGAGCACGTTGGGCCGCTCCCATTGCAAGCCTAATGGTTGAAAAATACCTCAACGGCAGTGTCAAAAGAAAATGGTTAGAAGATCGAATGTTGAATGGAAGTCTATTGGCTGAATATGAAAAACCCTATTTGGGCAAACCTTTCGTAATCAATGAATAATAACATTCTTTACCGTTTGGACTGGTGGTTGATACTGGTGTACTTCCTTTTGGTTTCTTTTGGTATTGTCAATGTTTATTCTGCAACTTTCAACGAGACATTGAATGGTATTTTTGACATCTCTCAACCTGTAGGAAAGCAAATTTTTTTTCTGATCTTCAGTCTCTTTGTAGGACTAATTATTCTTTTTATAAATAGCAAGTTTTTTGAGCAGTTTGCAACCCTAGGGTATTTAATAAGTATGCTCTTGCTGGCAGGTCTCTTTCTTTTTGGGAAGACCGTTTCGGGTGCAACCTCATGGTATAACATCGCAGGACTAAGCCTTCAACCCTCCGAGTTGGCCAAACTAACTACTGCATTGATGATCGCAAGTCTTTTGAGTAAATTTCAGTCAGACTTGAGTACAATTCCAACTTTGTTCAAAATTGGTGGCTATCTGTTCCTCCCCTTTATATTGATTGTTTTACAACCAGATCCTGGCTCAGCCTTGGTCTTTGGGTCTTTCTTTTACCCCTTGTTCAGAGAGGGACTCAACTATGTCTATATGATAATTTTCTTTTCAATACTGGCTTTGTTTTTTGTTACACTTAGTTTTCCCATTGGTATTGTCATTGGAATCATCAGTCTGGTGATATTTTTACTCTATTTTATACTCAAAAATCTAAATCCTAAAATAAAAAATTGGCCTTTTATTCTGTCACTGATCCTCTCTATTGGATTTTCATTTTCTGTAGATTATATTTTCAACAATGTATTTGAACAACGTCACAGAGACAGAATCAATATTGTGATGGGAAAAGAAGTAGATACTCAAGGTGTAGGATACAACATCAACCAATCCAAAATTGCTATAGGCTCGGGAGGATTAAAAGGAAAAGGGTTTTTGGAGGGAACGCAAACCAAAGGAGATTTTGTCCCAGAACAACATACCGATTATATCTTCAGTACCATAGGAGAGGAATGGGGTTTCAGGGGAAGTTTTTTCGTTATTTTACTCTTTTGCCTGTTGATTTTTAGAATCATCTATCAGGCCGAAAAGCAAACCAATAAGTTCCGGAGAATATACTCTTATGGAGTAGCTGGACTAATCTTTACCCATTTTTTAATTAACATAGGCATGTCTTTAGGTATGGTCCCTACGATAGGGATTCCTCTTCCGTTTGTCAGCTACGGGGGGTCCAGTATTTTGGCTTTCAGTACGATGATTTTCATCCATTTAAACTTTGATGCCAACAGACTCAACGATTGGTAAGGTCAATGTTTTACATCCAATATATCTCGAAGGCTATTACCAAGAGTCATGAAGGCCAATACCAAACTCATAATAGCCAAACCTGGCAACAAGGTCAAATAAGGTTTACCCAATAACAGATACCTAAAATGATCTTTTACCATTCCACCCCAACTGGGGACAGGGGGTTGAGCGCCAATACCCAAAAAACTCAATCCACTCTCAATCAATATAGCGCTGGCAAAGTTCGCAGCAGAAATAACGATCAACGGGGGAACAAGCAATGGAAGTAAATGATTCCAGATGATTCGAGCTTGACCATAGCCTAGGGTATGCGCCGCCTGAATAAAAGTTTTCTCCTTAAGGGTTAGAAACTGACCTCTTACCACCCGAGCTACCTCAACCCACATGGTCAATCCAACAGCGATAAAGACTTGCCAAAATCCACGGCCCAAGGCCAACGTAATTGCGATGACCATCAACAATGTGGGGATCGACCAAAATACATTGATCAACCAAACGATTACCTTATCCAGATAACCACCAAAAAAACCAGCCAAAGAACCCAAAGTCACTCCGATAAATAGGGAGATAAATACTGCAATAAAGCCAATGGAAAGTGAAATTCTAGAACCGACTATCAGTCTACTCAAAAGATCTCTTCCATATTTATCCGTTCCCAGTATAAATGTTTTTTCTTCCAAGTGGTGACTTTGAAAACTAGATTTAGAAAGAGGGGAATGTAATTTAGATTCTTCAATAAACTCATAATAATCTTCCGGCGAACCATAGGGTTGAACGGAAACTCCAGCTGACGCTAATTTATAATCTTGAATCGGAATCTCAGTTCTATTGTTCACCTCTCCTTTAAAAAAAAATCCTTTCTGAGAAGATTGGTTTCCAATAGGAAGTATCAACATATCTGTTTTAAATCCTGGAGGTTTGGAATGAATCGACAAATGCATTTGATTGGCATTCGATGTACTATCAGGAGCAATTTGATAGGCAAAAACAGCAACCAAAACTAAAATGAAAATGTAGGTGATACTAAAAAATGCCCAGAGGTCTTTAAGAAATTTTTTATAAACAATACCTCCCCTCAAATCAACAAAATTATTTCTTAACCTGAGCCACGGAATTGTCCAGATTGATGTTCAAATCTTCTAAAATACTGACGGCTTCATCGATATAAAAATCCTGTTGAAGGGACTCAATCCACCTTCTTTTTCTCTCTTTCACGACCTCGTCTTGGTCAACTCCTGCTTCTGGAGTCCATTCAAAAGTCAATTCGGATTTGTAATCTTTGAGCTCAATGAACTTTTCAGATATCTTTCTGTTGGCTTCTTGTTCATTGAGATAATCCTGATAATTGAGTGTATAGGTAAAATCGTCCTGCTGATTCTCTATCCCTCTGGCTTGTTTTTCTAGAAGTTGTATGTAGGGATTGTCTTTCAATCTTTTGGCACTCTGACTTATGGCATAATCATAATTGATTTGATTACTCCACTGTCTATAGGAAGCGGGTTCAATACTGTCCCAAGCCAAGGGATTGTCTTGGTCTTTTTCGCCCATTTCAATATAAGAATATTGGTTTTTGACAATGATATCACTTTTTACTCCCTCCAACTGAGTTGAACCGCCATTGATTCGGTAAAACTTATCCGTGGTAAGCTTGACAGCTCCCAAATCTCCATGGGTTCCTCCAGAAATAATGCGGTTCAAATCAATCACATTTTGAACTGTCCCCTTACCAAAAGTTTGCTTACTCCCTAAAATAATCGCTCTTTTATAATCTTGAAGTGCAGCCGCTAAAATTTCAGAGGCTGAAGCCGAAAATTTATTGACCATAATAACCAAAGAACCATCCCAAACAACAGAAGGATCTTCATCATACAAAATATCCTTTTTACCACCCGTACTTTTTACTTGGACGACGGGACCTTCATCAATAAAGAAACCCGTTATATCTACTACCGTTTTCAAAGAACCACCACCGTTATTTCTCAAATCCATAATGACACCACTGACATTTTTCTTTTTGAGTATTTCCAATTCCTTCTTAATATCGCTAGCAGCATTCCTACTGTTTTGATCTTTAAAGTCAATGTAAAACTTAGGCAACTCGATGAAACCGTAACTTTTTCCATTTTTTTTGATAATCGAAGATTTTGCGTAAGACTCTTCCAACTCCACAACATCTCTATTGATGATCACTTCTTCTACAACGCCACTTACTCTTTTAACAGTCAAAAAAACTTGCGTACCCTTAGGACCTTTGATAAGTTTTACCGCATCATTCAATCGCATAGGTCCTATTTCTAAAGGGTCCTCATCTTTTTGTGCCACTTTGAGAATGACATCACCCACCTCTAGTGCTTTGGCTTTCCAGACTGGCCCTCCGACGATGACCTCCACGATCTTTACCTCTTGGTCTTTTTTCTGCAAACGGGCACCAATACCCTCAAATTTCCCAGAAATATTCTGATCAAATCTTTCCTTGTCATCTGGAGCAAAATAATTGCTATGGGGATCAAACTCTAGCGTAATAGTATTGATATAAATAGAAAACCAATCCTTTCGTTCTATATCATCAAAAACATCAAAGTAGTTTTCAATATTTTCTTTGGTCTTGGATCGAGCCTCCTCCTCCATGACTATTATTGATTTGACTTGATAGGTACTGTCCTTTTCTATTTCGAAATCTTCCTGATCTACCAAGTCTGAAAAATACTCTAGGGTAGAAAGCTTAAATCTTTTTCTCCAGAGATCTTTGAGACCATTTAAAGTCTTGGCATAAGGTATCTCCTCAAATTTCAAATTGATGGAATCCTTAATGCTAAAATCGAAGGGCTCATCCAATAATTCGCTGTAAAAAGATTTAACCTGACTCATTCGGGCCATCAATCTATCGTAGGTCAAATTAAAAAAGGAAATATCAGACATCCTGATCTGATCATCAATTTCAGATTTAAACCTTCTGAAATTATTAATATCCGATTGAAGAAAGAAACGACGTTGTCCATCAATCCCTTCAATATAACTGTTAAAAACATGCTCAGAAAAATCGTCATTAATATCCTTGGGGTCGTAGTGACCTCTTTCCATGACATAGGTAATGACCTCAATCAGTAACTTATCCTTGTCTGGTTTATCAACTAACTTAGAGGAGCTTCCTGTGAGAATAAGAAAACAAAAAGCAGTGACAAAAAATCTAACGGGCTTCATAGAAATTTTAATTTAAAAGTAAATTTAACCAAAAACCCCTTATTTAAGTCAAACCCAAAAAAAAATTTGTTGCTACCGAATAGATCATTAGGGATTATAATTTTTTAAATTTACTGGGTACAAGAAATTCATGAAGAAAAAACCCCTCATACTCGTAACCAATGACGATGGAATAACAGCACCGGGCATTAGAAAATTGATTGAAGTAATGAACGAAATTGGTGAGGTTGTAGTTGTCGCTCCCGACAGTCCTCAATCAGCCATGGGACACGCCATAACCATCAATTCTACACTCCATTGTACAAAAATTGATGTCAAAGAAGGCACCCATAGAGAATACAGCTGTTCGGGAACCCCAGCGGACTGCGTAAAACTCGCTGTTAATGAAATTTTGGACCGCAAACCAGACCTCTGTGTATCAGGAATCAATCACGGATCCAACTCCTCCATTAATGTAATTTATTCTGGAACCATGAGTGCCGCAGTCGAGGCTGGAATCGAAGGCATACAAGCCTTAGGATTTTCCTTGTTGGATTATCGCTGGAGTGCTGATTTTGAAGCCATTAGAGATTATGTCAAAAAAATTACCCTTAGTGCTCTTCAAAACAAAATCCCCTCCAATGTCGTTTTAAATGTCAATTTTCCAAAACTAAAAAAAGATGAAATCAAAGGCATCAAAATATGCCGTCAGGCCAATGCCTACTGGGTTGAAGAATTTGATAAAAGAACGAATCCTATGGGATTGGACTATTATTGGTTAACAGGTAAGTTCGTCAATGAAGACAAGGGAGAAGATACAGACGAATGGGCTTTGAGTCAAGGCTATATCTCGGTAGTTCCAGTAGAATTTGACCTCACAGCCCATCACGCTATACAACGATTAAACACTTGGGATTTTGAATAAAAAAGAACTTTATCAAGGCATAATCGCCAGTCTTTTGGCGAGTACCAGCGTTACCATATTCATCCTCCTTTATTTTTCGGAGGGGCCTATTGAAGATTCAATTGACTCTTTGTACAGACAAAAAAAATTAGGAGGACTCATCAGTATGGGTGCACTAATCAACCTACCCTTATTCTTCCTGGGCATGCGTAAAAGAAAAACAAATTTTGCCAAAGGCATCCTAATCACCTCTATTCTAATAGTGCTAATCATAGCGGGACTCAAAATCATTTAAGTAAAAAAACTCCATGGCCCGTTATAAATTGCAAACTGAGAATATCATCTTAATGTTACACATGCAACCGTTAAAAAAATGAAATATTATATCATTGCGGGTGAAGCATCTGGTGATCTTCACGGGTCAAAGCTCATTGAGGCTTTGAAAGAAAAAGATGACAAAGCCCAAATTCGCTTTTGGGGAGGAGACCTTATGCAAGAAGCTGGTGGTGTATTGGTAAAGCACTATCAAATGCTCGCCTTTATGGGTTTTTGGGAAGTCATTACCCACTTGGGAACCATATTGAAAAATATCAAATTTTGCAAAAAAGACATTATACGATTTCAACCCGATGTCATCATCTACATTGACTATCCCGGATTCAATCTCAGAATTGCAAAATGGGCCAAACAACAGGGGTTTAAAAATCACTTTTACATCAGTCCACAAGTTTGGGCATGGAAAGAAAACAGAGTACATCAAATGAAAAAAGATTTAGATGCCCTCTATGTCATTCTTCCTTTTGAAAAAGATTTTTTTGAAAACAAACACCAATTCAATGTTCAATTCGTGGGCCATCCGCTTTTAGATACCTTGACCCAAAGAAAAAAATCAGCTGCGTTAATCAATAAACATGGACTGTCTAAAGAAAAAAAACTCATCACACTCTTACCTGGAAGCAGAAAGCAAGAAATCAAAAAAATGCTCCCCGTTTTTCTAAAAATCTTACCCCTATTCCCTCAATATGAATTTGTCCTTGCCGGTGCTCCTGGAATTAACCCACAATGGTATCAAAAATTCTTAGAGGGGAGTAATCTCAAAGTTATTCAAAATAAAACCCATGATTTGCTTTTACATGCTGAGGCCGCGTTGGTGTCTAGTGGAACTGCAACACTAGAAACAGGGATTCTCAATGTGCCACAAGTAGTTTGCTACCGAAGTAGTTTTCTTAGCTATCAAATCGCCAAGCTACTGGTTAAACTAAAATATATTTCCTTGATCAATCTTATACTAGATCGTGAAGTCGTTAAGGAACTCATCCAAAGAGACTTCAATGTCAAAAAGCTTGCACAACAGTTGGAATTCATCCTATCCGATTCGGGACAAAAAAAATTAAAGAACGATTATAAAGAACTGCGAACCGTTCTTGGAACAGGAGGGGCCAGTAAAAAAACAGCCCAACTAATCATCGACGCTCTTCAATAATTTTTTTTAGCATTAAATTTAGGGGATGAAAGGCCCCAAATTTCCCATCTATACCGTTACACTCTTTTTTGTGGGTGGCATGATTTTCTCTCCTTTCATGAAAAATGAGGGATTCAGTATTGCTCTCGTCGTTTTACCGCTTTTGGCATCACTCTCTAAAAAATACCGCAACTTGGTTTATCTGAGTTTCTTTCCAATGGGTGCAATCCACCACCAGCAATTCTACAATCTTCCCAATTCACATTACAGTCATTTTATCGACAAAGAAGATAACCTACTAATTAACTTGACCCATGCCTTAAAACCCAATCACTTTCAATTTCGGTTTTATGGAAAGGTAGCACAAGTGAACCAGGATAATTCAAAAGGTAAAATCCTTATTAGCATCAACAAGGAAAAATTAAAAAAAACACCTCAAACTGGAGATCAAATTTTTACTCAAAAGAGACCCAAGCAACTTTTGACCAGAACCAATCCAGGAGGGTTTGACTACAAAAGTTATTTGAAAAAAATAAAAATATACGACCAACTCAAAGAAAATGATTTTATCATCATTAAAAACCCAAACACCACGCCTCTCGACCTAATAAGACGATGGAATATTCAGCTTCAAGAAAAATTAAATCAATCACAACTGACAACTGCTTCAAAAAACACCCTCAAAACTTTATTGTTGGGGAAAAGAAATGCATTAGATCGAGAATTGGTTCAGGCATATGCCGATGCAGGAGTAATACATATTTTGGCTATCTCAGGCCTCCATATTGGCATCATCATGCTTTTTTTTAGGATTTGTTCTCCGGCCCATCCGTCTATTGCCAAAGGGAAAATGGTTTTACATCCTCTCTATCATTTTACTCCTGTGGTGTTTTGCCCTATTCAGTGGAGCCAATCCGTCTGTTATTAGGGCAGTAACCATGTTTTAAGGCTTGGCCATTGCCCGATATACCCACAGAATTCACAGCACCTTTCACTTGCTCATTGTCAGTTTTTTATTGCTATTGGTAATTATCCCCCTTTCTCTATCAGGTGGGGTTTCAAATGAGTTATCTCGCCGTATTGGGCATTATCAAAATCCATCCCATGCTCCAAAAAATTTGGCAACCCCAATACCTCTTGCTCCAAAAATTTTGGGAAATCACCACCGTATGTTTAGCTGCACAGATCGCTGTCGCTCCCCTGAGTATTTTTTATTTTCATCAATTTCCAGGTTTGTTTCTCCTCTCCAACTGGGTTGTACTTCCCTTTTTTGGATTGTTTTTGATCGGAAGCATGGGAGCCTTATTTCTCATTGCATCTGATTATGAAATTCACTACCTAACGATCGTATATGATAAAACGGTCAGTGTAATGAATGAATCTATTATATGGATCGCCCGACAAGAAGCTTTTCTATTTCAAAATATGGGTCTATCCTTATCGGCACTAATCTCTGTTTATGCACTATTAATATTCTTATATTGGGGAATAAAATCCAAAGAAGTGAAATACTTTGTCGGATTGGCATCAGCAGCATTACTCCTCCAAACCATTCTCTTCCTTGAAGAGTGGAATCTTTCAAAAAACAATTAACTGTGGCTGTTTTACCAACACGATTCCACCATTATAGGTCATCATACTTTCAAAAAACTAATGCTCTATAGCCCACAAAAAATTTCTCAAAAAGAAACTTTTTTAAATGATTTTAAAAATAAATTTCCACTGGATACTATAGAAGTTAAATCCTTTAGCAATACATTCATTTCCTAAAGTTTACAACTTTTGGTTTTGGACAAAAAAGCAATCTATAAAATCCCTTCAATTAAAACCACTCATCTTTTGATAACCAATGATCCAAAAGTGAATATGGATCGAGTTTTGGAATACCTCCATCACAAAATGGTCTTTGCCGATGGTAGCAACAAACCTTGGAATATTGAAAGGTGGAAACAAAGTTGTCAGAAGAGGAATATACCTTTTGTAAACCTAAGAACAAATGGAGCCTATGAGATTATCCTCTAAATCTGGGTCTAAAATTCTTTCGGTATTTTTCGAAATCCTCAGGCTTACTGAAAATCATATAATCTCCTTGCTTAATCATCTTGAGATAAAGTTCAATTTGTTGCGGCTTTTGATAACCCACCAAAGGTGTAATCAAGTCAGCAGTTTCACTGATAAAAATGACAGTGGGATAGCCTTTTACTCCCAAGAATTGGGTGAACTGATGCGTTGAATTCCTTCCCTTTCTATTCGGGTCATAATTGAGGTTGGTAAAGGTCTTTTCAAAATATTTGATGGTTTCCTGCCCCTCGGCATTAAACTTAACGGCATAGTAATGTTCTGAAATATAGGCTGCGACATCACGGTTTTGAAAGGTTTTTTTATCCATCAATTTACATGGACCACACCAATCGGTATACACATCAATAAGAATTTTTTTAGGGTTTTCTTTCTGAGCTTCCAAAGCCTCTTCAAAAGTCATCCATTCAATAGTCTGAGCATTGACCCATAAGACACTCAAGCTAAAAACAAAAATTAATAATTTCATATTCATAACACCCATCGTTTTTATTGATTCAAATCTTCCGCTCCGTGAGCCAAACGTTTCAGGGGTTTTAAAATGGCCATAATTAACAGAGCAAATAAAGTACAGAAAACAAAAATACCAGTAAAAGTGGCTTTTTCCCCAGCCGCTCCAGCGTTTTCTCCAATGGTCGCAGCCAACTTATTACCCAATCCCGTTGCGGCCCAATAAACCCCCATGATTAAAGAAGCATATTTTACAGGAGCCAACTTTGTAATATAAGATAAAGATACGGGAGATGCACAGAGTTCACCAAGCGTATGAAATAAATAGGCCAATACCAACCAATACATGGAGGAATGTCCTATCAACTCATATTCTGACGCGGCAAAACGCATAAACATAAATCCAAATCCCATAACCAAAATACCTACAGCAATTTTAAAAATAGAAGACGCTTCCTTTCCTTTGGTTTTGATTCTCATCCAAATTCCTCCCACCACCACTGCTAGTGTAACAATAAAAAATGCATTTAACGACTGGAACCATGAAGCTGGAATTTCAAAACCCATCAACATACGATCCGTCTTTTGTTTAGCATATAGATTCATCAATCCACCTGCTTGTTCAAAAGCTCCCCAAAAAATGATGATCATTAAAAATGAAATCAAAAGTACCTTTACCCGATCTTTTTGAATGGGTGTTAGTTTTTTTTCTTTAAGCTGTTTTTTTTCTTCACTATTGGAAAAAGCAAGATCACCCACACCCTCCAAATAGGGTTGTCCATAATAATAAGTAATTTGACCAATAGCCATACCGATGGCTGCCAAACCAAAGCCATAGTGCCAATTATAGGTCTCTCCAACCCATCCGCAAAGTAAGGGTGCAAAAAAAGCTCCTAAATTGATCCCCAAATAAAAAATATAAAACCCTAAATCTCTTCTTTCGTCTCCCTTTGGATAAAGTCCCCCCACCATACTGGAAATATTAGGTTTCAGTCCTCCCACGCCCAAAATAATAAAAGCACAACCAATATAAAAACTCACTTCACTATCAAAAGCCAATATTCCATGACCCAAACAAAGCAATAGCCCCCCGAGCATAACCGTCTTTTTTTGCCCCAGCAAATTGTCTGCAACCCATCCTCCAGGAATCGCAGCCACATAGACAAGCATGGTATACCAACCGTATAACCAGATAGCTTCTTCATTTGTCCATCCAAAACCTGGATTTTTATCATTGGTCTCTGCTACCAAAAAAATGGTAAATAAAGCCCGCATTCCATAATAAGAAAAACGTTCCCATAGTTCGGTAAAAAATAATACGAATAAACCAACAGGATGGCCAAAAAGGGTTTTTTGAGAGCTCAATTTGGGATAAGAAGTGGTGGTCATATCTTTCTTTGTAAAACGTAAAGTTAATTAATTTAGGGGCACCACATTATATACAAATTCTTGGAGAAAAGTTAAATATTGAAATAATGTATCTTTACAGCCTACCGAAACGGTCAATATGTTAAAGAAAATTGAGGGTTTTTCCAAATTGTCCAAAGCAGAAAAAATAAATTGGATCACCGAAATGCATTTTGAAGAAGCTACAAAAGCCCGAGAAATCCTTTCCATCTATAATCATCCCAATGAAGAAGTACAACAACGTCACGACGAGTTCATTGAAAATTCCATTGCCAATTATTACTTACCGCTGGGGGTAGCTCCCAATTTCATTATCAACGGGGAAGCCTATACCCTACCCATGGCCATAGAGGAAAGCTCTGTAGTTGCTGCCGCCTGTAAGGCTGCCAAATTTTGGAGCTCCAGAGGAGGGTTTAAAACCCATATTATAGGAACCCAAAAAATTGGACAAGTTCATTTTTTATTCTTTGGGAAAATAGCTGCATTAAAATCATTTTTTAACGCCAAGAAACAAGACCTTATTGACAGCACTGCCTCTCTCACTGCCAATATGAAAAAAAGGGGGGGAGGAATAATAGATATTGAACTCAAAGACAAGACCGATTTAATCGAAAACTACCATCAATTGCACCTCACCTTTGACACAGTAGATTCTATGGGTGCCAATTTCATCAATTCTTGCCTTGAACAGGTTGCAAAAACCTTGCAATCACTGGCCGAGAATGATGAGGTCTTTTTGAAAGAACAACATGCTATTGAGGTAATCATGAGTATTCTCTCTAATTTTGTTCCCCAGTGTTTGGTTCAAGCCGAGGTAAGGTGTCCTGTAGAACAACTGAAAACCTCAGGCGGAATGTCGGGTATGGCGTTTGCTCAAAAATTCATACAAGCCGTGGAAATCGCTCAGAAAGAACCTTACCGCGCCGTTACCCATAACAAGGGAATAATGAACGGTGTAGATGCCGTGGTCATCGCAACAGGGAACGACTTTAGGGCCGTGGAAGCTGGAGTTCATGCCTATGCTGCCAGAAGTGGAAATTATTCCAGTTTAAGTCAAGCTTTTTTGGAAGGGACAGAATTTGTCTTTCAACTAAAACTACCCCTATCCCTTGGCACAGTTGGAGGGCTAACCCAATTGCATCCTATGGTCAAATGGTCTATGGAATTGCTTGGAAAGCCCAATGCCAAAAATTTGATGGAAATCATTGCAGTAGCGGGCTTGGCACAAAACTTTGCCGCTGTTAGATCACTTATTACCTCTGGAATCCAGAAAGGCCATATGAAAATGCACTTATTCAACATACTTAATCAAAATAATGCTTCGGACAGTCAAAAAGAAAAAGCATTAGAACATTTTAAAGACCACACTGTAAGTTTTAGTGCCGTAAGTGATTTTTTAAAATCTAATCCTTAACAACATCATGAAGTACTTCAGTCATGGCAAACTATTGTTGTCGGGAGAGTATATGGTCTTAAGAGGAGCCGAGGCCTTGGCCATTCCTTGTAGCAAAGGACAATCTTTAAAATTCACCCCCAATGATTCAAAAATATTAGACTGGGAAAGTTGGGACCATAAAAACCAACTCTGGTTCAGTGCGTCTTTAAATCGATCACAATTCGACATTCTTAAAACCAGTGACGTCAAAATTGCAGATCGTCTTGTTCAAGTCCTAAAAGCCATACGAATCCAAAAAAATGACTTTCTAAGTGAAACAGGAGGAAAAGTAGACACCCAACTGGAATTTGACCGTAATTGGGGACTGGGAACTTCTTCTACTTTGATATCGAATCTTGCCCAGTGGTCCAAGACCGATCCCTATAGCCTACTACAAAACAGTTTTGGAGGCAGTGGTTATGATATTGCCTGTGCCACATCGAAATACCCATTATTTTACAAAAAAGACATAGCAGGGCCTCATATTGAAAATTGCAAAATTGATCCCCCATTCAAATCCCATTTATACTTCATTTATCTCAACCAAAAAAAGAACAGTAGGGAAGCCATTATTCAGTTTAAAAAAGAAAATATTAACCCTCATCAAATTGCACAAGCCTCAGCATTGACGCGAGCCATGATTAAAGCGAAAACATTGAAAGCATTTGAAGAAATACTCAGTGAACACGAGTATTTTATCGGACAAATCTTGGGTATTAGGCCAGTAAAAGAAAAACTATTTCCCGATTTTCAAGGAGCCATAAAAAGTTTAGGTGCTTGGGGAGGAGATTTTGTTTTGGCCACTGGAGACTCTAATACTCCTAACTACTTTAAGCAAAAAGGTTTCCCTGTAGCAATACCCTATTCACAAATGATTTTCTAATAATATAAATGACGGTTGTCTTCTATCTCAGCACTAGAACGTAGTGCCTCATAAATAGAAGCATTTATTCTAATATTCTCCTCATTCTGCAGTGCGTTGGCATAAGCCCTGTAGCTTTCCATCTCTTCGGCAATTTCTTTGGAGGTCACTTCAATCATGTACACTCCATTGTTACCTTTAATCAAGCCAGAAGGTTCATTGATCTCCAACGCGAAGGCAATACCAATTAAATAAGGCTCTGTTCCTGCACCTGCCAAAACTGTATTTTCTTGAGTCACTGCAGAAGCCGTTTCAACTTCCTTATCGGTAGCAGTAGCCAAGTCAGATAAAGATTTTTGATCGGCATGCAACTTAAGTAAATGGGTCGCCTTTTTTTCTTTTAATAGCTCTTGGGTTATTTCAGCTCTAACCGACTCAATATTTACTGTTCCTTCGGGAGTTATTCCTGACAATTGGGCCACTACATAGCCTCCGTCGGTCATGCTGAATCGTTTCACATCACCCAATTGAGTGTCTTCGTTAAACAACCACTGCACTAAATTTCTTTGACGGGCTAAATCGGGAAGATTTTCATCCAAAAGATTCACCTTTTGTAGAGATTTAAGATCGTAGTCATATTGTTTGGCTACCGAATCTAACTGTCCGTTTTTGATGCTCTCCATCTCAAACTGTGTTGTTTTTTGAAATACCCCGTTGGAAGTTTCTTCTGAAGGAATAATTTCTTTGGCCACGTCAGCAGTCAATACTATATCTTCTTTGTCAGTAACTTTAATGACATGAAATCCAAATTCTGTTTCCACTAGTCCGATTCTTCCAACTCTTGAACGATTGCAGAAATTGAAAAATTTATCGGTCATGGTACCTTCTTGAAAGAAACCTAAATCTCCTCCCAGGGATTTGGAGGGGCCATCGGAATTTTCAGAGGCCAATTCAGCAAAATCATCTGGATTTCTCCTTGCTTTTCGGTAAAACTCCTGCGCCAATTTATTTGCTTCCTCTTTACTTTTACTCTCATCGGGATTAGCTCTTGCTGCCCCCTTGTAAGTAACTAAAATATGACTTGCTCTAATTGAACCATCATCTTTACGATCAAGAAAACGAGAAATTTTTAATTGATTTCCATCTTTGTAGGGTCCAAAAACATCCCCTTTACTAAGTCCATAAAGAATATCGGCATATTCACTCGCCAAGTTTCCTTTAGTTTTGTATATCGAATCAAAGGGAGTTTCAGAATATTGCTCAACAAAATCTGTAAAATTCTGGGTAGTAGCCAAACCTTCAATCGTGTCCGTTAATTTTGACACATCATTATATTCAATCCTACGAGACTTCAGTTTTTCCAATTCAGCTCTGATTCCTTTTTCATCGGCTTCAGAAGCTTCCTCCGGAAAGACTACATATTGAACACTTCTGCTTGCTTCAGTTCCATATTCCTCTTTATTGTTGTTAATATATCGTTTTATGTCTGCATCTGAAATCTCAAACAGACTGTCAGGCACCTCTCCAAAGGGAAGCCTTACAAACTTTATATTGACTTTATCGTTTTCGCTGTGGTAGGCGGTTTTTCCTTCCAACTCAGTAAAACCATTACTGGACTTGATCAAATCATAATAGATATTTTCCTTAGCCAATCCTACGATATTCTCCTCCTGCATTTTCCAGCTATCATAGGCTTGAGGATTTTCGACACGCAATTGGTTGATGTAGTCGGTAAAAACTCCAAAATCGAAGAATCCTCTTTCGTTTTGGAATCTAGGATCTTGCACAATTCTTTCATCTTGTGTCAAAATCATTTCTATCTGTTCTTTTCCTGCATCAATTCCCAAACGTTCAAACTCCTGTCTGAAAATAGTCAACCTGATCAATTGATCCCATACAGAACCAACTGCTTGCATGGTTGAAAAGTTGTAGCTTCTCTCCATATTTTCGACCAATTGCCTGTAATAGGTCAATTCAATCTCTTCATCATTTACAATTGCTATAGGATCACTGGGGCCGCTTCTGGAAGAGTTTCCATCGAAAACTCCCGAAATCACAAAAGCAAATAATGCCATACCAATGACCAGAATAAGGAATAAAGAACGTTGTCTAATTTGACCTAAAACTGCCATATCATTTTTTTGAGTCGGATGCGAAAATACAATTTCCTTTTTGATTATAAAAAAGAATCGGTCTGTTATTTAGAGGGTTAGACCTTCTAAAAAAACAGTACTAACTGGAAATAAAACCTCTAGTTTTCGTCCTTGAACCTAAGGACAACCCTTTCGACTTTGGTTGAAGAGACTTCTTTGATTTCAAACTGATAATTCTCAACATGTATCAGATCACCTTGGGCAGGAATTTCCTCCTTGAAATAAACAATCAATCCCCCTAAAGTTTCATAAAACTCATTTTCAGGCAATTCAATATCATAATTCTGATTGATATAGTCCACCTCCAATCGGGCTGAAAACTCGAATACTCCCTCTTCTATTTGTTGCTCGTATAGATCGATGTGATCGTGTTCATCCTCGATTTCTCCAAAAAGTTCTTCAATGATATCCTCCACTGTAATGATACCCGAAGTTCCCCCATATTCATCCAATACTACCGCAATACTTTTGCGTTGTTTGGTCAAGAGTTTTAATACTTCACTGATCTTCATTGTTTCTGGCACAAAAGCTACTGGAAGTAATATTTTTTTTAGGTCAGTAGGTTTTTTGAACATTTCAAACGCATGAACATACCCCTGAATATCATCTATTGACTCCTCAAAAATTGGAATTTTTGACAAACCACTTGAAGTGAAAAGTTTTTTTATTTCAGCTAATGAAGCAGAGTTTTCGATAGAGACAATTTCCGTTCTGGGAACCATGGCCTCGCGGGCCTTGACCTCTGAAAAGTCCAAAGCATTTTGAAATATTTGTATCTCACTGTCCACCTTATCAATGTCTTTGGTAGACTCTAATTGCTCCTCAATGTAGTTACCCAATTCAATTTTGGAAAAAGTCAACTGAACTTGATCTCCTTTGGTTTTAAAAAACTTCATCAAAATGAAGTCAGACAATCTGATGATCATCGAAGTTATTGGTGCAAAGAGTGCATAAAAAATAGCGGTAGGAAAGGCGAGAATTTTCATCAAAACATTGGAGAATTGTTGAAAAAAAACTTTGGGAAGGAACTCCGCAGTAAGCAAAATAATAATCGTAGAAATGACCGTTTGCATAAAAACAATTCGGATGCTGATAGACCCATCCAAAAGGGTCTCAGGAAAAAATAATTGTAAAATTCTATCTCCCATGAATATGCCGTAAATGACCAACGATATATTATTCCCCACCAACATAGTAGCAATAAAACGAGATGGATTTTTAGTGATGAAATTCAAAAACTTAGCATTCAACCCCGTTTGTTGCTTTTCTATCTCCAGATAAATTCTATTGGCGGAAACAAAAGCAATTTCCATTCCGGAAAAAAAAGCGGAGAGGACTAGGCAAATAAAAATGATAAGGTCAGAGATGATCATTGAGAGGTATTTCCTCTGTTTTTAAACTTCTTACGGTAATACCTTCTAAACAGCGCCATAAAGACAGAGAGCAAGGTAAATCCAATAAAAATATAGGCCTTTTGTCGGTTATCATTCCATTGGTTAAAACTTTCGTAAGTGGCCACTACAGCAATTACCCAGTATAGGATTTCAGATATTTTATAACTTTTCATCGACGGTTAAAGAGTCTTGTTGTTCTTCTACAGCTATGGTGCCCGATAGCTTTCCTGTTTGAAATTTACTAAATTCTTTGTTGGTATCCAATCGAGTCGCCGCTAGATTGTAATCAATATTTTCAAAAGTAAAAGGCTGCTCTGTAAAAAGCCACTCCTTTTCGGCGTCCCAATACATTTGATCGGTTTCCAATCGAGAACCGTCGTGGGACAAGAGCACTACATTCCCTACAAGATCGACAATTTTTGTTTGATTGTAAAGTATACCATAGTCAGCAACCACTGTGTTTTCTTGACTTTGATCGTTGTAAAAAATAATTTCCAAACCCTCAGGAAATTCAGAGTATTTAAAACTGAGATGAGTATAATCTAAATGCAAAGGTGCGGTCAATATTGCTTTGACCTTGGAAGAGTCGGTATAAGTCATCCGGATGTTGTGGGCTACACCCACCGGGTTTTCATCGAATTTATTGATCTGATTGAGGGTTGAAGTGGTGTCTTCACAAGAAAAAAAGAGGGTCACAGCCAAAGTCATCACCCCGTTTTTAAAAAATTTATAGTTCGAAAGTAGCATCTATAATTCAGGAACTTTCACACTACTTTTTATCCAGCAGTCAAATTCAATGGTAGTACCTTGATTGCCTTCCGTAAATATTTCGGTTTTCGAGGGAGCTCTTCCTTCGTAGCTTCTAGCTGTTTTTAGGGCCAGTTTTTTGATAGAAGCATCTACTTCTCCAGCTTTAAAAGCCATTTGAGCTGCCAACCAGTAAACTGCTCTTTTGTTGAATTGTGTTTCTCCACAATCGTTGGCACTGCCAGCATATAGATTTGAAATCATCAAATAGGCAGGGCCCATAGAAGGCTGAAATCGCAAAGCCTTGAGCGCATAGCTTCGTGCAGACGACTTTCTTCCCGCACTTTTAAACTTAATGGCAATTTTGTAAAGTATTTTAGCTTTTTTGTAGGGATCTGTTTGAAGCGAAATAGACTCTTCGTAATATTTTAGTGCTTCCTGGCTGTCTCCCGCTTTGTCTTTCAAGATTCCTAAATAATAAGCAGAATCTGCAGAAGGATCTAGGGTATGTAGTGCTTCTACTAGAGTAACAAAAAAGGGATCATCGGAACATTCCTTGCTGTCCATTCGGGAAGCAGCTCGCTTCAACCAAACAGCATCAGATTTAAATTCTTCAAAATTTCTTTTGTACAAAGGAACCAAATTAACACAAGTAGCTTCCTTGGAAATGATAGCGTCTAAATTTGAAAGAAAAGTTCCAATAGCATTACTGTTGATCCCATAAACACGTTTGCTCCTCACCTCACGACTGCTTAAGGGGGTGCCTTCTTCTTGTTTTTTAAGTATCACATCCAATTTTTTAGCCAAGTTGATAGATTCTATCTCAAATTTTTCTGAGACCTCTTCATATTTATTAAACAATTGCTCCATGGTTACCCCTTGATTGCCCTTCTTATAAAGGTCATATAGGGTTTTGAAATAATTGTAAAGTTCTTTAGGATTATTAAAACTCTTGGCATCGGTCTGGTAGGCCAAATCAAAAGTCTTATAAACCTCCATTTTATCTGCCGTTTTATAGTCTAACATTGCCTGAGCTTTGCTACTGATGATGTCGCCACTAACGCTTACGTTTCTTCGGGTAGGGAAATTTTCCAGCCATTGATCATAGAGTTTTATCAGGTCTGCTGTTTCAGCATCCCGAGTATCTGGAGTGGCTTTTTTTATTCTATCCTTCAATATACGCTCTCCGTATGAAAAAATGGCTACGTTGAGTGATGGACAGGCTTCTCTTACTTTCAACCATGGCCCGTAGGCTTCGTCGTAATTTTTAACTTTGGCATATTCGGCGAAAATGGACAAATCCTGTAAACACTCTTCACTATTTTGTGCGGACACGGGCAATATCATCATCAGCCCAATCCAAAAAACAAATATTTTAAATAACTTCATTACTAGATATTTTAATTAAATTTTCTTTTAATAAACCACTTGTCGTTTAAAGAAAAGCCAATCCTAAAAGACCAGAAATTTTCTTTAAACTTACTGGCATCGCCGCCGCCTCTATTTCCATACTCAAATCCTATATTAGCGTTGGAGAAGCCTGCTAATGGCAAACCTACTCCAAAATTAATGCCGGTTTCTTTTAATCCAAAATTATTCACAATAATCCCCGTCAACTCGTGCCTGAAGCCCATTCTGAACACAATTCTTTTCCAATAGCTGGTGATGGAACTGTAATCAGGAATGTAAAACCCTCCCAAAGAAATCTGATAGGCGTCTTGATAATCAACAGTGGAGATACTCATGAATTTATGGCTAAAATCGCCCATAGCGTTAAGGGTATATTGCCCTCCCGCAAACCATTTTCGCACTTTACCTACTCCTAATCCAAAAGTCATCACATTGGGAATCCTTACATTGGTTTTATCCAATCCACTTTCCGTCAGATTGATTTCCAAATTTTCACCAAAACTAGAGGTTGAATTAAAACCACGTGTCATAAAAATTTGGGAATTAGTCGAAGTCAAGTTGGCTTGTGGAGCGTATGAGAATAGTGCTTGTAATTCCATGGTTTCAAAAACAGGAATTTCCAAGTGGGTGGAAAATTTAAAGTCAACACCAGAAATACTAGATTTATTTTCCAGAATGGTTCCCAAAGAAATATCATCTTGGTACCTCCCAGTTTCGTGGATGATTTGACCAAAATTATAGTTTAAAGTCGCTCCGAAACTAAAATACTTTAGGGCCTTGAAGCCGACGGAGAAAAAAGCTTTATTAACACCACCCTCACCATCAAAAACATTTAAAATACTAATATCTCCCTCGGTCTCAACATTCGATAATCTATATCCCACCGAAGTAAAAGGAATGATGCCAAAACCAAAACCAAATCGTTTAGTCGGCAACGCTACCCCAATGTAATCCAATGAAGCAGAAGCTAGTCTTTTGTCAGCATTGGCTCCAGACAAATTATTTAATCTATAGTTCAAGCCCAAAGAATAATTAGTCAATTTAAGCTTTCCATAGGAGCTAGGATTGGTAAGGTTTGCATGGATGGAATCATTATAGACTTCCAATCCACCCATAAACCGATTGATCTGGGTTCCTCTGAAATTTACTTCTCCCAAACCAGTAAAGGAATAAGGTGAAATGGTTCCCGCCTGCGAGAACAAAAACGACCCCGTGAGCAGTGCAAAAACTTTTAATGTTGTCCTGATCATAAATTAATATTCAATTTTAGCAAGTGGAGCATACCTTCTGAAATAAAATTTGAATGGGCAAATATGCTATTTTTTAATGTTTTAGGCAACTTATTAGCATCTCCTCCTGTTAAAATAATCGTTAAAGAATTATAATTGCGCTCATAATAATCAATTCTGGCTTTTATTTCGTCTACAATACCCCAATATACCCCTGAATGAATCGACCCTTTAGTGGTTTCCCCTTCAGGATTTTCAACTACATCAGGCGCCAAAAGAGGAAGACTACCCGTGAAGTGTTGGAGTGCTTTATACCTCATCTCAAATCCAGGGGAGATGGCCCCTCCGCAATATATACGATCCGATGACAAAAAATCATAGGTAATACAAGTTCCCAAATCAATAATTAAAACATTGGTATTGGAATATATTTGGGAAGCTGCAGCTAGCAGTACAATACGATCCGATCCTAGCGTATCAGGCGTTTTATAGTCATTTGTAAATGGAAGTCGCATTTCGAAACCAACCTTAATCACTGGAAAATGATTTGAATATTTTTCGAAAAAAAATCCCGCTCTATGACTCACATCGGAGTATATAACTCCCTGAAGACCCGCATAATTTCCAATAAGAGTTTCGATTTTTTCAAAACACAAATCAAGACCTACCTTTTCCTGAACAACCCACTGACCCTTATTATACAAGAAAAATTTGGCTAACGTATTACCAATATCAACTATCAAATACAATTCACCATTAATTTGATCATAAATTTAAACAAAGATTTTTAGAGTGAATCCTTTGGGGGGGATGAAAAAGCATTTTATATTTGCACTCTTTCAAAAGGTACCTTAGCTCAGTTGGTAGAGCAAAGGACTGAAAATCCTTGTGTCCCTGGTTCGATTCCTGGAGGTACCACTTCAAATTCCCGTAATATCCTTTACTATATGGTTTTACGGGTTTTTTCTTTTTAGGGGTGTGCTTAAAAGTGT
>JABGSU010000197.1 GCA_018647605.1 Flavobacteriaceae bacterium | reverse complement strand
TGATGTCCGATTTTCGGATGTGACGCTCTGGAACCCCGTGATAGGAAAACAATAAATGCTCCCATTTTTTATCTTTTAAATTTTCTTGAATACTTTCCGAAAGTACCTTTACATAATCGGGATGGTTGTAAAAAGGTGGTAAAACCGTAAATTCCAATTGCGGATATTTCTCATTTCTAATTTCCTCGGCCAAAACCAAAATGGTTTCTGTAGTGGCCATTGCAAATTGAGGGTAAAGAGGAATCAACATGATCTCATCAACACCTTTATCGACCAGTTCTTTAATCCCTTGTTCTATTGAAGGGGAGCCATATCGCATGGCCAGACCCATAGGAACCGATACTTTTTTTTGAACGGCTTCTCGTAATCTTTTAGACAATACAATCAGCGGGGAACCTTCGTCCCACCAAATTTTTTTATAGGCTTTAGCAGATTTCTTTGGACGGGTGTTGAGAATGATTCCCTTCACCAAAAAAGTTCGTAAGGGTTTGGGTAGATCCACCACCCGCTCGTCCATTAGAAACTCACCTAAATATCTTTTAACATCTTTGGGGTTGGGGCTATCTGGAGAGCCTAAATTGATCAATAACGCACCTTTCATCTGCATTTTTTTACGAAGATACTGACATTAAATATTTTTTGGGAGTTGTCCCAAACTTCTTTTTAAAGGCAGCAATAAAATGGCTGGAAGTACTGTAGCCCAGCTTTAAACTGATCTCGTTAATGTTGTATTGTTTTGAGTTGAGCATGCTGCGGGCTTCATTCATTTTGTGATCCAATAAATAGCCGTAGACCGTATCACCATAGATTTGCTTAAACCCCTCTTTGAGTTTCTTAATGTTGAGTCCTATTTCAGAAGCGAGTGCCAGCAGGGTCGGTGGTTCCGTCATTTGACTCAAAATGATTTCCTTGGCTTTTCTGATTTTCCTTACATTTTCTTCATCCACCAAAAAAGGACATTGTTCAACATCTGCATCTTCACTTTTATTGAAAAACAAACTCAACAATTCGTATACTTTTCCCTTGAAGTATAGTCCCCGCATACTTTCGTGGACTTTGGTTTCCATAATTTGACTTAATACCACGCTCATAGCTGGACTTACAGGTCGGGTATCGTAGTATTTTTTGGTGTTGTTTTCTGGGCTTAAAAAATGTATATGATCAGCGTCCTCAGAAAATAAACTGTGAAACTTTTTGATGGAAATCACCAAGCTAACAACCGCCGAACCAGGAGTTAGTTTCAGGTCGATGGGCAGTGCCTTTTGAGGGTTGTACAACAAAATAACATTTTTGGACATCAAAGGTAGCTGGTAACTCCCTCCATTGAATTCAAAAGAGCCAGCGCCTTTTTGACAAAAATGAAATTGTATGAATTCTTGACTGACCGCCTCTTCGTATTGTTGGATTTGATCTCCCACATTGGTGTATCTCAAGATATAAAAACCACCTTCTATTATCGTTCTCTCCATTGTGCCGATGTCGTTGTTTTTGAAGAACTCTTATTTAGAACAATTCTAATTAAATTTAATTAAATACCCTCAAAAATATTATATTTAAAGGAATTTAAAAAAAAAGGAAGCAAAAAACTTACTCGGTTATTAATAGTTCCTTTGGCGTTGTTTTTTAAATGTTCCTCTCTTTAATTTTACGTCAGGAATTTACACCAAACTTTTTGAGAAATACCATCCAATATTGTGTTGTAGGATTAAGCTATAAGAATGCTGATCTGAGTACTCGCGGTAATTTTAGTCTCGACAAATTTCAAACAGAGCAACTTTTGGCGCAAGCCAAAGCGGATGGCCTGAATGAGTTGATGGTGATATCTACTTGTAATCGGACTGAGTTAATGGGTATTGTTGATGATCCTCAGATTCTAATTGACTATTTATGTGCCTTTTCTGGTGGAGACCGTTCCCTTTTTTTAGAAATAGGCTTTGTGCTCACCGATCGAGACGCCATCAACCATGTTTTCCGTGTAGGTTGTGGTTTAGAAAGCCAAATCGTTGGAGATTTTGAAATCATCGGCCAATTGAAAAAGACTTTTTTTAATTCGAAAAAACAACAAATGGTTAATGGTTTTTCCGAACGTCTGGTCAACGCTGTCATTCAGTCCAGCAAACGGATTAAAACCGAAACCCTGCTGTCCTCTGGGGCAACCTCTGTTTCCTTTGCCTCAGTTCACTATATCCTAGAGCATGTTAAAGCCGTGTCTCAAAAAAACATATTACTCTTCGGTACTGGAAAAATAGGAAGAAATACTTGCGAGAATCTTATCAAGCATACCCAAAATGACCATATTGTATTGGTCAATCGTTCTGAAGAAAGCGCTCAACGTGTGGCAGGAAAGTTCAATTTGGTGGTAAAGCCCATCAGTGGATTAAAAACCGAGATTGCGCATTCCGATATTTTGATCGTCGCAACGGGAGCCCACGATATTACAGTAGACACCTCCATGGTTTCCCGGGATAAACCTTTGTTGATCTTGGATTTGTCTGTCCCTTCCAATGTTGATCCAAAATTGAATGATTTGGAAAACATCACCTTGGTCAACTTGGACGAATTGTCACAATTGACTAATGATACCTTAAAAAAGAGAGAACAATTTATACCAAAAGCGAACGCGATTCTCAATGAGGTTGAATCAGAATTTTTGAAATGGGTGGACCAGAGGAAATTCGCCCCTACCCTCAAGGCCTTGAAGCAAAAATTGCTCAATGGTCAACAAATGGAACAGGGAGAGGTGCCAGAATTTTCTCAGATTGTGTACCGATTGACAGGAAAAGTAGCCAGTTATTTAAAAGAAAATCCTTCCAAAGCTGATCAAACTATGGAGCTACTCCAGTACGTTTACCAATTGGATTCAGAGTTAGATGTCTGATAACGCTCTTCGCATAGGAACCCGCGACAGTCAATTGGCCCTGTGGCAGGCGAACAAGGTTGCTGACCTTTTGGAGGGCCTCCACCTCAAAACCGCATTGGTCTCTACCAAAAGTATTGGCGATCTCGATCTGACTCAACCCATTTATGCCACGGGTATTCAAGGAGTTTTTACCAAAACTCTTGACATTGCCCTTTTGGAAAATCAAGTCAATATCGCTGTTCATAGTCTCAAGGACGTTCCTACCCAATTGCCCGAGGGGCTTATACTAGCTGCTGTATTGGAAAGGGGAAGCGCTAGAGATATTTTGGTGCAAACTCATAAAATAAACTTGGAGGAGACAGCTACCATCGCTACGGGTAGTCTTAGGCGCAAAGCACAGTGGTTGCACCGATACCCCCATCATCAGTTGGTCAATCTCCGAGGGAATGTTCAAACCCGTATAGATAAACTGCTTTCCAGCCAATGGGAAGGTGCTATTTTTGCAAAAGCAGGACTAGAACGGGTAGCACTTTTAGGATCTCATTTTCAACAATTGGAATGGATGATTCCGGCTCCAGCACAAGGTGCTATTGGAGTTGTTTGCAGAACCAAGGATGAAGCTTTAATGGAACAGCTAAAACAAATCAATCATCTTCCCACCCAAATATGTGTGAAAATAGAAAGAGATTTTCTCCGCATTTTGGAAGGAGGCTGCTCCGCACCCATTGGAGCTCATGCTTTTGTTAGTCACGAAAAAATAGAGTTCAAGGCAGGTGTTTTTTCTCTCGATGGACAAAATGCAGCCACCCTCCACAATGAGGTAGAAATAAAAGGATCAGAAAATTTAGCCGCCT
>JABGSU010000196.1 GCA_018647605.1 Flavobacteriaceae bacterium | reverse complement strand
TTTTTTCACCACACATAGCAGGGTGGACTTATGAGTCTTACGAAAGAATCAATCATGTTTTGGCAAAAAAAATTTCTGAGCTGAAATTCTAATTATAATGGTCGATTTTATTTATATTTGCTTTTTGATGCTAAAAGCACTTTGAGGCGGTCTGTGACCGTTCTTTTTCGTTTATGGTGTTTCTCAAAAATATTTTTTAAATATGTCAGTTAATTATTTCTCTAAAGACGGTCTGCAGAAGATTAAAGATGAATTAAAAGATCTTCAGACCAAAGGACGCGCCGATATGGCTAAGCAAATAGCGGAAGCTAGAGATAAAGGAGATTTGAGTGAAAATGCTGAATACGATGCTGCCAAAGATGCCCAAGGTCATCTTGAGCACAGGATCAAGCAATTGGAAGCCATCGTAGGAGATGCCCGCGTATTGGATATTAATGCGGTTGATATGTCCAAGGTAGGCGTTTTGAGTTTTGTCAGAATTAAGAATTTAAAAAATAACGCAGAAGTTAAATATCAATTGGTCGCGGAGGAAGAAGCCAATTTGTCATCGGGTAAAATTTCTGTTAAATCGCCCATTGGTAAAGGGCTTTTAGGAAAAAAAGCAGGTGATTTGGCGGTAATGGATGTGCCAGCAGGAGAAATGAAATTTGAGATTTTAGAGATAAGTCACGACTGACATGCCTTCGGTGTTTTCTCAAATTGCAAGGCATGAAATCCCTGCTCACATAGTAGCTGAGGATGAACAACATGTAGCCTTCTTAGATGTCAGCCCATTGGTCATGGGGCATGTACTCGTGATTCCCAAAAGAGAAGTTGACTACATTTATGATTTAGAGGATGATGAAATAGGAGCACTCCACATTTTCGCGAAAAAAGTTGCCAAGTCACTGAAATCAGCCATTCCTTGTTTGCGCATTGGCATAACCGTGATTGGTTTAGAAGTGCCTCATGCTCATATACATTTAATCCCTCTTAGTTCGATGGAAGATATTAATTTTAGTAGGATGAAATTATCACCTTCCAATGAAGAATTAGAGGTAATTTCAAAGAGAATAATCGCGCAATCTTAGGATTTAATTCTTTTGGGATTGTCACTTAAAAAAGCACCCCAACCTTGGGTCTTCTTCGTGCTCGTATTGCCCTGAAAATGGTGACAAAGGGCAACGGCCAGTGCATCAGTGGCATCTAATAGATAATCTGTTTTCTTAAATTTCAGCAAGTTTTGAATCATGGCTGCTACTTGTTCCTTAGAAGCATTACCATTTCCTGTTACCGATTGTTTTACCTTTTTTGGCGCATATTCGTTAATAGGTATGCCGTGCGTCAGCGCAGCAGCCATCGCGACCCCTTGGGCCCTACCCAATTTGAGCATTGATTGTACATTTTTACCGAAAAAAGGGGCTTCAAGAGCGACTTCATCAGGCATGAAGTCTTCGATAATTTGATTGACCCGATCGTATATCTTTTTTAATTTTAATTCATGCCCAACATACTTTTTCAGATGAATGACACCAAATTGCAATAATTTAATTTCCTGCTTTTGTACGACGATGACGCCATATCCCATGACACTGGTTCCGGGATCTAAGCCTAAAATAATTTTGCTTGATGCTATTTTATTTTCAATCCCCATAGCTACAAATAAAGGGGATCCTTGACAGATTAAAAAGTCCAATGGCGGACCTCTCGGGATTTTATTGAACTTGTTTCTGAGGGATTGCACATTTTTTGAATTGGGATTAGATATCGATATTGGATGGCATTTGAATTTTATTTTTTGGTTTTGGTGTTAAGCGATTACTTTTAAGTTTGTGACGATCATTAACGATGACTGGATGACAAATACTCAATATGAAATAATAGATGCGCTCTATTTTGTGATTCCTTTTGATGAATTACTAGCGCAACTCGATTTGGACGAAGGGATCTTGGTAGTTGAGCTTCATAAACTCCATCAGAAGGGTTGGATTAGGGTTTATGATGCCATTGATCAAGAACTTGAAAACCATGCTTTAATAGATGATAGGTTTACAAAATATCAATTTCTTGCGAGCAAACAAGGATTAATTGCGCACAATTCTGATGGATAATGGCCGTTATGAAAGGGTGTAAAAATGATGAAAAAACAGCATTTTTGGTGAGGGATCGTCTTTTTACTAAACAACCTAATTGGTTAAAATTCATAACCCCCGGGCTTACTTGGTTACTGCCCAATGACGATAAAATTATTTATTTGACTTTTGATGATGTCCCCGTCGAAAAGGCAACACCCTATGTGGTGGATGTTTTAAATGATTTTAAGGCAAAAGCGAGTTTTTTGTGGTTGAGGAAATGGCTGAAAAAATACAGTATTATTGCAGCGTATGACTGCTTCAGGCCATCTTATTGGGAACCATACTTACCAGCACCTCAATGGGTGGAAGACCCCCGCTCAGATTTATTTGAAGGATGTACTTAAGTGTCAGCAATTCATTGATGCGATCGTGCCTGCATCTTCTATAAAATTATTTCATCCCCCTTACGGTAGACTGACTAAAACCCAAATGGGATCCTTAAAAAGGAATATAAAATTATTTTGTGAAAAGATTTCTGGAAACTACCAACCCAATTTAGATTTTCAAGAGCATTGCGTTTTTTATACGAGACTCATGCGGGAGATATTATGCTTTTTCATGATAGTATTAAATGTTATCAAAATCTTGAGATTTTATTACCCAAATTTTTAGCCTTTTTTTCGGCGAGAGGGTATACATTTGAAATACTAAATATGGATTGAATTATGCTGATAGAAACACATGCCCACCTCTATTTAAAAGACTTTAATGAAGATGTGAATCAAGTTATTCTTCGTGCTAAAGAAGCAGGAATTGAGAAAATACTAATGCCTAATATTGATAGCCAAAGTATTGAACCTATGCTTGGGCTTGAAACGGCTTATCCTAATTTTTGTCTACCCATGATAGGATTACACCCTTGCTCGGTTACCAGCAATTATGAAGATGAATTAGCGAGGGTATCTTTTTGGTTAAAAAAACGAAAATTTATAGCGATTGGTGAAATTGGAACTGATTTATACTGGGACGAAACCTTTTGGCCAGAGCAGCAAAAAGCATTCCTTCAACAATGTCAATGGGCTTTAGATTATGATCTGCCCATTGCAATTCACAGTAGAGCTTCGAT
>JABGSU010000195.1 GCA_018647605.1 Flavobacteriaceae bacterium | reverse complement strand
CTAGTAATTTCCCTTTTTCAGGTGGAAAAGGAGATTTTTTGGAGGGAGGTATAAGAATCCCATGTGTAGTTAAATTGCCTAATTCCAATGAACATAAATTGGTAAACAGACCACTGCTATTAATGGATTTTTTTCCAACTCTAATTCGATTTGCTGGTGGAAATTCGAGGTACAATCTACCATCAAAATCTATTTCTTTTCAATTTACAAACGAAAGCCAAACCTCTACCAGAACTATGATATGGGTACGCCGTGAAGGCCATAAATTTTCTGGTCAAGATTATTATGCCATTTCAAATGGACAATATAAATTACTTCAAAGTAATCCTTTCTCAAAGTATGAATTATTCGATTTAAAATCAGATTCAAAAGAAAGTCAGCCTATAGAAAATGTTGAGATAAAAAACATACTCCAAAAGCAACTTACAAAGCATATCCAAAAGTCTGGGTTAACTCCTTGGCAATAGCATATATTTTACTTCACTTTTCATTCTTGAGTTGATTTTACACCCTTTTGAACGGCATTTCAACTTTTTATTAAACATTAAAAAATAAGTTTACAAAAAATTATAAAAAAATCATGAAAAAATTCACACACAAACTAATTATTGCATTGTTATTTGTCGGCTTTATTTCAACTGCTCAACAAAATACAAATAAAAAAGCTCAAAAAATTGCGAATGAAATGACCCAAGTCTTGGATCTCAACAGAAAAGAGTCCAAAGCAGTTTATCAAGTTCAGCTAAATCGATTCAATGAAAGTAAATCTATCAAGAGTCAGTATTCTGACCAGCCCGAGGTTAGAAAAGAGAAATTAAGATTGCTAGGTAATAGAGTCTACAATGACTTAAAAGCAGTTATTGGAATCGAACGCCTAAAACAATGGAAACAACATAGAAAAAATAAATAATAAACTAACCAAAATTAAAATTATGAAACAAAAAATTACTTTTTTCTTTATTACTTTATTTACGGCTTTTCTGTCTGCACAAACAGTAGAAATTGCTGGCACACCATATTCAACTATTGCAGAAGCTATAACAGCAGCTACAAGCGGGGATGTGATCGACATTACAGGAGTGCACGAAATTGGACCTGCTTTGAGCATTCCAATTACTTTTAGTGGAGCCATAACCCTTAGAGGCACTGATCCTTCGACTGATCGACTTGAAGGGGTTGCTTTTGATCAAACAAACCAGGACGGTTCTGTTACAACGGGTGTTCGAAACAGATTATTAGTTTTGTATCAACCAACCTCGCAAAATGTAAATCTAAGCATTGAAAACCTCACTTTAAAAAATGGAAATTCCACTGGACAAGGTGAAACCAGAGGAGGTGCAGTGTATGTTAATCAAAATTTTAATGGCTCGCTTTCAATTACAAATTGTGTCATTGATGGTAACCAGGGTAATGAAGGGGGGGCTATTGCCTCATTAGGTTGTGATACAACCATCACAGACTCCACCATTAAAAATAGCGTTGGTACAAATGGTGGAGGTATGATTTTTACAAATAATGGAAATAATCCAGATATGGTGGTCAGTATTTCTGGATCACTTATTACAGGAAATACGGCAAACAACGGCGGTGGAGTGTATGTCAATGGGAACAATGGTAGTAGCGCTATTTCATTAAATATTGAAAACACCACCATTACCACTAATTCTGCGGTTAGTGGCACGTCCGGTGCTGGAGGGGGTGCTATTTGGTCGAAAGTTGCCGGCGGCTCTTCCAACATAGATTTGAAATTGGTTCATGTGACCATTGATAATAACAGTCATAGTTCTGCTGCAAAAAATGGATTGGCTTTTGCTGGTGGTGGTACAAACCCATTCACCAAAGTAGAAATTTATAATTCAATCATTGTCAATGGTGATGATCTAGCTCAAAAAGCGATTAACTGGGACAAAGCCAAATCTGTTAATATTGTAAACTCCATTCTAGGCGGTAGCAATGCCGCAGGTACTGCAGTTGATGGTGTAGCTGCGAATAATTTTTTAAATGATGCTTCACTAAACAATTTACCTGGCAAAACAGCAACGTTTGCTGGATTATCATCTTCTGGACTATCTGATGAAGGAGGACCAACTTCAGTTCTTGCAATATCTGAAAATAGTAATGCTGATGACTATTGTACAGCAACAATCACCGGAATCTCTTTGCCAACAACAGACCAAAGAGGATATACTAGAGAAGGTACACCCGATGCTGGTGCATACGAGTTTGGTGGTACGCTTTCATCAGAAAGTCCAATTGTTTTATCAAATGTGAAAGTTTATCCTAATCCTGCAAGTGAATTCGTTTATGTCGAGGGTATTAATCAAATTGAAAGCATCGAGGTCTTTTCTGTATTAGGTGTTTTAGAAAAAACGATTAGAGGTAAAAATTACTTAGACACCTCAGAATTATCAAGTGGTATTTATTTACTAATAATAAAAAATAATTCATCTTCTATCACCAAACGTTTAGTTGTAAACTAAGACATTATAATTTTTTAAGTTTAAGACACACATCACAATTTTTGATGTGTGTTTTTTTAATTTTGGTTGACAAATTTATAATGAAATGAAATTTAGCAGTAGTACGAAAGGTCAAATAATATTTATTTTATTCATTATACTTCTTAATCAATCGTGTAAAAATCATACACAAATAAAAAAAGAGGAGCAAATTTCACAAATCCCCGGTATGGTTTGGATTCCTGGCGGCATTTATGACATGGGGGCCTCAGATAGCGATCGTATGGCACTATCCCACGAAAAGCCCAAACACACAGTAAAGGTGGATGGGTTTTATATGGACGAGACCGAAGTCACCAATGCACAGTTTTCTAGATTCATTCAAGCCACAAATTATATAACAACTGCAGAGCGACCAGTGGATTGGGAATTAATCAAACAACAATTGCCTCCAGGCACCCCAAAGCCTCACGATTCACTTTTATTACCAGGATCTCTTTTGTTTAAAAAAACAAAAGAATCGGTGCCTAATCTCTATGACTTTTCGCAGTGGTGGCGTTGGACTAATGGGGCCAATTGGAAACAACCAGAGGGGAAGGGGAGCAGTATAGACGGAAAAGATAATCACCCTGTTGTTCATGTATCCTATGAAGATGCTATGGCTTATTGTCATTGGGCTGGTAGGCGATTACCCACTGAAGCAGAGTGGGAGTTTGCGGCACGTGGCGGTAAACGAGATAAGATTTATTTTTGGGGCGATTTAACGGATAAATTATCATCCTATGTCAACAGCTGGGAAGGGGAGTTCCCTGTGGATAACACCCAAGCCGATGGCTTTGAAAAAAGTGCACCTGTAAAAACCTATCCTCCAAACGGTTATGGGCTTTATGAAATTTCTGGCAACGTGTGGGAATGGACTAGTGATTGGTATAGCAGTCAGTACTATCAATACTGTAGAGAAAATTCAATAACTAATAATCCAAAAGGACCTAAGGAGGCCTTTAATCCCAATAATCCGTATGTAGATGAGCGAGTGATTAGAGGTGGTTCTTTTTTATGCAATGCCTCCTATTGTGCCAGTTACAGAGTATCTTCAAGAATGGCCACCGATCCAAATACGTCTTTAGAACATTTGGGTTTTAGAACGGTGATGGACTTAAAAACGGAATAGTCATAAATTTGTTTAATAACTTCAATAAGGTTCGAACTATCAAAAGTTTGGGTCACTAAACCGGAGAATTGATTCACAGGAATTGGTTCTCCTTTTTTTATGTTTGAAATTTCCTTCGATAAAATCGGAATTGACCCAAAAATGGCATTCACTTTTGGGGTTCGAACTCGGTCGTTTGACTTGTCGTAACCCAATCCGGATGGAAAGACTAAATTTTGGAGTTATTTCAGTCTTGGCAGTAGGAGTTATACTATACAGTATTCACAGAAGTAGAAATCCCAAGGAAGAATAAATTGATCATAGATCAAAAGAGTGTTAAAAGGGTGCGATAATGCGTGCCTTTTTTTGTTCTTCCTATCAAACAGTCACGTTTATTTTTAATTATATTATAGGCTTAATTAGGGGTAAAAAGTCAATAAATAAAAATGGAGAACCAATTCCTGTGAATCAATTCTCCGGTTTAGTGACCCAAACTTTTGATAGTT
>JABGSU010000194.1 GCA_018647605.1 Flavobacteriaceae bacterium | reverse complement strand
TAGAGAAGGTGGAATTAATGTTCCAATTATACCTGGCCTAAAACCATTGGCCACGCTCAAACAACTCAATATGATTCCCCATCGTTTTCATGTAGACTTACCTCAGGATTTGATTAATGAAGTTCAGAAAGCTAAAGACAATACTGCCGTATCAGAAATAGGGGTGGATTGGTGCATTCAGCAAAGCAAGGAATTAAAAAATCACGGCGTCCCCTTTCTCCATTATTACAGCATGGGAAAATCTAAGAACGTCAAGAAAATTGCCAGTAGCATATTTTAGCGCTCACGGGTGAGCAGATTGAATTTTTTTTCAAGTCCTTCGTTTTTATGCTGAAGACTCAAGATTTTTAAACCATTATGATGGGCAAAGTCAAAAACGGCAGGACGCATGTCCGTTTTTGATTCAAAGGTCAATTCATAGTCAAACTCAAAAGTGTTTACTACTGTTTTGATGTTAGGAATTTTTTGAAGTGCTACACTTTCCACCCGATAATCAAAACTTACACAAACTACTTGTTGATCTTTCATTTTCAAAGCCTCAAGTGTTTGATTCAAAACGACTTTTCCTTTGTTGAGGATGACGACCCTGTCACACATAGCCTCTACTTCTTGTAGGATATGGGTAGAGAGGAAAACCAATTTTTCTCTTCCCAAGGTTTGGATCAGTTTTCTGATCTCAACCACTTGATTGGGATCCAGTCCTGTAGTAGGCTCATCAAGGATCAAGTATTTCGGATCATGGAGGAGTGTTGCAGCCAGTCCAACTCGCTGTTTATACCCTTTCGATAAGAATCCAATTTTTTTGAAAGCATGTTCTCCAAGCCCTGTTTTTTCAATTACTTCCAATACTGGAGGTTTTTGTAAAGCATACAAGTCTCCCACAAATTTCAAATATTCTTTAACATACATCTCAGGATACAGAGGATTATTCTCTGGAAGGTATCCCATTTGTTGCTGTACTTTTTTCAACTCTTGACGTAAATTTAATCCACCGATGGAAACCTCACCTTCCCATTGTGTTAAGAAGCCCGTCAATATTTTCATCAAGCTTGTCTTTCCAGCACCGTTCGGACCCAAAAGCCCAATCACTCCATTTTGGTCAAAGGCCAATGAAATGTTATTTAGAGCAACTGTGTTGCCGTAATTTTTAGATAATTGTTGGATGTTTATGCCCAAGAGTCAATGGTTATGGGTTGGCTCAAATTAATTTAAATACAATCTATTTGCCTAAAGATAATACTTCAAATTTAGTCAATAATATTTTTTTGGAAAAGGAAATGGAGAAGGAGGATAATGATGACTTAATTGTTTGATAAGAGTTTTGGTTTCAAAAATTTTAATTTTTCAGACTCCATACAGTTATAAGGTTTTATGATCCGCTATTTATTTTTTATGAGGAACCTGTTAGGTTTAGGATAACTCCAAAGAATAAAAAAACACTGGTAATCAGTTAAGCTCTGTTAGAAGTTGGAAAACTTATGATCGTTAAAATGGAAAGAAAAATAAAAATAATTCCCAAAAGGTAGGTAATCGCAGAAGTTCTCATATAATTGATAAGATTTGTATTTAGGCTTTATAAAACTATAAAAAATTTATAAAATGATTTGTTTTTGTAAAAAGCTATCATACATTTGTGCCTTAAAATAAGAAATGAATAAAATATATACTTATTACAATGCTTTCTATTACTTCTATGCAGAAGCAGGGAGGACTTTGTAGTAACTTTTAATAAAGCAAGCAAAAAGTCCTGATTTATCGGGACTTTTTTTTTGAACCATGATACAAAAAATAGCCATTCAAGGAATTAAGGGATCATTTCACGATCAGGTAGTGAAGCAGTATTTTGTTTCTGCTCCAGACTTGTTGGAATGTTCCTCTTTCGACGTTTTGGCCCAAGCAGTTGCTGAGGGTAAATGCGATCAGGCAGTCATGGCGATTGAAAATTCTATTGCAGGATCTATTTTGCCCAACTATGCATTAATGGATCAGTATGGATTGGTCATTACAGGGGAGCACTATCTCAGTATTGAACACAATTTGATGGCATTACCAGGGCAAAAAATTGAAGAAATAGAAGAGGTACATTCGCACCCAATGGCCCTGTTACAATGTAAAAAATTCTTTCGGGCATATCCTCATATAAAACTGGTGGAAAGTCATGACACGGCTGAGGAAGCTTTTAAAATCAGTAAGAATAAAACTAAGGCTCGTGGCGCCATTGCTGGAGTCACCGCTTCGGAGATCTTTGATTTGGAGATTTTGAGTCATTCAATTCAGACCATCAAAAACAATGTGACTCGTTTTGTGATTGTACAAAAAGCAGTATTGGAACAGCAAGACAACATTAGTAAAGCAGCATGGAAATTTGTTTTGGATCATAAACGTGGTAGTTTGGCCACTGCCCTCAACGTGATAAGTGATTGTAATCTTAATCTGACCAAAATACAATCCCTGCCTGTAATTGAAACCCCTGGGAAATATGCTTTCTTTGTCGATGTCACTTTTGATGATCAGAAAAACTATTTCAAAGCCAAGTCCTTATTAGAAATAATGGCCACAGCCTTTAAGGTTTTGGGCGAATATACCTCTGGAAAATCATGACAGCAAGAAGACTAAATACAGTTCAAGAATACTATTTCTCCAAAAAATTGAGAGAAGTTGCTTCTATGGTGGCTGAGGGAAAACCAGTCATTAATATGGGTATTGGAAGTCCCGATTTGCCCGCACATCCTGAGGTTGTTGCTGCATTGAAAGAAAGTTTTGACCATCCCAAAGTTCATCAATACCAAAGTTATCAGGGACTCCCGGATCTCCGAGAAGCCATAGCCAATTTTTACCAAAAACATTATCAGCTAAGCGCCAATCCCAAAAATGAAATTTTACCCTTGATGGGTTCCAAAGAAGGGATCATGCACATTTCCATGGCTTTTTTGAATCCTGGAGACAAAGTATTGATTCCCAATCCAGGGTATCCTACCTATCAATCTGTTGCCCTACTACTTGAGGCAGAACCTGTTTTCTATAATTTAAAAGCAACTAACGATTGGCAACCTGATTTGGAGGCTTTAAGTCAGATGGATTTGAATAATGTCAAAATAATGTGGATCAATTATCCCCACATGCCAACGGGTGCAAATGCTCAAAAAGATACCTTTAAAAAACTAATTGCTTGGGCAAAGGAAAATGACATTCTATTGGTCAATGACAACCCCTACAGTTTTGTCTTGACAAAACAACCCCAGAGTCTATTGTCCATTACTGGTGCAATGGAAGTGGGTATGGAGTTGAACTCTTTGAGTAAATCTTTTAACATGGCTGGGTGGAGAGTGGGAATGGTTTTGGGAAATAAAAAAAATATCGCTGCCGTATTAAAGGTAAAAAGCAATATGGATTCAGGAATGTTTTTTGGAATTCAGAAGGGTGCCATTGCTGCACTTAATGCCAAAGACAGTTGGTTTGAAGAACTCAATAAAGTATACATAAAAAGAAGAAAATTGGTTTTTAAAATGGCAACATTATTAGGGGCCGACTTCGATATGAATAGCAGTGGACTGTTCGTTTGGGCCAAGTTGCGGAATACCTCGAAAACCTCCGTTGAGTTTATTGAGGAAATTTTACAACACCATCACGTTTTTATTACCCCGGGAAGTATCTTTGGTAGTCAAGGCGAAGGATACATCCGTTTCTCCCTTTGCGTGGAGGCGGAACTAATCAGAATAGCCATAGCAAGAATCAGTAAAAAATGAAAGTAGGGATCATCGGTGTTGGATTAATTGGAGGTTCGCTGGCTTTGTCAGCTCGGGAACACATTTCCGATGTCGAAATTTATGGAAGTAATAGAAGTGAAATCAATTTGAAGAAGTCCATGGAATTGGGTTTGATCGATCATAAATTAGAAGATCGATTGATCAAGCAAATGGACGTTATTCTTTTGGCGATTCCCGTAGACATTGCAATGGAACATTTGGTCGATCTGCTGGATGAAGTAAACGACAATGCGTTGATTATGGATTTTGGTTCCACCAAAGGAGCCATTTGTCAAAAAGTTGCTTTACACTCCAAACGAGGGCAGTTTTTGGCTACCCATCCTATTGCTGGAACTGAGTATTCAGGTCCTGCAGCTGCCTTACCCGATTTATTCCAAGACAAGATTCAGATTCTTTGTGAAACCCAAAAAACAAGACCTGATTTATTGGAATGGGCCCAAAATTGGTTCAGAAAAATAGGAATGAACCTCAGGGAAATGGATCCTGTTGAACACGATCAGCATATTACCTATGTTTCCCATTTGTCACATGTTAGTTCCTATATGTTAGGCAAAACCGTTATGGAAAAGGAAAAAGATCAGTCCGCTATTTTTGATATGGCAGGTAGTGGTTTTTCTTCTACCGTACGTTTGGCAAAAAGTTCCCCTCATATGTGGATTCCCATTTTCAAACAGAATAAAGAAAACATCAGTGAAACACTATCACAATACATTAACAATTTAAATCAATTTAAAAACCTTTTGGAAGCCGATAAGTTTGATGAATTGCACCAACAAATTTTGGAGATCAATAATATTCGTCAAATTTTAGAAGGTATTAACAGAACCAATAACAACAAATAAAATGGAAAATAGTAAAGAAATGAGTACTTGGCTACACGATTTCGGATTGGATCACCCTTTGGTTATCGCAGGCCCCTGTAGTGCAGAAACTGAGGAGCAAGTCCTAAAAATTGCACACGAACTTAAAGATACTGATGTAACGGTTTACC
>JABGSU010000193.1 GCA_018647605.1 Flavobacteriaceae bacterium | reverse complement strand
TTTTTTCAGAATCTATGATCAAATGCCCCCCATTGAACAAAAAGCCCTAGAGCTTTCGCAGGGAAAAATATTAGACATCGGTTGTGGCGCAGGAAGCCATAGTCTGTTTTTACAAAATCAAAAAAAACTTGAAGTCATCGGGTTAGACAACTCCGCTGGAGCCATCAGAAGCGCCAAAGAAAGAGGACTGTTAAAAACCGTTCACCAATCCATTTTTGACTACCCAACCAAAACCTTTGACACCATACTAATGCTCATGAATGGTATAGGTATTTGTGGAAGATTAGAAAAACTGGAGATATTATTAAGAAAGCTGAAAACACTTCTCAATCCAGACGGTCAAATTCTACTAGACTCCTCCGATTTGATCTATCTCTTTGACGAAACTCCTGAAGGAGAAAAGATAATACCCGCCGAAGGTTACTATGGCGAATTGGAATATGGAATTCAATACCAAGATCAGATCGAAACTTTTCCTTGGCTCTATATAGGTTATGATCTGCTAAAACATGCTGTTCAATCATCAGGATTAACCATCGAATTAATTTTAGAAGGAGAGAATTGGGATTATTTGGCCCGATTAACTAGGGAATATTGAGGTACTTATGCGTTTGCAGAGAAACCTTCCATTGGGTATTTTTCATAACATAATCTACAATCAAGGGCATCATTTTCTCCCGCTTGCTCCATTCGGGCTGAAGGTAAAGTATACAATTTGAGTTGACTTTTTTGGCTTGTTCTTCGGCAAAACGAAAATCATCATTATTATGTATAATCATCTTCAATTCATCAGCTCGATCAAAAGCTGCTTTATTGGGAAGCTTGTTTTTTTTGGGAGACAGACAAAACCAATCCCAATGACCCGATAAAAGATAGGCTCCCGAAGTTTCAATATGGGTTTTCATGGAAAGTGATTGTAATCCATCAGTGAGGGGATTCATGTTCCACATCAAAGGCTCTCCACCTGTAACCACAATAGTATCCGAATATTTTTGGGCTGTTTTGATGATTTCATCTACTTCAGTTGGCGGGTGAAGTTTGGGGTTCCAACTTTCTTTAACATCACACCAATGACATCCAACATCGCACCCCCCTACCCTAATAAAATAAGCAGCACTTCCTTTGTGATAACCCTCCCCTTGAATGGTGTAAAAAGCCTCCATCAACGGAAGTAGGGTTCCCTTGGCTAGCATTTCTCCTTGCTTCTTCAAATCCATTCATACAAAGATAAGCCATAGCTTCTCAAACTTTAAACAAAAAAAAGGTATATTTGAGTGTGCCCCAAGAATTGACCAACAGACATCCATATGAAGTCATGGCACCAATTTATCGGCAACATCTTTATAACGGTTTTTTCTGAAACAAACCAAAAGAAAGTGGAGCGTGCTACTTTATGGCTGTCCATGATTGGTTTTATTATCCACTTGTTTTTTATCTATGCTAAAAAATATGGATGGTTTGAGGTACCTTTTGAGAGCGGTCTGTTAATCGATCCCATTTCTGCCATCTATACCCCTTTCTCTATTATCCTGGTATATGAAATCTACCTGTTGGTCGTCAACCTCCCCAGATCATTTACCACCTCAGTTTCTAAACAATTTGAAATCATCTCATTGATCCTCATTCGAAGAATTTTTGCTGACATACCCAAGATAGATTTAAAAGCAAATTGGATGAGTACCCAAGAAAATGTGCAACTCATTTATGATGTATTGGGTGTATTGATCATTTTCTTTCTGATTTACCTCTTTAACAAGGGAAGATCGCGTTTGCCCAAAAAACCTCTAAATCCCAATCTACAAAGTTTTGTAGCTTCCAAAAAGGCAGTAAGTCTGATTTTATTTCCCATACTCATCATTACCTCTATCATCAGCATATACAATTGGGTATATGGATTAGTATACCTCCAAGCCACCTCTGATATCAACTCCATTTTTTACAATGAATTTTTTACCATACTCATTCTAGCAGATGTACTAATTTTACTCCTCTCTTTTCAATATACAGAACGCTACAGTCAACTGATACGAAACACTGGATTTGTTATTTGTACCATCCTCATCAGGTTATCATTTGGCGTTTATGGGCTGACCAATGTGATACTCATCATTTCCAGTGTTGCCTTTGGTTTAATTATACTTACCATTTACAACCTCGAAGAAAACCCTTTGAATAAAAATAAAACACCTAACTAAGAGGAAGACTTGCGCTCAGAAGAAAGTAATGTATTTTTCAATAACATCGCGATCGTCATAGGGCCAACGCCACCTGGGACGGGAGTAATATAACTCGACTTTTTAGACACTTCATCAAAATCCACATCACCTTTGATGACATATCCCTTTGGATGCGAAGCATCTGGAACTCTTGTAATCCCTACATCAATTACGATAACCCCTTCTTTTACCATATCCGCTTTTAAAAACTCGGGAATACCCAAGGCTGAAACAATAATATCGGCTTTTTGCGTTAACTGCTCAATATTTTTTGTTCTACTGTGCGCGAGTGTAACCGTCGCATTACCAGGATTACCCTTCTGGCTCATCAAAATACTAATGGGTCTCCCCACGATATGACTTCTTCCTATAACAACACAGTGTTTTCCAGATATATCCACCTCATTTCTTCTCAACATTTCCATAATTCCGAAAGGAGTGGCAGGTATAAAAGAGTCCATCTCCAATGCCATACGCCCAAAATTAGAAGGGTGAAAACCATCTACATCTTTTTTGGGATCGACCGCTAGTAAAATTTTCTCTTCGTCAATGTGCTTGGGAAGTGGCAGTTGAACGATATAACCATCCAATGTATCGTCATCGTTTAGTTCTTTTATTTTTTTAAGTAAAGCATCTTCTGTAATAGCGCTTTCCAAACGAATCAAAGTAGATTTAAAACCTACCTGTTCACAGGAACGGACTTTACTTCCAACATAGGTAAGGCTTGCTCCATCATTGCCTACCAAAACGGCGGCCAAATGCGGTATCTTCTCTCCTTTTTCTTTTCGCAAGCTTACCGCTTGCTTGATTTCCTCTTTGATTTGTTGGGATAGTTTTTTCCCGTCCAGTTTTTCCATATCTATTTAAATCCTTGAAGCATTTGCATCATTTGTTTTCCTTTACCCCCTTGCATCATCTTCATCATTTTGCTCATCTGACCGAATTGCTTGATCAATTGATTCACCTCACTGATATCTCTTCCAGAACCTTTTGCAATTCTGGTTTTCCTACTGTGATTGAGCAAATTGGGTTCTGAACGTTCTTTTGGTGTCATTGACCCAATAATGGCCTCAATATATTTAAAGGAATCATCGTCAATGTCTAAATCACCCATCATTTTTCCAGCTCCGGGAATCATCCCCATCAAATCCTTCATATTCCCCATTTTTTTGACCTGTTGAATTTGAGAAAGGAAATCGTCAAAACCAAATTGATTTTTAGCAATTTTTTTACTGATTTTTCTGGCTTGCTCTTGGTCAAACTGCTCTTGAGCTCTTTCCACAAGGGAAACGACATCTCCCATACCCAATATCCTATCGGCCATTCGCTCGGGATAGAACACATCCAGTGCCTCCATTTTTTCTCCTGTACCAATAAATTTTATTGGTTTATTGACCACCGACTTAATCGATAGAGCCGCACCACCACGAGTATCTCCATCGAGTTTGGTTAAAATTACACCATCAAAATTCAATGTATCGTGGAAGGCTTTCGCTGTATTGACCGCATCCTGCCCTGTCATAGAGTCAACTACAAAAAGCGTTTCCTCTGGTTTTATTGATTCGTATATATCCGAAATCTCTTTCATCAAGACTTCATCAACCGCCAAGCGACCAGCGGTATCAATAATTACAACATCATTATTTTGTTGTTTGGCCTGTTTTATTGCTGCTTGGGCTATTTTTACAGGGTTCTTTTCCTCAAGATCACTGAATACAGGAACATCAATTTGTTCACCCAACACTCCTAATTGATCAATCGCAGCAGGTCTATAAACATCACAAGCCACCAATAGTGGGTTCTTCTTTTTTTTGTTTTTGAGATACAAGGCCAATTTTCCACTAAAGGTTGTTTTCCCCGATCCTTGCAAACCAGACATCAAAATTACAGACGGCTTGGCCGAGAGCTCCATTTCTTCTGCACTGCTCCCCATCAATTCCGTCAATTCATCTTTGACAATTTTCACCAAAAGTTGTCCTGGCTGAAGACTGGTCAAAACTTTTTGACCTAGTGCCTTCTCCTTAACACGATTGGTAAATTCTTTGGCAATTTTAAAATTAACATCCGCATCCAATAGTGCCCTTCTGACCTCCTTGAGGGTTTCAGCCACATTGATTTCGGTAATTTTTCCGTGACCTTTTAATACTTTAAAAGCACTTTCAAGTTTATTACTTAAACTATCAAACATGGGTTGATTCTTTTGATAAACACAAATTTAATCTTTTCAATCATATTTAAAACCCTGTCGACTCAACCATTTTTATGTTTCATCATACCGATCACAATGGTATGGGGAAAAGTGATGGCCGCTAAAAAAGAAAAAAACAAGGGCATAAAATAATCCGCTTCAAAATCAATATAATGATAAACCAAGAACAAGGAAACCAAAGAGGCCATCCAATAAATCAGAGAGCTTTTAAGGTATTTCAAAAAAGAGTCAAAATTCATTTCCCCATAAAGGAACTTTAGTTGATCCAATAACGAAGGAATACTGTGCCAAACCACAAAATAAAATGCAAAAGCAAACAACAATGAACCCACATAAAAAATACCACCTAAAAGAACGAGTAATAAGGCTTCCTTGAAAAAGTCAGGACGGCTGTACTTGTTAACAACCATGAGTACTGAAAGTATAAGACCTATAATGATTGTCGAGTAGAAGAAAAAATCATATTCCAACGAGTATCCCGATATTTTTTGGATCACCTCCACCACAGCTTCATACTGAAGGCTAAACATCAAAAAGAAAATAAAGGCACCATACAGTATATATAGGAAAAAATGGAAGGGACTTATAGTCAAACGATCCTCCCAATGTTGTTCTCCAAAATGATAACTACTAAAGAGGACAAAAAAAAGTAGTGCAAGTGCGGGAAGAGTGAAAAAGAAGACAACACCCACTAAAACCACCGCTATGTAGATCAAAATTGACTTAATAAAGAGGTGGTTTGACTTTCCTTTAAAGCTTTTAGAAATTATTTCCAGATCATTTGCACCATGTAAAATTCCCAAGGTCAAAACCCCAAAACCCCAAAAAAAATCAATAAAACTATTTGATAATAAAGGTACAAGCACAATAAACAGAAAAGTAACCAAAATGCTAATTTGGTAATTTATGGAGCAAAGGAATATCAATATGTTAAATTTTTTGCCAAAAAAGACTAATTAATATAGTAAGTAAGTTTAATTTTTTTTAAATTTACCTAAACAAAAACAAATAATTAATTTAATTATGGAAAATCTTTTTAATTTATCTGCTCTAGCTCCTGCGATGGCTACAGACGATTATGTAGGGTTCACTTTCTTCGTAGGATGTATGGCAATGATGGCAGCATCGGCGTTTTTCTTCCTATCAATGAATTCATTTGACAACAAGTGGAGAACCTCTATTTTGGTATCGGGTTTGATTACCTTTATCGCTGCTGTACACTATTGGTACATGAGAGACTATTGGGCGACTAATGCTACGTCTCCAACATTCTTTCGTTATGTAGACTGGGTGTTAACTGTACCGTTAATGTGTGTTGAATTTTATCTTATTTTAAAGGCAGCTGGTGCCACCAAATCATTGATGTGGAAACTTATTTTCCTATCTGTAATCATGTTAGTAACAGGTTATTTTGGAGAAGCAGTTTACACAACAGGTAATGGACCTGCATTATGGGGACTTATCTCTGGTTTGGCTTACTTTGCTATCGTTTTTGAAATCTGGAAAGGTGGAGCTGCAAAACTGGCTGAATCTGCTGGTGGAGCCGTTCTTTCTGCCCACAAAACACTTCTAAAGTTTGTATTCATTGGATGGGCAATCTATCCTATCGGATACATGGCGGGTACTGAAGGATGGTACAGCGGAATCTTTGGTGGTCTTCCCATGGACGTTATTTATAACGTTGGTGATGCGATCAACAAAATTGGATTCGGTTTGGTTGTTTACAACTTGGCTGTTAATTCTAAGTAATATTACTAGAAGCAGTCTAACTTCTCAATAAAAAAAGAATCGCTCTTCGGAGCGATTCTTTTTTTACATACTATCGGGCAAAGTGATACCTAACAGACCACAAGCAGAGGCAATATTACGAGCGACAGCTTGGCAAAGTATCAACCTCAAAGACTGCAGTTGCAGGTTGGGCTCTCCAAATACACTTACATTCTGGTAAAAAGAATTGAAAAGCTTCACCAAATCAAACAAATAGTTGGCCACCAAAGCTGGACTGTACTGTTCTCCAGCAGTTTTAACCAAAACAGGATAAGTGCTTAAATGTTTGAGAATTTCCTTTTCCTTGTCCACCAAAGACAAATCCAATTGCAGTTCCAAATTCCCTTCGACCTTTCGGATCAAAGATTGAATTCGCGCATAGGCATATTGAATAAATGGTCCTGTATTACCATTAAAATCGACTGAAGCCTCAGGGTCAAATAAGATTCGCTTTTTGGGATCGACCTTAAGGATATAATATTTTAAAGCACCCAATCCAATTTTTTGATAGAGAATATCTCTTTGTGCCTCATCAAGCCCTTCTATCTTTCCGTGTTCGGCAGCTATACTCCCTGCCGTGATTTTCATTTGCTCAATCAAATCATCAGCATCAACCACCGTCCCTTCGCGGCTCTTCATTTTACCGCTGGGCAAATCTACCATACCATAACTCAGGTGAAAGAGAGAATCGGCCCAAGAATAACCCAGTTTTTTAAGTACCAAAAATAATACCTTAAAATGGTAATCCTGTTCGTTTCCTACTGTATACACCATACCCTTAACTTGAGGATGGTCAACTACCCTTTGGGTGGCAGTACCAATGTCTTGGGTCATATAAACTGCTGTTCCATCGGAACGCAGTAAAAGTTTTTCATCCAAACCCTCATCAGTCAAGTCTATCCAAACCGATCCATCGTCTTTGGTATAGAAAACACCTTTTTCTAACCCCTCTCTAATGATAGATTTTCCCAATAAATAGGTTTCACTTTCGTAATAATAGGAATCAAAATCTACGCCCAACTTTTGGTAAGTCGTCTCAAAACCGTCATACACCCACTGATTCATTAGGCCCCAAAGTTTTCTAACTTCGGGATCATTATCCTCCCATTTTCGCAACATCTGCTGTGCTTCTAACAATAAAGGAGAGGCTTTTTCCGCTTCCTCTTGTGTTTTACCCTCATGCATAAGGTCAGCCACCTGTTGTCGGTATTTCTTTTCAAAAAGAACATAGTATTTCCCAACCAGCAGATCCCCTTTTAGCCCCGTACTGTCAGGAGTTTCTCCATCTCCATAGCGCTGCCAAGCCAGCATAGATTTACAAATATGTATCCCCCGATCATTAATGATCTGGGTTTTAATCACATGATTGCCATTGGCCTCCAAAATTTTGGATACGGAATGACCTAAAAGATTGTTTCGGATATGCCCCAAATGCAAGGGCTTATTCGTATTGGGAGATGAAAACTCAACCATAATGGTCGGAGCATTTTCTGCTGCTAAAATATGGCCATAATCCTCCACCTTT
>JABGSU010000192.1 GCA_018647605.1 Flavobacteriaceae bacterium | reverse complement strand
ATTACAACACATTTATTGGAACTAATGCAAATACTGTTTCTGGGACTCAAATAAATAATTCTACAGCTATTGGAGCTAATTCAATTGTAACTACCTCGAATACGATACAACTTGGGGATACTGACGTAACCCTTGTAAATACTTCAGCAGCTATATCTGCAAATGACTATCTTGTTAATGGAGGTGAATCATTAGTAGATATTGTTTCTCAACTAACATCTAGTAATGACGTTATTGCCTTAAGTGATGAAGTTGCTTTATTAAGTGATGATGTAGATGATTTATTAAATTCAACATCAACAAATTTTCTAATTAGTGATGACAACAAATTTTCTGTTTGGATTAAAGCATCTAACAGTGAAGCATCTAACAGTGAAGGAGACTTGGATCAAATCTTTTGGATAATCAATTCTGTATCAAGTGCCACATTCATTAATATAATTATTCATGAAAATTATGATGACACATGGAGTTGTAGTTTAACATTACCAAATCTTACACAAATGTTGGAGGGCGAGGTCAATCATTTCATGGATGGATCTAATTATTTAGTGTCTGTATCTGAGTTTTCAGCCAACAACTTTACTGTAAAGTATAATTCAAATACAGATTTCGATTCCAATGAGGATGGAATAGGCTGGCTAAAACATTCTTATACAAAAATTAGTAGTGATTTGATAAGGTTCGATGAATATGAATCGGATAATTTTGACTCCCACGAATCTTATACCTTACAGAAATTATCCGATGATTATACTTCTTTGTACGCTGATTTAATTCAATATTGTGAGTAGAGTTGAAGCTAAAAAACAGATCTGCTTTATTTTGTTCTTGCTCTACAATATCCCAATCTTATATTAGTTTTGTTATGCAATAAGTTGACACCACTACGATGGTATCTAAAGTAGTAAATCATTTAATATATGGCCATGTACGTCGGTCAATCTGTATCGCCTTCCTTGATGTTTGAAGGTTAACTTTTCGTGATTGAGACCCATCAGGTGGAGTAGTGTAGCTTGAAAATCATGAACATGCACTGGGTTTTCGACTACATTATAACTAAAATCATCTGTTTTGCCATACACAAATCCTTTCTTTACCCCAGCACCAGCCATCCACATCGTGAAACAACCTGGATGATGATCTCTCCCATAATTTTTAGCCGTCAGTCGACCCTGTGAAAAACTGGTTCTTCCAAACTCACCTCCCCAAATGACCAAAGTATCCTCCAACAAGCCTCTTTGCTTTAAATCTTGTATCAAACCTGCCGTCGCTTGATCTGTATCCAAAGCCTGTTTTTTGATTTGAGATGGCAGATTCCCATGCTGGTCCCATCCAGTATGATACAACTGGATGAATTTAACATCCCTTTCCGCCAATCTTCTGGCTTGTAAACAATTTGCGGCAAAGGTACCTGGGATTTTGGCCTCTTCTCCATACAAATCATAAATGTGCTGGGGTTCCTCCTTTACATTCAGTGCATCGGGAACGGACTGTTGCATTTTATAAGCCATTTCATACTGCTTGATTTGAGATAAAATATTGGTGTCTTGGTAACTGTCATATTGTAAATGATTCAATTCATTGATGTAATCAATCGTTCTTTTTCGATCCCCGTGACTAATCCCGTGGGGGTTGTTGAGATAAAGGACAGGTTCTTTTCCAGACCTCAACTGAACTCCTTGATGATGTGAGGGTAAAAAACCATTACTCCAAGAGGCAGAGTTGAGCGGTTGAGCTCCCGAATGAGATTTGGATACCATCACAATAAAATCAGGTAAATTTTTATTATCACTTCCCAATCCATAACTCAGCCATGATCCTATAGAGGGTCTACCCGTAAGTTGAGAACCTGTTTGAACAAACATTACAGCAGGCTCGTGATTGATAGCATCTGTGTGCATTGATTTAATAATACAGAGTTCATCGACTATAGATGCGGTATGGGGGAAAAGTTCACTCACCCATGCCCCCGACTGTCCGTATTGTTTAAAATCATAAATTGATTTTACCAGTGGATAAGAAGACTGACCCTCTACCATACCAGAATTTCTTTGGGTTGCCTTTAGGGAAGCAGGAATCTCCTTACCATGCCATTTTGAAAGGGCAGGCTTGTAATCAAAAGTCTCAATTTGGGAGGGCCCTCCACTCTGAAAGAGATAAATCACCCGCTTAGCCTTCGGTATAAAATGCGGAACTCTCCCTCCCAGTGGATTCAGTTGATTAGTCGTGTTTTGGGATGATGCTAAACCAGGAGTCATAAGTGAAGACAAAGCAATGGAACCAAATCCCAGTGATGACTTTTTCAAGAAATCCCTTCTGGATGTCCCGTACTTTTTATGTTTTAAAAACTCATCCATCTATAGAAAATTAATTTATAGATATGGCCTCTGCCGTATTCATAAGTCCACTAATCACAGTGGCCAGAGCAGCAGTATTAATTACTCCGGTCTTGCGATTGATTGATTTTTCCCCTGTCTTAAGGTAGGCTACTGCTTTTTTAGGGTTTTTAGAAAATTTATCTTTTTCATCCCAATAAAACCTTTTAAGGGTTCCTAACTCTTTTAAATGTATCGATCTTCCAATAACACTCTTGAAAATCGAACTCAATTGTTTATCAATATCGTCATTTTGCGATACCAAATATTTTTCTGCCATCACGCGGGCTGCTTCCACATACTGGGGATCATTTAACATCACTAATGCCTGTAGGGGGCTACTTGTTACCGTTCTTTTGACAGAACACATGTCTCGGTTGGACGTGTCAAAAATCATCATTGAAGGAGGAGGTGCAGATCTTTTCCAAAAAGTGTAAAGACTGCGCCTGTATAATCCCTCACCAGTATCGTGATTGTATCGGTATCGCCAAGATTTGTCACTCAAATCCCAAAGCCCTTCAGGTTGATATGGATACACACTTTTCCCTCCTATTTTTGGCACCAAAAGCCCACTGACTTTTAGAGCATTATCACGTATCATTTCGGCCGACATTCTATAGCTGGGACCTCTTGCTAAAAGAAGATTTTCCGGATCTAAGTCTTCCAAGTCATTTCTTTTATTAGATTCTTGCTGGAAAGTGGCACTATTCAGAATTTTTTTGTGAAGCTTTTTTATATCCCAATCGTTATCCATAAAATAATTGGACAACCAGTCCAGTAGCTCAGGGTGACTAGGAAGCCCTCCTTGATTTCCAAAATCATCAGAAGAGGCGACAAGACCCTTGCCAAAATGCATTTGCCAAACCCTGTTCACAAAAACCCTTGCAGTAAGAGGATTATCATGATCAAACAACCATTGAGATAATCCCAATCGGTCTTTGGGCAGGTCTTTATCATAATGTAGAATAACTTCTGGGGTATTGGGAAAAACCTCTTTCCCCATATCGTCATAAACACCTCTATTCAAAATATAGGTAGGGCGGGAATGTTTTGCATCTCCCATGACCATCAATTCAGGAATAGGGTCAAGCAACTCCGTTAACTTGATTCTGAGTTGTCGGTACTCACGGTTCAATAAACGTTGCGACGGTGCTATATTCTGAAAAAAATAATCTTTAAATAATTGTTTTTCGAGCCGTAAATCTTCATTTGAAAAGGTCGTAAAATAATTTGCATTATTTTGGTAAGCCACCTCAAGATGAGTCAATTCACGATTATAAATCTTTAATTCATCAAATCCACCCTTTTCAAAAGCCTTAAGCTTGTGGCTGGAACCGATCTTAAATCCCTCAAATCCATAAGTATGAATGTCGGGCTCAAACAAAATAGATTTGTACAATTCATCTCCCGCTCTAACTACCTCAACCTTTTTTCCATTGACATAGAATTGAATCCCCCCAACACTTCCTTTGCCGTCATAGGTAATGGTAATCTGACTCCAATTCTTGTTTGCAATAGGCTCAGTTGTTTCTACCTCAATTGCATTTTGAGGCCACGATCTGGCCATAATAAATTTTAACTTGTTGTCATTGATAAAAAAAGAATAGCCTTTCAAACCCAATCGAATTTGTTCACAATGACCAAAGATGATGGCCTCTTGATCCTCATGATCGGCAAAAACAGAAAAAGAAAGGGTAAAGGGATCTGTTTGATCAAACCATCCCACTTTTTTGGGGAGTTTCATTTGTGTAAACTCATTGATAAAAAACCCTTTATTTTTTGGCCCTTCACCTATTAAAGGTTCGGAGAGTGTAGCCGATTTTTGTCCAAGAATCCCACTAGGACTATAAAAAGTATTAGCGGTTTTGGGGATAAATGTATCAAAGGGATAATAGGCCACCAATCCCTTATTAAGGTTATTTGTGATAGACTGGATTGCTGCTGATTTTTGTCCATACCAATTGTCAAATGACGCTTCATTATCACTTAGGTTATCGGAGATTCTTTTTTCAAGGGTATTGAGATCATTCTTTATGTAATCAATCAAAGTATCCTGCTCCTCATTGGTAAGAAGTAAAGAGGGACCTGCCACCTGGCCTGGTCCGTATCCGGCGTGACCTATCTCATTGGTGCTATTAAAAAAACTGGAGATTTCATAAAAATTCCTTTGACTTATGGGGTCATATTTGTGATCGTGACAACGGGCACATTCCATAGTCATTCCCAAAAAAGCCTTGCCAAAAGTAATTGTCCGATCCGCTACATATTCAGATCGAAATTCCTCAAAAATAATCCCTGCTTCAGAATTTTTTTTGTGTAAGCGATTGAATGCAGTAGCAATTTTACTGGATTGATCCGAATCCGTAACAAGATCGCCAGCCAACTGATGGGTGACAAATTTTTCATAGCTTATGTTTTGATTAAAGGCATCGATCACCCAATCCCTCCATGGACTAAAATCCCTGTGCTTATCGTCCAAATAGCCATCGGAGTCGGCATAGCGTGCCACATCCATCCATTCTGTAGCCATCCGCTCACCATAATGTGGAGACTGAAGGAGTCGATCGATTAATTTTTCATAGGCTTGGGGAGATTGGTCGGCCAAAAAGGCGTCTATTTCCTCAAGGCTGGGAGGAAGTCCAGTAAGACTAAAGTTCAATCGTCTAATAAGAATTTCTTTCGCGGCTTTTTTGGACGGTGAAATGTCATACTCTTTCAGCTTTTTCTTTACAAAAAAATCAATTTCGGTCTCCATCCAATCCTCTTTTAGCGAAAGGGAAGCATTGATTTTTGGGGGAGAAAGAAAAGACCAATGGGGCTTGTATTCTCCTCCTTGATCCATCCATTTTAAAAGGATAGCAGTTTCCTGATCGGAGAGGCTTAAATGAGATTCGGGAGGGGGCATATGTATTTCGGGATCCTGTGATAATAACCGATTGGGTATTTCGGATTTTACATCTTCAAAGGTGAGAAATTGCAGTTTATCGTCACCAAGGAGTTTTTGGTCGAAATCTAACCTTAGGTTTGCCTTTCGATTACCTGCATCTGGCCCATGACAAGCGAAACATTTGTCCGACAAAATGGGCTTAACATGGAAATTGAAATCAATCTTATCGGGTAACTTTGAAATTTCTTGTACCATTTCATCTGGAATGCGGTTCTTGCATCCACTAGCAAACAAGGCTATAGTTAATAAGCAGCCAATCTTCATAAGAAGTAAAGAGCGCATTTAAAATTATTTTAAACCAATTTAGTTAAAAAAACTTTATTCCAAATATTTAATTTTATGGATTAGGAGGCATAAAAAAAGCCTGTAAATCAAATACAGGCTTTTTCTTTTTTACAAACAGTTACTACTATTTAGCAAACCATAATTTAGTTGCCATTACATCTGGGCCTTGTTTAGCCACTGCTGCTTCAACATTAGCTTGATTTGAGTTATAAACTCCTGAACCATAACGCAACCTGTTGGGATAGGCACCGTTGAGAGGACCTGCTAAGCTGATAATATCATCATCAGATGACGTACTAAAGGCTGAACTTGGATATCCTGTATCGCGAACAATTGCCCAGGCTTCTAGACTATTAGTGTAGTTAGCTATCCACCGCTGAGTAGCGATTTTTTCTAACTGTTCTTCAGTAGTTCCTGTCAATGCTGCCATATTACTTTCGTCTAAAGAAACACCGCTAATAGTTTCCCAATACTCCATGGCCTTCTCTAGGCCTGATTGATAGTATGAAGCAGCATCACCTGAGGCAAGTCCTCTGAGTATTGCTTCTGCTATCATAAAATGAGTATCACCAGCTGAAATAATAACTGACGGTAATACAGGTTTACCTTGATTTACCTTTTGTGTTAGGTTTTCAGCAGGGTCAGAAAACAGATCAGTATTAAAATATTTCTGAAGTTTAGCATTCATTCGTGAAGGTAATCCTACATAATGAGTACCTTCAGTCACGGTTATAGTCAATTCATCAGCTGTTTCTGT
>JABGSU010000191.1 GCA_018647605.1 Flavobacteriaceae bacterium | reverse complement strand
CTCCGTCTTCCGTTAATGGAGTGGCTGCTTCGACAGTTTGTTTGTTGAACTGGGCGGAAAGGACATTTCTCGCCAGGCCTTCACTTATGCTTTGAGCGACCTCGAAAGGGGTAGTACCCTCTGGATAGGAACGGACAGACTGATCTGGAAAACGAATTTCAATCATGGTTGGATTCAATGATGCGCAAAGATAAGGGGTCTCTTGCTAGCAAGCAATCGATTCTTTAAAGTTTTGTTTTTCGTTCACCTAAAAGTGCATTGACAAGGGTTTTGACTCCAGAAAAACCATAATACATTGCAGTAATTAAAAAAAGAATGCCTACAATAAGAACGGGAACATACAAGAAATGGGTTTGATTCTTAAATGCTTGATGAACAATTACTGGACCAATAAAACAGCAGAGCAAAAACAAGCTCATTTTTTTTAGTCCTTTTTGAAGTAGGGGTTTGTTCATCAATAATGTAAATATAAAAATTTATATTTTCATTAAATATACAAAACCAAAATATGAATAGGTCTTATTTTAATTTTCTAAAGGAGATAAACCAAAGTTATTAAGGAAAAAGTTGTGAATATGGTGTCGAGGCTGACGTTAAGTAGCCATGCATTAACTACCTTTTTGTAGTCAGTGTTTTTTGTATAAAATCAATACTTTATTTGGTTTCTTCATATTCTAGAAAACCTTTGGCAAACTCCTCTGCATAATACCAGTGGATATTTCCATATGTTCTATGCCCGGTCCAGGCATCTCTATCAAATGTTAACAGATAATAAGCTGTGCCTGTATTTTTAGTTACAGGGATTATTGCCGGCCATACATTTTTCCCCACCGGGTGTTCTGACAAATTTAATTCTCCCACTTTCTCCATGCTAGGATAAGATAAAACTTCCATGGGACAAGGGGTGTCCCCTCGACCAATAAAGACGTAAGGCTTACCACCAATTTTTTGGATTAATACTCCAGTACTTGATCTGGGTTCGTATACCGCAATCTGGTTCCATTCTCCGTTCCATGTATCAGCTTCCATCAGAATTGTTTGATAGCCATTCTTGGCTTTACAAACCGCCATGCGCCATTTTCCTGCTTCGTAATCGTATATTACTGAAGGATCTTCTTCATTGCCCACAGAAGCATAATTTACTTTTGAGCAGGATATTTCTACCAAACCAAACCTAGGATCAACCGTGGTCTCACCTGAATAAAGCATATGATCATCACGGTGCGAAACAGTAAATATTTTCCATTTTTTATCAGTTCTATCGAAAAACACATCAGAAGCACTCCATTGCCTGATAAGCCCATCTCCCTTATTAAAAACCATCGTAGCTGTTACTTTCCATTCTTTGGTTTCTAAGTTATAACTGTAGATTCCTTGATAGAGTTGGGTATCATAAGCTCTTGTTGTCATAGCCACCCAGATTTTATTTCCTTCTATTATAGGTGCACCATTTTCATAGTGCAACACTTTTGGATCCGCCTGTGCGGTACCACATGTAAGATATTGTTCTAGTTTTGATATGGTGAAACTGTCTCCATTTCCCAACTTGGCTCCTGCAATTAATGTAAATTGCTCTAATATAGATTTGTCTCTGAGTTCAAAATGTTCGCTTACGTCGAAAGAACCTAAAACGATCCACTCTTCATTTTTTACAAGTAGAATATTCAGATACTTTCCTGCAAGATGCACCCGCAAAGTATTGGGGGCAACAATACCTTCTACGGGTAATGTTTGATGAAATACAGTTGCTCCATTTTTAATTATCTCTAGTATTACTTTCTTACTCCCAGAGTCAAAATCTCTTTGAGTAATAACAAACCTATTGCCTTTATCTTTATAAAAAGACAACAGTGCGCTTGCAGTGGAGGAATTGTGGATATGACCCTTAATATCCATGTCTATTGCAGCGAAGTTGTATAGATTTCCAAGGCTGACAAAACTTTGTTGTTCTGTCTCTGAGTTATTGGATAGTTCAATGAACTGTCCATTTTGTTTAAAATCGCATCCGGGAGAACTGAGGTGAATTTTGGGATAATTTGATTCATCTAATACATCTTTTGAAAAATCGAGTTTGCTCAACACTACAGATGAATTATAGAAGTTACGCACCTGATAATCTTTCTTAAAATGAAGTGATAGAGGACTTAAAGTCTGAGTACAAGAAGTTATTCCCAAACAAATTAAAGCGATGGTGAAAATAGAGCAGGAAGTGCGATATAAGGTGCTGCTGGCAATTACTGACCAATATTTAGTAAATGAGTAGTTGCCGACTGTTGAACACACTTCAGGTAAGTTGCACAAAAGTTTAAGCGGGCTACAACTCTTGATTTTAGCAATATTTAGAATATTCTTTATATACATTTTCACCAACCGGATAGGAGCCATAGGTTTTTCATTTGGGAGTAAACCAGATTTGGGATGGTTTAATCCAAATATACTAAAAAAAACTATTGTTTTTTATGGGCATCGATTGCCCCACGAACGTTTTTGTGTTTTTGTAATAGCGCTTGGGCAGTGGCTAAGGGGACTTGGAGTTCGTCCATTACCATACGTTCGGCACGACCCACTAGTTTGTCGTTAGATAGTTTCATGTCTACCATTTTATTGCCCTTTACATGCCCCAGTTGGATCATGGTAGCCGTGGTAATCATGTTAAGGATCAACTTTTGGGCAGTTCCCGCTTTCATACGAGAGCTTCCTGTAAGGAATTCAGGCCCAACCACCACTTCAATCGGATAGTCGCTAACTGTAGCCAAAGGGCTGTTTTCGTTACAAGTAATGCAAGCTGTTGGTATTCCGTTTTGCTGACAGTCTTTAAGCCCACCAATCACATAGGGAGTGGTGCCAGAAGCGGCTATTCCCACAATGATGTCTTTAGGATTAATTTTATGTTCACTCAAATCTTTCCAGGCTTGATGGCTATCGTCTTCTGCATTTTCTATGGAATTGCGAAGAGCATAGTCGCCACCGGCAATGAGCCCAATCACTTTTTCGGCTGGGGTTCCAAAGGTTGGGGGGCATTCTGAGGCATCCAAAACACCTAGTCTTCCACTGGTTCCAGCTCCTATATAAAAAAGCCTTCCTTCATTTTGAACTTGTTCCACTACTTTTTGTATCAACCGCTCAATTTGGGGTAATACTTTTCTCACGGCCGCTACGGCTTTTTGATCTTCTTGGTGTATTCCACTCAAAAGTTCCTCAACTGATTTTTGCTCAAGTGCATCATAATGAGAATCTTTTTCTGTTATTTTTTCAAACTTCATGATGGGAAACTTATTTGTTTTTTAATAGAAATATTTTTCCAATGTAAATTATTAACTTAGTGTTATTAAAAGATTAAATACAAAGGAATAATGCTTCTGATATTTAAAAAAATCAACCGTTTTACGGGGGCTTACCGTTTTTTTATTCGGCTAAAGTGATACGCAGAATGTTATAAAAATTTTTATAACGAATCTATAAATCATTAATATTCAGAAAATCGAAAGCTTAATTCAACTTTGTCTCTAAGTTTTCTTTTATGGCGTCAAGAAACTTTTGCGTAGTCAAATAGTGCGATTCGTTTAGGTCTTCCTTGTGAATCAATAAAGCCAAATCTTTGGTCATTTTACCACTTTCTATGGTTTGTATACAGACCGCTTCAAGATTTTGACAGAAATCAATTAAGGCTTGATTGTTGTCGAGTTTCCCTCTATGTGCCAATCCTCTGGTCCAAGCAAATATAGAAGCCATAGGGTTGGTAGAAGTTTCTTTACCTTTTTGATGTTGACGGTAGTGACGTGTAACGGTTCCATGAGCAGCTTCTGCTTCCATAATTTCACCGTCGGGCGTAACTAGCGTAGAAGTCATCAGTCCCAAAGAACCAAATCCTTGAGCTACGGTATCCGATTGAACATCCCCATCATAGTTTTTACAGGCCCAAACAAAGCCGCCATTCCACTTCATTGCTGCCGCCACCATATCATCGATCAAGCGATGCTCGTAGGTAATGCCTGCAGCTTCAAATTTATCTTTGAACTCATTGTCAAAAACTTCTTGAAATATATCTTTAAAGCGCCCGTCATAGGCCTTCATAATGGTGTTTTTGGTAGAAAAATAGAGGGGCCAACCTTTGTCTAGCGCTCTGTTCATACAGGATCGTGCAAAACCAAATATGGAGGATTCTATGTTATACATACTCATAGCCACACCGTTTTCTTGAAAGTTATACACTTCCCATGAAGTCGATTCGCTTCCGTCCTCGGGAGTGAAAGTCATGGTGAGTTTTCCTTTTCCAGTAATGACGGCATCGGTGGCTTTGTATTGATCACCAAAGGCATGTCTTCCAATACAAATGGGCTTGGTCCAGCCTTGGACATAACGCGGTACATTCTTTAGGATGATAGGCTCTCTAAAAACAGTACCTCCTACAATGTTCCTAATGGTTCCATTGGGAGAGCGGTACATTTTTTTAAGACCAAATTCTACCACACGATCTTCATCGGGAGTAATGGTAGCACATTTGATTCCAACTTTGTGTTTTTTAATAGCTTCCGCTGCATCCACAGTGATCTGGTCTTCTGTAGCATCTCTGGATTCTATGCCTAGGTCATAATACAAAAGTTCGACATCTATGTAGGGAAGGATTAATTGTTCTTTGATAAATTTCCAAATAATTTTGGTCATTTCGTCACCGTCAATCTCAACGACTGGTTGCTCTACAACAATTTTTGACATTTAAATTTCAATTAAGGTTTTGCAAATATAATGAAGGAACAGCATAGTTTGACTACTGTTGTCCTTTTTTGTAATAACGAACAAAAAAAACCGCTGTTAAGCGGTTTGTGATATTTTATTGATCTTTGATTCGAGCTTTTTTACCTCTCAGTTGTTTAAAGTAGTATATCCTTGAACGTCTTACTTTCCCTTTTTTATTGACTTCTATTTTTTGAAGGGCGGGTAAGTTGAGTGGGAATATTCTTTCTACTCCAACAGTGCCGGACATTTTTCTGATGGTAAACGACTTGGAAAGTCCTTGACCTTTTATTTGGATAACGACCCCACGGAAAAACTGGGTTCTTACTTTGTCACCTTCACGAATTTCGTAATAGACCGTGATGGTATCTCCAGCAGAAAATTCAGGAAATTCTTTTTTCTGAATAAATTCTTGTTGAACAAAATTGATGAGTGATTCCATTGCTATTCCTATTGATCAGCATGATATGATTCTATGGCTGATTTTATTAGAGTGCAAATTTAAGACTATTTTTGATTTAAACAACTTCCACCTGCTCTTTAAACCATAAAAAATCAATCTTGATCCTTAAGCAGGTCGGGTCTGATCTCTTTGGTTTTTTCAAAGGCCTTGTTTTCCCTCCATTTTTCGACCGCTGGTGTATTGCCCGAGGTTAGTAGAGGAGGAACCTCCCAACCCTTATAGTTGGCGGGTCGGGTATAGATGGGCGGAGCCAATAATCCATCTTGGTAGCTGTCGGTCAGTGCAGAAGATTCATCTCCCAAAACCCCAGGTATCAGTCGAATAATACTGTCACACAAAACCGCTGCCGCCAACTCTCCTCCCGATAGTACAAAATCACCGATTGATATTTCACGTGTAATCAAATGATCCCTGACCCTTTGATCGACTCCTTTATAATGTCCACAAAGGAGGATGATATTTTGTTTGGTGGACAGGCTGTTGGAAATAGGCTGATTGAGTTGTTCTCCATCGGGAGTGAGGTAAATAATTTCGTCATATTCCCGCTGCTGTTTGAGTTTTTGAATACACAAATCAATGGGTTCAATTTTCATGACCATTCCTGCACCTCCACCAAAAGGGTAATCGTCAACCTGTTTTTGTTTGTTTTCGGCATAGTCTCTGAGGTTGTGGAAATGGACCACTACTTTTTTGGCTTCTATGGCCCGTTTGAGGATTGAGGACTCAAAAGGACTGCTAAGCAATTCCGGGAAAAGGGTAATAATATCGATCCGCATGGGTTACAAATATTTTACAAATAAAAAAGCTACCAAAACTTTTGGGGACTTTTTATGAGAAGAATTCTCCTGTAAATCAAGAAATCAATAAAAAGCTTAGCCCCAAAAATCATTTTATTTTTATCTCCGCCGAATAATTTTTAATAAGGATCAGGAGAAAAGAAATAGAATTCACAAATTTTTTATGCTTTAGAATGTTCTGGTTATGGTACCTGATTTACGCGCATAATACCTATTTATTTGTTTTTTTTTATTTTCAATGCTATCGTAATTTTTCAATATTTTTAAAACTGACAAAATCTGTATTCCTGCCCATTCTAATTTTGTTCCTTTACTAATGCCATACCACGTATCCCATCGTCCATCTTCTTTTTGCTTACTTATCAAAGCATCCATATCCGACTTAAGTGTTTCTTTGGTAAATATTGAATGTAGGATGCTATTGGGTGAAGTGGCATAATTTAAACGATGGGGTTTTCCATAAAGCCCCCAGTCTTTATCTGTTTTATCTTCGCAAATAATTCCATTATTCAACACCCAATTTTTAAGGTTATAAATTGTCACTTCGGCCTTACTGCGACTTTTTGTGTGTTCTAAAAAAGTCAACCACCGAGGCACACATAAATAACAGAAAGCTTGTCTGTCATGAATTCGTTCAAATTCACTCCAAACAAATGCTTCCGCTTTGTTCATCCAAGGAATATTTATATTGTACTTTTCTAAAATCCCAAGTAAAGGCTTAGTAGTACTTAAAGCGACCCATTCTTTTACAGTCTTAAAATGTTCCTCACAAGGTTAAATGCTTTTGGGTCTAAACATCCAAGGAATACCCTCTCTTTTTGTTGTGATGCTTTTAAAATAGGGCATAAAATCTTTTAGAATGATTTCTCTATTTAGACAACCTGCTTCATCAAGTGCTTCAAGGGCCATGATCCCGAAAAGGGGCTGGCTTTCTGGAGATGCTGTATCGGGTTCCATTCCTTGTCCAAATCCACCGTCAGGATTTCGATAGGCATAAACGGCATAAAAAACCCCCTCTGAACTACCCATTTCAAAATGAAATTGAAACATCCGCCTTTCCAAGACCCTCGCATTGGTTAAGATAAAATCCCTTGCTTTTGAAAAATGATCTTTTGATAATTTCATTACTTTCTATTTTATCATTTGATCCAGATGGTGTTACAAATGTTCTACATAATCTTTCATTAGAAAGCTTAAATCAGAGATTTTATTTTTCTCCAATTCAATTTTATAGATTAATGTTTTGGGAGTTTGCTTTTTCATTATACTCAAAATCCGATTATTGATGTTGACCCACAATGCAATAATTTTTTTGATTTCGGCATTTTGATAATCATTGGCTTTTACCAATTCATCTTGATTGTAATGGTCGATTCGATAGGGCTTTTTTTAAATTAAACTTCGGTAAACCGTTGAAGATTATAAATCCCGTAATCAATTAAATGCCCTAAAATTTCTTTTTTTGACCATTTCTCAACAGCTACTTTTTTGCTGATTTCTGATTCAGGGGATTGAGTTAAATAGTTTAAGTCTTTATCTAAATAATTGTTCGAGTTTACTAATTGTCTCGATCATTCTATGAATTTAAGTGAATTACGGTGCATTTCCATATTACAAAATACATTTGAAAATTTAAATGATTTGTTTATTTTATCTACTAGCTGTAGCAATGAATCAATAGGACTTTTACAGTAAAAAACTTAGATTTTCATGGCAGTGGTGTGATTTGGATAAATCAATTTACTGATTATTGGGGACAAAAAAAAGAGCTGTCTCGGAGACAGCTCTTTGGAATTGTAAGGGTACTTGTATTTTATTCGAAAATAATTCTCTCTCTTTCTCCGTTGGGTTTAAGAAACAAAAGACTGTTGAGGCTTTTAAGATCAATCGCTTCTACATCGGCTACCTCCTCAATTTTTTTATTGTTGATTTCTAGGATGACAAAACCTTCATCAATACCATATCGGTAGAGTCGACGGTTATTCAACTCGTTTATGATGACTCCTTGATCGAGATCAAAATATTCTTTTTGTTCTTGATTGAGGTTTTTTACGGACATCCCTAAAAACTGCACGGTATTGGTTTTTTTGAGTGTCACGGTAATTTTCTTATCGTTCCCGTCTCGGTTGTAATACACTTCTACTTTCTCGTCAGGACGCTTGGTAGATAGGTAGCCTGTCAGATCAGAAAAGGTGTTGATCTTCACGCCATCCACTTTTTTGATAATATCTCCTATCTTTAGACCTGCTTGATAAGCTCCCATACCTTCAACGACCTCACCAATCAGAAAACCTTGGGTTTCGTCCACTTCAAACTTTTCGGCCAACTCGGTGTTAAGTGCACTACCGGCAACCCCCAAAAGACCTTTTTGAACGTTTCCGTATTCGATTAAATCTTCGAAAACTTTTCTGACAATATTACTGGGAACGGCAAAAGAATAGCCTACAAAGCCCCCCGTAATGGAAGATATGGCGGTGTTGATTCCGATCAATTCCCCATCGGTGTTGACCAATGCTCCTCCGCTATTGCCCACATTGACTGCCGCATCGGTTTGAATAAAGGACTGGTTTTTACCATCCATATCATTGAGATCTCTGGATTTGGCACTGATGATCCCTGCTGTGACAGTTGAGTTGAGGTTAAAAGGATTTCCTACCGCCAATACCCATTCTCCAATTCTGGCTATTTCCGAGTCTCCAAAGGGAATAAATGGAAGGGATTCCTTGGTTTTTATTTTTAAAACGGCCAAATCGGTATTGGGATCAGAACCAATAATCTCTGCTTGATAGGTTTTATTTTTATTAGAAGTTATTTCTATTTCAGAGGCATTTTCAATCACGTGGTAATTGGTGATAATGATTCCATCTGGTGAGACGATGACACCAGAACCCGTCCCAATTCTTTTTTCGTCAAAATCATCTCCATATAAATTACTGAACCAACTGGGAACATTGTTTTTTTTAACACTGGTATTTTTTACATGGACAACAGCATTAACTGTTTTTTCTGCTGCAATCGTAAAATCGGTCATTTCGCCAGCAACCTTGCTGCTATTGAAACTGTAGGTGGTAGGAATCAGGTTGGCCTTTTCATTTTCTACAATTTCAATTTTTTCTCCTGAAAAATGATCATAAGCTACTAGGGTCACCAAGGCGCTCAAAGCAGCGATTAAAATAGTTTTTAATGTAGATTTCATGTGCATATTTTTTATACTACCTCAAAATTATAAATTCTATCCTTTAGTTGTGATTCATTTAACGTCTATTTAACAGATACCAAAGCGGGTAAATTTTCCCTAAATTAGTACCATGAATTTTGAGTTTGAAAAATATCAAGGAGCGGGCAACGATTTTATCATCTTGGACGACAGGAAAGCTGATTTTCCAGATCAAGAGGCGGCATTGATCAAAAATTTGTGTGATCGTCATTTTGGAATTGGTGCCGATGGACTGATCTTGATGAGGGATTCCGACCAAGCTGATTTTAAAATGTTGTATTTCAATTCTGATGGTCGTCCCAGTAGTCTTTGTGGAAACGGTAGTCGGTGTGTTTATGCATTTGCCAACAAACTCGGTATTGTTGGGTCAGAAGGGGTTTTTGAAACCTCCGACGGTTTGCACCGTGCTACAATCGATTCCGAAGGATCGGTATGTATTGACATGGCAGATGTAATCGAAATAGAAAAAAGAGGCTCGGCTATTTTTTTAGATACGGGTTCTCCCCACCATGTGGAATGTGTTGCTGAAGTTGCTTCAGTCAATGTCCAAGAACAAGGCGCAGCGATCCGTTATGGCGCACCCTATTTTGATGTGGGTTCCAATGTCAATTTTGTTGAAAAAGTAAGTCCTGAAAAATTTAAACTCCGAACCTACGAAAGAGGGGTGGAAGGGGAGACCCTCGCTTGCGGAACTGGAGCTGTTGCTGCAGCCATTGGGGTTCATTATTTAAAATTAACATCAATAAATATAGTTTATATAGATGCCTTGGGTGGAATACTGGAAGTGTCTTTTACGTCTCACGATGGGCAGTACAAAAACATTCAATTGAAGGGTTCGGCTACCTTTGTTTTCTCAGGTAATTTCAGTCTGTAATGATTCCGCTTAAAAATGAAATACTAGGTCTTAGAGGGGTTGAACCCGATGATATTCGTGTTTTGTTTGAGATAGAAAATGATCTCGAGTTATGGAAATATTCCAATCGGTCACAACCCTATTCGAAAGATATATTGCAAAATTACATTGCCAATGCTCACAAAGATATTTTCGAAACCCGCCAAGTTAAGTTTACCTTGGTAAATTTAAAAGACCAGCCCATTGGCTTTATCGATCTATTTGATTTTGAACCCTTACACCATCGCGCTGGAGTGGGCTTGGCCATTCAAAAGCAATTTCAAGGAAAGGGTTATGCTACTGGAGCATTAGCATTATTGGAGTTTTATGCCAAAAAGTATCTGCAATTGTATCAACTTTATGCCCATATTGCTGTGGAGAATAATATTAGCATACGGTTGTTTGAGCGACAGGGGTATGATTTTGTTGGAACTAAAAAAGACTGGAATTTTTATGACGGTAAATACCATGACGAATCGATTTATCAAAAAATAATCTAAGCATGTATCGCAAAAAAATATTGATGATCATTGTGCTGATGGGATTGGGTTTCGGCCTCTTTTTTGTCTTTCTCTTTAGTAAAACTTTTTTTTGGGACAATACTGTTTTTCAGGAGGACAAGGTTTATGTTTATATCCACGAAGGAGATGATTTTTTAAAACTGCAGTCGAATTTGACCCCTTTGTTAAAGTCTGTTTCAGACTTTACTATGGCTGCCGAAAAGAAGGGCTATATTTCGAGGGTGAGGTCCGGAAAATTTGTTATTGATAAAGGAAGCAACAATAATGAGATCATCAATGCCTTACGAGGCAAAAGCCTCATCGTTCGGGTGACTTTCAATAATCATGAACGACTGGAAAAATTAGCGGGAAGGATTGCTCAACAAATTGCACCCGACAGTATTTCATTGCTTACTGCTTTTCTGGATCCAGATTTTTTATTGGATAAAGGGTTTAGTCCTCAAAATGCATTGAGTATGTATTTGCCTAACAGTTATGACTTCTTTTGGAATACTACTGCTGAAAATTTTAGAGACCAGATGTGGAAGTCCTATCAGAATTTTTGGACGGAAGGACGAAAACAACAAGCAAGCCAATTGGGTTTAAGTGCTTTGGAAGTAATTGATTTGGCTGCCATTGTACAGAAGGAAACTCAAAAAGTAGACGAACGCCCCCGGGTGGCGGGTGTGTATCTCAATCGGATCAAAAAGAGGATGAAATTACAAGCCGACCCAACGGTTATTTATGCGATGAAACTACATTACCAAAATTTTGATACCATCATAAAAAGAGTACTCTACAAAGATTTAACCATCCAATCTCGCTACAATACATACCAATATAGAGGCTTGCCTCCTGGTCCTATTACCATGCCTGATATTTCTTCAATAGCGGCAGTTTTGAATCCAGAAGAGCACCGCTATTTGTATTTTGTGGCCAACCCCAACAACCCAGGTTATCATCTTTTTGCCAAAAATGGGAGGGAACATGCAAAGAATAAAAAGATATACACCCGTTGGCTTGACCGCAATCGGGTTTATCGTTAGGCTTGTTGATGAATGATGAAGATCGCAGGTTTTTTATGAAAATTAATTTTTGTTTTTTTCCATAGTTCTACATTCATTGTTTTTACAAATTCTTCGGCTTGCGTAAGTTCATAGGCAATACAAAGTTGGGTGTTTTGATTCAACACTTGTTTCAAATCCTCTAAAAGTTTTTCGTTTCGGTAGGGAGTTTCCATAAAGATTTGACTCTGATCAGTTTTTTGGGATTTGCTTTCCAGTGCTTTAATGGCCATTTTTCGCTCAATTTTGTCGATAGGAAGATAGCCATTGAAAGCAAAATTCTGACCATTTAATCCAGAACTCATCATGGCCAAAAGAATAGAGGAGGGACCTACCAAGGGTTTTACTTTGATGTCCAATCGGTAAGCTTTTTCAACTATTTCGGCACCAGGATCGGCAACCCCAGGGCAACCTGCATCGGATATCAATCCCATATCAATACCCGCCAAGCAGGGGTCTAAATAGGTAGCCATGGCTGTAGAAGAGGTGTGTTTGTTAAGTGGATATAGTTTTAGTAGCGACTGTTCTTTTGCTGGAGTGATTTTCTTGATGAATCTCCTTGCCTCTTTTTCATTTTCTACAATGAAATGATCCGTTTTTTCAATGATGTGTTTTATTTGAGGAGGAAATATGTCGGGATTAAATTCTTCACCCAATGGACCGGGAATAAGATACAATGTAGTGTCCATGGTTAAAGGTTTTGGAGTTTATTAGTAAGGCGATCACAAGCTTGATCAATCAGCCTAAAAACGGTTTTAAAACCTTCTTCATTTTCATAATAAGGATCAGGTACTTCAACAGTCTCTAATAGTAGGGCAACTTTATTCCGGTCTTCTGGAGTTGATGCAATTTGTAATACGTCTGCTAAATTAGCATGATCCATAACGTATATCTTATTAAATTCTTTAAAGTCGTTGGGGGTAAATTTTCTTGCTTTTTGTCTACTGATGTCTATTCCATTTTGTGCAGCGACCTCAATACTTCTATGATCGGGAGACCGACCGATATGGAAACCTGCTGTTCCAGCCGAATCTACTTTAAAACGATCTAGTGGCAATTTGTTTTTTAGAATCCCTTCTGCTAGTGGAGACCTACAAATATTCCCCAAGCAAACCATTAAGATTGAAGTTTTCACTTTAGGGTGTTAAAGAGAGAGTTTTTGATTGAGATCTTCAACATATTTTCTGAATTGTTTGTCAGTAAAACTCAGGTTGTCAACGGTTTTACACGCATGCAAGACAGTGGCATGGTCTCTTTTTCCAATTTGGGTGCCAATGCTGGCCAAGGAGGCTTTGGTGAATTTTTTAGCAAAGTACATGGCCAACTGACGTGCCTGCACAATGTGTCTTTTTCTGGTTTTGGATTGTAAAGTAGCAACATCCATTTGGAAGTATTCCGAAACTACTTTTTGGATGTAGTCGATGGAGACTTCTCGTTTGGTATTTTTGACAAACTTGTTAACGATTTCCTTAGCCAGATCCAAATTAATGTCCACACGGTTAAAGGAGGACTGTGCAATCAATGAAATGATAGCACCTTCCAACTCGCGAACATTGGTTTTAATGTTTTTTGCAACATATTCTACAATATTGTCACCGATGGTTACCCCATCTCTATAGAGTCTGTTTTTGAGGATTGAAATCCTGGTTTCTAGGTCAGGTACTTGTAATTCGGCCGATAGCCCCCATTTGAAACGGGACAACAAACGTTGTTCAATATCTTGCATGTCAACAGGTGCTTT
>JABGSU010000190.1 GCA_018647605.1 Flavobacteriaceae bacterium | reverse complement strand
CCCTACCTCCAAGACAGTGCAAGGGATGTTCTTCCCTTTTTCGTCAAAGAGACTGGTCATGCCGATTTTTCTTCCTATTAACCCAGACATTGATTTATTGTTTTATAATTAAACTTTGATTTCTACTTCTACTCCACTAGGCAATTCTAACTTCATCAAAGCATCAATGGTCTTTGAAGAAGAACTGTAAATGTCCAGCAAGCGTTTGTATGAACTTAATTTGAATTGTTCTCTCGATTTTTTATTTACGTGAGGAGATCGCAATACTGTAAAAATTTTCTTGTGCGTGGGTAAAGGGATAGGCCCAGTTACAACAGCACCTGTTGTTTTTACGGTCTTTACAATTTTATCAGCAGACTTGTCCACCAAGTTATGATCGTAAGATTTTAATTTTATTCTAATTTTTTGGCTCATATTTAAGCTTTATGCGTTGTTACCTTTAATGTCTGCAATTACACCTTCAGATATATTAGAGGGTGTCTCGGAGTAGTGGTCAAACTCCATAGTGGAAGTGGCACGGCCCGAAGAGAGTGTTCTTAGAGAAGTTACATAACCAAACATTTCCGATAAAGGAACTTTGGCTTTGACGACTTTAGAACCTGCTCTGTCATCCATAGAGTTCACTTGTCCTCTACGTCGGTTCAAATCTCCCACAATATCTCCCATATTTTCTTCTGGCGTTAAAACTTCCAGTTTCATAATGGGCTCCATGATCACCGCTCGAGCAGCTCTTGCAGATTCTTTAAATCCTAATTTAGCAGCCAATTCAAAAGATAGGGAATCCGAATCCACTGGGTGGAAAGAACCATCTTTCAAAGTTACTTTCATGGCATCTACTTCAAATCCAGCTAAAGGTCCATTTTTCATGGAATCTCTAAAGCCTTTTTCCACAGAGGGAATGTATTCTTTAGGAATATTACCCCCTTTGATTACATTGACGAATTCTAATCCAACCTTTCCTTCTTCAGCTGGCTCAAGGGTAAATACAATATCTGCAAATTTACCACGACCACCCGTTTGTTTTTTGTAAACTTCACGGTGGTCTGCAACAGCAGTAAGAGCTTCTTTGTATTCTACCTGAGGTTGTCCTTGGTTAACTTCCACCTTGAACTCACGTCTCAATCGGTCTATAATAATATCCAAATGCAACTCTCCCATTCCAGAAATTACGGTTTGTCCTGAAGCTTCGTCTGTTTTGACTTGAAAAGTAGGATCTTCTTCCGCTAGCTTGGCCAGAGACATACCGAGTTTGTCAACGTCGGCTTTGGTTTTTGGCTCGACAGCAATCCCGATAACAGGGTCAGGGAAGTCCATACTTTCCAATATGATTGGAGATTTTTCCGCAGATAGCGTATCTCCTGTTTTGATGTCCTTAAATCCAACTGCTGCTCCAATGTCCCCTGCCTCAATAAAATCAATGGCATTTTGTTTGTTGGAATGCATTTGATAGATTCGTGAAATACGCTCTTTCTTTGCAGTACGGTTGTTCAATACGTAGGATCCCGCATCCAATCTTCCAGAATAAGCTCTAAAGAAAGCCAAACGCCCTACATAAGGATCGGTTGCAATTTTAAAAGCTAAGGCAGAGAAAGGTTCGCTTACCTCAGGCTTTCTCAAAATTTCATTGCCCGTATCAGGATCAGTTCCCACAATAGCTTCTTTGTCCTCTGGTGAAGGCAAGTAGCGACAAACAGCATCCAAAAGAAACTGTACACCTTTGTTTTTGAATGAGGATCCACAAATCATGGGAATAATACTCATTTCTTGAGTTGCAGCTCTCAATGCATTATGAACTTCGTCTTCTGTAATAGAGTCTGGATCTTCAAAATATTTTTCTAGAAGGCTCTCGTCGTATTCGGCAACTGCCTCGATCAATTGACCTCTGAGGGTCTCTGCTTCTTCTTTTAAGTCTTCTGGTATATCGATTACATCGAATGTAGATCCGAAGTTATCATCATGCCATACAATGGCACGGTTTTTCACCAAATCAACAATTCCTCTAAAGTCTTCCTCATCTCCAATGTTCAAAACAATAGGAACAGCATTGGACTTTAGCATGTCTTTAACCTGTTGACATACATTGAGAAAGTTTGATCCTTGTCGGTCCATCTTGTTTACAAAACCAATACGAGGAACTTTGTAGTTGTCTGCCAAACGCCAGTTGGTCTCTGACTGTGGCTCTACCCCGTCAACAGCCGAAAATAAAAAAACCAATCCATCGAGAACTCTGAGTGATCGGTTTACCTCGACCGTAAAATCTACGTGGCCAGGGGTATCGATTATATTGAAGTGGTAACCCTTAGCATCTGCTGTAGGATTGCCTTGTTCCGTTGGGAACTGCCAAGTACAAGTAGTAGCAGCAGAGGTAATGGTAATTCCTCTTTCTTGTTCTTGCTCCATCCAATCCATGGTGGCAGCACCATCGTGAACTTCACCGATCTTGTGACTCACTCCAGTATAAAACAAAACCCTTTCGGTAGTGGTTGTTTTTCCCGCATCAATGTGAGCAGCAATACCAATATTTCGAGTATATTTTAAATCTCTTGCCATTTTTGATTAAAATCTGAAGTGTGAGAATGCTTTGTTGGCTTCAGCCATTTTGTGAGTATCAACTCTTTTCTTCACGGCAGCGCCTTCTTCTTTTGCAGCAGCCAACACCTCTTGGGCAAGGCGAAGGGCCATTGATTTTTCATTTCGCTTTCGAGCAGCAGTAATCAACCATTTCATGGCTAAGGATACTTTTCTGTCTGGGCGAATCTGCATTGGGATTTGAAAAGTCGCTCCTCCTACCCTTCTACTTCTTACCTCCACGTGAGGCATGACATTCGATAGGGCATCTTTCCACAATTCGAGAGGCGTTTTTTCTTCGTCTTGATTGCGCTCTTCAACAATAGTCATGGCATCATAAAAAATATTGAAGGCAGTAGATTTTTTTCCGTCCCACATCAACATGTTTACAAAACGAGTAACCAATTGGTCGTTGAATTTAGGATCTGGAAGTAGGGGGCGTTTTTTAGCTTGTCTTTTTCTCATAAATAGTGATCAAGGAATTAAGGCTATTTTTTAGGTCGTTTAGCACCGTATTTTGAACGGCGTTGAAGGCGACCTTCCACACCAGCGGTGTCGAGTGCCCCTCTTACAATGTGATAACGGACTCCCGGTAAGTCCTTAACTCTTCCGCCACGGACCAATACTATCGAGTGCTCTTGGAGGTTGTGTCCTTCTCCGGGTATATAAGCATTGACCTCTTTTCCATTGGTCAAACGAACCCTTGCAACTTTTCGCATTGCTGAGTTCGGCTTTTTGGGTGTAGTGGTGTACACTCGGGTACAAACACCACGTCTTTGTGGACACGAATCCAAAGCCGCCGATTTACTCTTCTTGGTAATGGTGACTCTTCCTTTTCGTACTAATTGTGCTATCGTTGGCATAAACTTTTATAAAAAACCCCATTTTTATGGGCGTGCAAATGTAAAAATATTTTTCTTCTATTCAAACCCTTAGCTCCCAAATTTTGTAGTTTTTTAAAAAAAACAACAAGGATACAAAAATGGATTTCTTTATATACAAGTGGGACAGAAGCTTGGGCTGAGTTGAAAAGAGTAGATCAGCCTGTTTTAGAACCTTCTTCTGAAGGCGTTGTTTCATCTATTCCTACTAAAATGCCTTATCCGCAATCCAAAAGGTCTAATAATGCCACATCTCTTGGTGGAGTAAGTTCTAAACCTTCAGATATTACTGCAAAAGTATGGTGGGATAAAAATTAGTTTTTTGTAAAAAAATATGAGTAAAAAGCCAACCCAAAGGGGTGGTTTATTTATTAAAATATTTTGAATATCCACCGCTCTAGAATATAACTCCATCATAATTAAATGGATATTATTATATTTACACCTTACCCCCTAAAAATTTGGATTAAGTACATTTTTTGGGTTTTTCAAAAATAAATACTTGCTAACTATAATTATGAAAAATTTAATCACCTCTCTGGTTTTAGTATTTTTTTGTCCCTACCTCCTATTGGCGCAACAGAACGTAAACGTCAGTGGAGTCATCTCCGATGAATTTGGAATGCCAATGCCAGGAGCTACAGTCGTTGAAGTAGGTACTGTTAATGGGGTTTCCACCGATTTTGATGGTAATTTTACCATTGAAGTAGCTGAGGGCGCACAATTAGAATTCAGTTATGTAGGTTATGAACCACAAACCTTACTGGCCAATACCGAAAGTCCCATCAACATATCCCTACAACCTGCCAATGAGTTGGAAGAAGTCGTTGTAGTGGCCTATGGTGCTCAATCCAAACAATCGATTGTTGGATCGGTAGCAGTCATTTCCGAAAGCGACATCCAATCCCAGCCTGCTACCACTATCACCCAAGCGATTCAAGGGAGTGTCCCTGGAATCAACGTCGTCAATACGGGAGGTGTTCCAGGAACCAACCCCACCATAAGAATCAGAGGAGTAGGTTCGATCAACGCTTCTGCAGCACCGCTTATCATTGTAGATGGTGCTCCTTTTAATGGTAATCTCAACAGTATAGCCCAAGAGCAAGTGGCTTCCATTTCAGTGCTTAAAGACGCATCTTCCACAGCTTTATACGGTTCTCGAGGCGCCAATGGTGTCATCATTGTAACCACAAAATCGGGTAAAAAAGCCAGCCCCACCCAAATTTCCCTTTCCACGGTTTATGGAAATTCATCCATGGCCACCCCCATGCATGATTTATTGGGGATTGACGATTACACTTCTTTTTTCTGGGAAGCCTATCGAAACAACGAATTATATGAAAACGAGCTTTCCCCAGATGCGGCGGCGGCGGCGGCTTCATCTAATTTGGTGTCAGCTTTGGGGTACAATCCCTATGAAGTTGCCGAACCAGTGGACAACCAAGGCAATCTGACTGGAAATGCTGCTTGGAATACTGATTGGAAAGGTGCCATTCTTAATGCAAGTGCATACAAAAAACAACACGGTCTGTCCGTTTCTGGAGGTAGTGAAAAAACCACTTTCTATTTGGGAACCAACTACCTCAAGGAACAAGGCCAAGTCAAAACCACCTATTTTGAACGTTTTGCAACGCGCCTCAATGTAGATACAGAAATAAACGATTACATACAGTCGGGTCTTAACATATCCTATTCTACTTCCAAACAGAATGCACCCAATCAATCTGGAACCAGCTATTCCAACTCCGTACAATGGATATATACCATTCCAAGTTATTATCCACTATATAAAAGAAACAGCGATGGAACCTTATTTAATGACAGCAGCGGATCTCCAATATTAGATTATGGAAACAATAACAGTCAAATCGTCAATGGGGTTCGACCAGCGTTGTCCAACGAAAATGGATTGGGAGCGATCACCAACAATGAAATCTTGAAAAGCAGAACCTACATTTCCATGAATGGATACCTAAAAATTAATCTGCTCCCCCAACTTAATTTTAAATCAAATATTTTTTACGAAAGAGCTTCTTTGGATGATTTTAGATATACCCATAACAAGTATGGCGCAGCCTCATCTGTTCAAGGAAGGGTTTCTCAAGATCGAGATTTTTTCACCACTTTAAATGCCATACAAACCCTTAACTACAGTAATAGCTTTGGCGCAAATAGTATTACTGCCGATGCCATTTTCGAATCCTATCGATTGGAACAAAACCTCCTCGAGGCACAAGGAACAGGCTATTTACCCAATGTAAAAGTATTGAATGGGAGCACCATACCCGAAGGGGTGGGAGGAGCCATCAACGAAGAAAGAATTTTAAGTGCCATTAGTCGACTTAGCTATAACTATGACAACACCTATTTTGCCGAAGTATCTTTTAGAAGAGATGGATCAACCAAATTTTCAGCAGATACCCGATGGGGAAATTTTTATTCTTTCGGAGGGTCTTGGATTCTATCCAATGAATCTTTTATCGAAAACATTGAATGGATCGATTACCTGAAGTTTAAATTTTCATATGGAGAACTAGGGAACAATAGAGATATCGGATTCTTCCCCTATTTACAGGTGTTTGATACCGGCTACAACCAATTAGACAAAACAGGAGTGATTTCCTCGGAATTTGTTGACCCCAATTTAACTTGGGAAAAAACAGCACTACGCAATATAGGAACAGAGTTTACCCTATTCGAAGGAAAGCTTGAAGGAAGTATAGAATATTACAGCAAAGAATCCATCGACTTGATTTACGACAAACCTCTAGCCCTTTCCACTGGAAATGAGTCCATCAAAACCAATATCGGAGCCATCAAAAATTACGGACTGGAATTTTCCTTTAATTCTTTGGTTTTAAAACAAAACGATTTGTCTGTTGATCTGGGAATCAACTTTTCTTTTGATAGGAATGAAATCAGTGATTTGACCCAAGACGAATTTATAAGTGGAACCAAAAAATGGAAAGTTGGAAAATCTTTATTTGAGTTTTTCCTCAGGGAATCTGCTGGTGTAGATCCCGATGACGGTTACCAAATGTGGTACAAAGATGTAGAGACCAATGAAGGAGTTAAAACGGGAGAAAGAATCACCACCAAAGAATATAGCGAAGCGACCCGATACTACATGAACAAATCATCACTTCCCACAATGGTTGGAGGGTTCAACGCCAATGTATCCTACAAAAACTTTGATTTGAGTGCTCTGATCAACTTCAGTTTTGGATCCTATGTCTATGATAGAGTTTATGCAAGTTTGATGAGTGGTTTTGAATCCCCGGGAAGAAACGGTCACCCCGACTTGGTCAGAAGATGGCAGACACCAGGTGATCAAACCGACGTTCCCCTCTTCCTCAACGGTCAAAACGATTTTAATTCTACCTCCTCACGCTTTTTATTTAAAAACAACTATATCCGAGTAAGGGGACTTAATATTGGATACACTTTTGAGGAAAACTGGATGGAAAAATACCAAATCAAAGGCCTGAGGCTTTATTTACAAGGTGACAATCTCTTTACCTATCAATCCCATAAAGGTATTGACCCAGAACAAGCCCTTTCTGGACTGACCAACTACCGATCACATCAAATGAAAACTTTTTCGCTAGGAATAAATCTCCAATTGTAAATTTTTAAAAATGAAAAAACTATACACTATACTTTTGGTTGTAAGCAGCATTCTAATGATTGGCTGTGAAAAAGATTATTTGGACCAACCCAAACCCACCGAATCGGTAAATACATCCGTTATTTTTGAATCTTCAGATGGGGTAGAAGCCTTTATGTCTGGGATTTTAAGAGTCAGTCGAAGTCAATTTGAAAGAACTGATGCTGGAGGGCTTTACTCCATGTATTTCGCCCGAGTGGTAAAAGGAAATGATTTGATATTGGGCTATCAATGGTATGTTTTCGATTATGAAAATGACAACCGTGAGCCAACCTATACCCGAACTATTTTCAGTTGGGAATTCCCATATTCCATGATCAATCAACTGAATCTCTTTATTGACGGTGTGAAAAAAAGCACCAATTTGTCCCCACTCGAAAAAGATGAGTTTTTAGGTCAAGGCTATACCTTGAGAGCCTTTTATTATTTCCAATTGGCCATGGAATTTCAACATACCTATTCCTATGACCCCTCTCTCCCTGCACCTCCGATTTATGAGGAGCCCGCCCTTGAAGGAAAAGCCATGTCAACTTTAAGTGAATTATATGATTTTATATTATCTGACCTCTACACGGCTATTCAAACCACTCCCGAAAATAGAATTGACAAATCCTATATTAATCGAAAAGTAGCCAATGCTATCCTAGCCAGAGTGCATCAAGTTATGGGCAATTGGGAAGAAGCTGCCAAAGTTGCTGCTATAGCAAGAGAAGGCTATAGTCTCACCCCAAGTGAATACAGTCTAGGGTTTGACAATATGAATGCCAGTGAATGGATATGGGCCATGCCTCAACGTGCCGATCAATCTAATTATTATTATATCGCTCCTCACTCCTTTACTGATAATATTGGTGACGGATATGGATTGGCTTTTTGGAATAAAGAGTTTGTTTCCCTCTTCAGCTCAACAGATGTAAGAAATACTTTTGATGACCTCTATAATGTTGGTAATGGAAATGATTATTACGCAAGAGCATCTTCAAAATTCACTTTTGCTTTCAGCTCCGACATTCCCATCATCAGATCCCCTGAGATGATGTTGATTGAAATGGAAGCCAAAGCCCGATTGGGAAATGAAAGTGAAGCTTCAAGTTTATTATTGGCCTTACAACAGAATCGTGACCCCAACGCACAAGCCAGTGGTAATACAGGAAATGCTTTGATTGAAGAAATCTTAGTAGAACGAAGAAAAGAGCTTTACGGTGAAATGGGAGTAGAATGGTTCGATGCCAAACGATTACGCAAAGGCATTACTCGAACAGGGAACCACAGAGTGAAAAGTACTGCAAATCTTCTTCCCGATGATAAAAAGTTTTTTCTCAAAATCCCTCAGAAGGAAATCGATGCCAATCTCTTGATTGACGATGCAATAAACAACGGTCGTTAGTAAACTTCCCTCACTCTTTTTTAAGAATTATTGATTCAAAAAAATAATTCACGATTTCTGTTGGGTAATTTCTAAATTGCGTTCATGAAAAAAGCTCAAGAAATTTATGGTATTCGTGCAATCATGGAAGCCATAGTTCAAGACAAAACCATAGATAAAATCTGGCTACTCAAAGGACAACAAGGCTCATTATTCAAACATTTGGAACAAAAAATTCACGAAAAGGGAATTTCATTTAGCTATGTTCCCGTAGAGCGATTGGAACGGTTCTCGCACCAAAACCACCAAGGGGCAGTGGCCCGAATAGCCCCCATCAATTTTGTATCCTTGGAAGAGTTGATTGAAAATAATCCCAATGAAAAAGCCACCTATCTTCTTTTGGATGGCATCACAGACGCCCGAAATTTGGGCGCTATACTAAGAACGGCTGCCGCGGTGGGAGTCAGTGGTATAGTTTTACCCCAAACGGGTTCTGCACCAGTCAACGCAGATACAGTCAAAACCTCCGCTGGGGGGATTTTTTCAGTACCACTGGTCAAGGTAAATCACCTAAAGGATGCGTTGTTTTTATTTCAAGCCCATGATATTAAAACAGTTGCAGTAAGCGAAAAAGCGGAAAAAACAGCCTATGAATTCCATTTCGAGGGGCCTTTGGCTCTGATCATGGGATCGGAGGACAAGGGAATCCAAAAAGGTCTTTTAAAAATGACTGACACCACTGTAAAACTCCCCATGAGTGATCAAATGGATTCACTCAATGTAAGTGTGGCTTGTGGTGTTGTACTTTATGAAGTTCAACGACAATTCCATTATCGTTAAAATTTTGCAATATGAATACCCCATTGGCAGAAAGAATGCGACCGAAAAGTCTTGAGGAATATGTCGGTCAAGAACACCTAATTGGACCAAAAGGAGGGCTGACTCCCATACTCGAAAGTGGCAACCTACCCTCTATGATTTTATGGGGACCACCGGGGACAGGTAAAACTACCCTAGCCAGACTATTGGCCCATCAAAAAGAACGACCTTTCTACCAACTCTCCGCCATTAATTCTGGGGTAAAAGAAATTAGAGATATTCTCCAAAAAGCCGAGCACAGTGTGGGTTTATTTTCTAATATAAGTCCTCTTTTATTTATCGATGAAATACACCGATTCAGCAAGTCTCAACAAGACTCATTATTGGGTGCCGTTGAGAAAGGAAGTGTTACCTTGATCGGAGCCACCACGGAAAACCCCAGTTTTGAAGTCATCAACGCCTTATTGTCTCGGTGTCAAGTCTATATTCTAAATCCACTGGACAAGTCTCAATTACAACAATTGATCTCCAATGCCCTTAATCAGGATATTGAAATAAAGAATAAAAAAGTTGAAATCCTTGAAGATGAAGCACTGATAAAAATATCCGGGGGAGATGCCCGAAAATTACTTTCAGCACTCGAGTTGGTAATCAATAGTTCCTCTGAACCTATCAAAATTGACAATGCCCTTGTGCTTGAAAAAGTACAAACCGAGATGGGGCAATTTGATAAAAATGGAGATTTGCACTACGACATTATCTCAGCCTTTATTAAATCGATCCGAGGGAGTGATCCCAATGGTGCAATCTATTGGCTGGCCCGAATGATTGAAGGGGGTGAGGAAGTTAAATTCATAGCCCGAAGGATGTTGATCCTCGCATCGGAGGATATTGGCAATGCCAATCCTACTGCGCTGGTTCTTGCCAATAGTACTTTTCAGGCGGTAAGTATATTGGGTTTTCCAGAAGCCAGAATCCCACTCAGTCAATGCGCACTGTATTTGGCCAGTTCCGATAAAAGTAATGCTTCCTATACCGCCATTAACAAAGCACAACAAACAGTAAAAGAAACAGGAGACCTCGGTGTACCCCTACCCCTTCGCAATGCACCTACCCAATTGATGAAAGAATTGGATCACGGTAAAGATTATCAATATGCCCATGACCATCAAAACAATTTTGTCAATATGGAATTTTTACCTAGAGAATTGGAAGGCTTTAGATTCTATGAACCTGGAGAAAACGCAAAGGAGAATCAAGTAAGAAAGTTTCTAAAATCGAGATGGAAAGATAAATACGGTTATTAATTCTTTTTCCAAAAGAATGGAGTGAAAAGGATCAAAACGGTAAACAGTTCTAAACGGCCCATCAACATCAAAAATGAAGACCAGTATTTACCCAAAGAAGGCAATTCGCTAAAATTACTAGCAGGGCCAAAATTTCCAATGGCAGGCCCAACATTTCCAAGTGAGGAAGCTGCTACACCAATAGCATTTTCAAAATCCAAGCCCATCAAGCCAAAGACCAAACTTCCGATGATAAAGGAAATCATATAGAGGATAAAAAAGCCTAAAATATTTCCAATAATTTCTTTGCTTACCACTTTACCGTTGTATCGTGATTGAATAATGGCATTGGGATGTAAAGCTCTTTTAAATTCCAAAAAACCGCTTTTGATCATCAACAAATGCCTCACTACTTTAATGCCTCCCGAGGTACTTCCCGCAGAACCTCCCAAAAACATCAATCCAAAAAAGAAAATGGTCATAAAAGGCGTCCAAGCCGTATAATCGGCTGTAACAAAACCTGTGGTGGTCACAATGGCCAAAACTTGAAAAAAGGAGTGCCTCAAGCTACTTTCCAACTTACCCCAAACTTGGGGGTGATCAAAAGAATCACGAGTGAGATCCACTTGGGTAATCAATACAATGAAGACAATAATGGAAAACACAAAAATAAACTTGGCAAAAGTCAAAAATTCATCGTCTTGAAATACTTTTTTTAATTTACCTGTAAAAGCAAAATAACTCAATACAAAATTCGAACCCGCTAAAAACATAAAAAGGATGATGATGTAGTGTACCCAAGGCAAATGATTCCAATGCGCCAAACTTGCATTTTTGGTCGAAAAGCCTCCAGAGGCCATAGTACTCATGGCGTGATTAACTGCATCAAAAAGTGACATACCCGCAACATACAGAAGTAAGGTTTCTGCCAAGGTATAGGAAACATAGATGAGCCATAATCTTTTGGCCGTATCCGTAATCCGTGGGTGTAATTTATCACTATTGGGTCCAGGAGCCTCTGCCGTAAACAACTGCATCCCTCCTATTCCTAATAATGGGAGAATTGCAATGGCCAAAACAATGATTCCCATACCGCCAATCCAGTGGGTCATACTTCGCCAAAAAAGTATCCCGGCAGGAAGCGCTTCAATGTCATTCAAAATAGTGGATCCCGTTGCGGTATAACCCGACATGGTTTCAAAAAAAACAGAAGGTAAATCCTGAATGGAGTCGGTTAAGAGAAAAGGCGTCATTCCAGTAAGGGTCATCAATACCCAACCCAAGCTGACAATTAAGTAACCTTCTCTTTTTTGAATTTGTGCTTCGTGGTTTCGGGAAACCAACATCATAGAACCCCCAGTGATCATGACCAAAAATGCGGAAAGGGTCAGTTCAAAAGTAACCCCATCTTTCATCAACCAACTGGTCACAGTGGCCAACAGCATCAAACCGCCATTAAAAAGCAGCAAAACGCCTATAATGTGGAGAATGACTTTAAAATTGAATCTGAGCATTTGAAGATTTATAAAAACAAACTTTCTACGCGTTTGATAGCACGTGGCATCGCACAAACGACTACTCGGTCGCCTGGCATAATCGTGTAATCTCCAAGAGCAATAACGCCTTCACCCTCTCTAATTACTCCTCCAATGGTAGCCAGTCGAGGAAAATCCAAATCCTTAATTTTATAATGAGCAACCTTTGAATCTGGATTGACTACAAACTCGAGTATTTCTGCGTTGAGATTATTCAGGGTAGTCATATCGACAACCTCTCCTCTTCTGATGTATCTGAAAATTGTATTGGCTGTAAGTAATTTTTTATTGATCAGGGTATCGATTCCAATAGCTTGGGACAAATGGAAATAATCCATATTCTCAACCAATGCAATTGTTTTTTCAACCCCCTTTGAACTGGCCATCAAACAGGACATGATATTGGTTTCAGAATTTTCTGTTACTGAAATAAAAGCATCCATTGATTCAATAGACTCTTCTTCCAATAATTCTGAACTTCTACCATCACCGTGGATAACCATCAAATCTGGTAATTCTTCCGAAATCTCCATCGCCTTAAGCTTGTTTTGCTCCAATAGTATCACCCTGAATTTTTTCTCGCAAAGTTCTCGAGCAGTATTAATTCCTATTTTACTACCACCCAATATCATTACATTCTTAATGGGCTTATTGCTTCTACCTGAAAGTTTCTGAATTTCTTCAACTCCTTCTTCGAGGGTAATAAAAAAGACCGTATCCCCTGCTTCAAATGGAGTATCTCCTCTTGGAATAATTGTAAACTGAGTTCCTTTTCGCTGAATTGCAACGGGCATGAAGTGTACATCGGGAAAAATTGAAGCAGCTTCTTTAACCGTTTTTCCAACAAAGGGAACATCTGCTCCCAATTGAGTTCCGATCATCGTTAAAGCACCTTCTTCAAATTCATAGCTATTACTAAATGCGGACTGATCTAGCAATTGCTGAATTTCGTTGGCAGCAAGTTCTTCGGGAGAAATTAAATCATCTACACCTATGTCCTGAAAACTAATGGATTCATCGGTGTTAGTGAATTCGATGTTTGAAATTCTAGCAATGGTACGTTTGGAACCCAATTGTTTGGCCAAAGCGCAGATGGTTATGTTTACGGACTCTGAGGCCGTAACGGCAATAAATAAATCAGACTGGGCAGTATCAGATTCATTTAAAACGGACAAAGAGGAGGCATTTCCCCTGAGGGTTTTAATATCTAGATGTCCCTCGGCATAATTCAAACGATCACGCTCAGTGTCAATTAATGTGATATCAAGAGATTCGTAGGAAAGTAATTTTGCCAAGTGGAAACCAACTTCACCTGCTCCTGCTATAATTATTTTCATAGTTTAAGTTGGAAAACTTATTACAAATATAATAAAACCATTGGCGTGCCTTTTTTATTTTGATGAAATCATAGTCACTTGCATTTATTATATCTTTGCATATGGCCAAAAAGCAAGTCGTTCCCTATCAAAACAAAAAAAGCTCAAAAAAGACTCAAGTACGTCAAATGTTTGACGGAATCTCTCCACAATATGATCTGATGAATAGGATCATTTCTGGGGGTATCGACGTGAAATGGAGGAAAAATGTAGTGGCTATATTGGTCGCCCAAAAACCTCAAAAAATACTGGATGTAGCGACAGGAACTGGGGATTTAGCTGTGGCACTGATTAAAACCCAAGCCACTGAGATTATTGGTATTGATATTTCAGCTGGTATGTTAGACCTCGGAAAACAGAAGGTAAAAAAAAATCACTGGGAAAAAACTATTAAAATGGAAATCGGAGACAGTGAAAACATTGATTATGCTGACAATTATTTTGATGCTGTTACCGTGGCTTTTGGAGTAAGGAATTTTGAAAATTTGGATAAGGGTCTTTCGGAAATCCTAAGAGTGCTCCGTCCAGGAGGAGATTTGGTAGTCTTGGAAACCGCCGTTCCACAAAATTATCTGATGCGACAATTTTACCGATTCTACACCCAATTTATAATGCCAGCTATTGGGTGGGTTTTTTCTAAAGACAAATCGGCCTATCAATATTTATCAGACTCTGCAGCAGCTTTTCCTTTTGGTAAGGCTTTCAACAATATTTTAGCAAAAAATGGGTTTATAGCAATAGAAGATATTCCACAAACCTTGGGGGTAGCTTCCATTTATCGTGCACAGAAACCTATGCCATAAAATCCTCTTTTTTACAACCCTACTTCTTTTTTTGGGAGGGGCTTCAATTAATGCGCAATATCCAACCATTAGAGAGACGGTAATCAACCTTCCCAATTTTGATGACCGGTTCATCCACTATGGCTATTTTGTAGGTATCAACTCCTACGATTTTAAGTTTTCTTATGACAGTGAATATTATAAGTCTGAACGCAATGACATTGAAGTTATCACGAAAGCTGGTTTTAATGTGGGGTTGGTCGGAGACTTAAGAATCAACAAATACATCAACATAAGGATAGAACCGGGATTATATTATTCCAAAAGGGATCTCATGTACCCAGAAAATCCTTTTTTCACAGATGATTCGGATCGCTTAAGAGAAATAAAATCAACATACATTCATCTTCCTTTAATGGTGAAATTCAGTGCCGCTCGAATCAATAATTTTAGACCCTTTTTACTAGCAGGTGTTTCAACAGATTTCAATCTATCGAGTAACAGTAAAAATATTGACGACAATTTTAGTAATGTTTTTAGAACCAATAACCAAAACTTAAATTATGAAATCGGGTTAGGTTTTGATTTTTACCTTTACTACTTTAAATTCTCGCCTTCTATCCGAGGAATCTTTTCGATGCAAAATGAACTCATCCCCGACAATCCCAACACGATCGACCCTAGTCCTTGGACTGGACCCATAACCAAAATGGTCAGTCGTGGTTTTGCCATCAACTTGACTTTCGAATAGCGTTTCCTATTGAGGGCGAAAGATTTCATTCAACAAGATAGCAGTGGCAGTAGTTACATTAAGACTCTCGGCAGTGGTGCCTTGTGAAAGATTGGGAATGGTAATCTGTTTTTTGATTTTTTTTAATAAAGTCTCAGTAATACCGTGAGATTCGCTGCCCATTACCAAAAGTCCGTTTGAAGGAAATGATTGAACATAATGAGAACTACCCTTAAGGGTAGTGGCGTAAACATCCGAACCGTAGTTTTCGACTAAGGGAACTAAATCAAGATAGTGACATCGAACCCTCGCAATAGAACCCATAGTGGATTGTATCACCTTGGGATTGAAGCAGTCCACCGTATTGGGACTACAAAAAAGATCTTTAATTCCAAACCAATGACAGAGTCTTATGATGGTTCCCAAATTCCCTGGATCAGCAATGCTGTCAAGTGCAACCGAAAAACCAGCCTTATGGTCAAGGGGAACATCGTATTGTGGAATTTTAAAAAGACCCAATAATGGACTGGCAGATGAAAGATGGGTTATTTTGTCAAGAACAGACGGATGGACCATGGTGTGGGGAATACCTTTGAACTCACGAGCTGCATAAATAGCCTCTGCTTTCCAACCTGAATTCAACAATTCACAAACGACCTTTTCCCCCTCAGCAACAAACATTCTACTTTCTTGCCGGTATTTTTTTTTCGATAATTGGCGGATATGTTTTACTTGATTTTTGCTTAACATCCAAAAAACGTAATTTTAACGAATATTCTTTTCATGGGAAACTACTTACAATCAAAGTTAACGATAATCTTTAGTTTGTTGATCATACTTAGCGGGTGTAGTAGTGCCAAAAAAATTGCTGGGGAAAATTACTTATTGGAAAAAAATGTGATTTTTAAAAACAATCAAGAATTAATCAATGATCCTCTTAAGTTTCTTTTGGTGAACCAACCTAATAAAAAAATCCTTGGTATTCCTTTCAAAAGAAACATTTACAGTCTTGCAGGAACCAAACCCGATTCTGTATTCAACGACTGGTTGTACAAAAAGCCCAAAAGAAAGAAGCGTTTAGACAAATGGCTTTCCCCAAAACAAGTAAAGGAATTGGGGCGTTACAAATCTGGTTTTAATAACTGGCTCAAGGATAATGGAGAGGCTCCCGTTTATTTAGATTCGATAGCCATCCAAAAAAGTATCAATCGGTTGAATCAATTTTATAAAAATCAAGGTTATTTTGATACTAAAGTTCGATCAAATAATTTTTTGAATACTGATCGTAAAGCTACGGTTCACTATCTTATACAAACGGGTGAACAGTATACCATAGATTCTGTTACCAAAAAAATTAGCTCCCCTGCACTGGACTCACTCTATGAGTTGTCGTTGACCAATCGTTTGATTAAAAAAGGAAATCCTTTTGAAATAGACCGTTTTGAATCTGAGCGTACAAGAATCATTAATTTCTTCAGAAACAATGGCGTTTATAATTTTCAGCAAAATAGTATCCAATTTACTGCAGCTATCGACAGTAGTGGTACCGATACGAAAATTCCAGTAGTGGTTGATATTGCTGATCTACAAAAAAGAGAAAATGACAGTCTTAGAAATGTACCATACAGAATCCATTCCGTCTCAAAAATCAATATTTATGTAGATACCCCCGAATTGAACCAACTAAATAGTTTTACAGACAGTCTAAAATACAAAGATTTTACGATCTATTTTAAGGGTAAATTGAAGTACAAACCCAAAGCGCTTGAGGAAGTGATCTTGATACAAAAAGGAAAAGCTTACAGTGATTTAGAGAGGGCTCAAACCTATCGTTATATTTCCAATCTCAATAATTTTAAATATCCTAGCATTACTTACAGTCTCATTGACGAGCATAATCCAGATTTGGTCGCCAATATTTTTTTGAACCCTAAAGAGCGTTTTTCTATGGGTTTTGATTTAGATCTCTCTCATTCCAATATTCAAGATTTTGGTTTTTCATTGGGTAGTTCTTTAGGGATCAGAAATATTTTTAGGGGAGCGGAGACTCTAGAGATTGGAGTAAAAAATACTTTCGGTTCTTCAAGTGATATTGCTTCAATTAATAAACAATTATTCAACCTGTACGAATTGGGTGCAGATGTCAAACTTAGGTTTCCTAGGATCTTATTCCCCATCAACATGGACCGCATCATTCCCAAAACCGACAATCCCTCTACCGATATAACTTTTGGTGCTTCGCTCCAACAAAATATCGGTTTGGATAAGCGGTATTTTGGAGCAAGCTATCAGTTGAATTGGGAGCCCAATGCATTGACGAGGCTTAATTTTAAATTCATTGACTTAGAATTTATCAACAATCAAAACATCAGCAATTATTTTAATGTTTACAGGAATTCATATGACAAGCTTAACGAGATTGCTCAAAACTATAACAATAACCCAGAGAACATTAATTCTGATGGTGCTCTAAAAATACCCGTTGGGGCCAATAATTTTATTTCTGAGATTCTGGGTAATCAAACTTTTTTAAATGACCAAAGCAGTAAATATCAGGATGTGAACTTGATCAAAGAACGACAAAGACGATTGACCACCAACAATCTGATTTTTGGTTCTTCTTTTGGTATCAATTATAAAAGTCAAGAAAATATTTTGGATAAATCTTTTTTCCAACTGCAATGGAAACTGAATTTGGTCGGTACATTATTAAATGAAATTATAAAATCGACCGATGCCAAAAAAAACAATAACAATCAATATGAAATTGCAGGAGTTACTCCTTCACAATACATCAAAACGGAATTAAATTATATCAAGCACTGGCAATTGTCCAGTTTGACTGTACTTGCACTAAGAGCTTTTGGAGGAATCGCTGTCCCCTTTGGAAATGCCAATAGCATTCCCTTTAACCGTTCCTATTTTTCGGGAGGTTCCAATGACAACCGTGGATGGAGAGCCTATGAACTCGGCCCGGGAAGCAGCAATAACCTCAATGAATTTAATGAGGCCAATTTGAAACTGACTTTTAACATCGAATACCGTTTCCCTTTAATTGGAAAGATGAACGCTGCCTTTTTTATAGATGCTGGAAACATCTGGAATGTGCTAGACAATGTTTATGATCCCGAATATCGCTTTGATGGCATTAAAGATTTAAGGGAAATTGCTGTCGGAACTGGTTTTGGATTGCGTTATGATTTTGATTTTTTCGTTTTCCGTTTGGATACTGGCTTTAAAACCCACAATCCTTCCTTGCCTCAATCTTCTCGATGGCAAAGGAATTATACCATTAAAGATGCCGTTTTTAATATTGGTATAAATTATCCATTTTAAACTCAAAAAGTTTGATACTTTTGTCCTTCTAAACGAATTATTGATGAATCAAAATTTTCCCAAAGGAGTACTTACTGGTAGTCAAGTACAGGAACTATTTCAATTTGCAAAAGAGAAATCCTTTGCCCTCCCTGCAGTCAATGTAGTAGGGAGTAATTCAACTAATGCTGTCATTGAGACGGCAGCCGAATTGAATAGTCCAGTAATCATTCAGTTTTCAAATGGTGGCTCCCAATTTATGGCTGGAAAGGGCTTATCCAATGAAAATCAAAGAGCAGCCATTGCAGGGGGGATCTCAGGAGCTAAACATGTTCATGAATTGGCCAAGCACTATGGTGCATCGGTCATCCTACACACGGATCACTGTGCCAAAAACCTATTGCCGTGGATTGACGGATTACTTGATGCTGGTGAAGTTTTCTTCAGACAAACGGGAAAACCCTTGTACAGTTCCCATATGCTCGATCTTTCAGAAGAGCCTATTGAAGAAAATATTGAAGTTTGTAAAACTTACCTCGCCCGAATGGAAAAAATGGGTATGACCCTTGAAATAGAATTGGGTGTTACTGGAGGAGAAGAGGATGGTGTTGACAACAGCGATATCGATGTTTCAAAACTCTATACCCAACCAGAAGAAGTAGCCTATGCCTATGAAGAATTGAGTAAAATCAGCCCTCGATTTACTGTTGCCGCAGCTTTCGGTAATGTTCACGGCGTTTACAAACCAGGAAACGTGAAATTAACTCCAAAGATTTTGAAAAACTCTCAAGAGTTTATTTCTCAAAAATTTGGTGTGGCAGACAATACTGTAGATTTTGTGTTCCACGGAGGATCAGGTTCTACTCTTGAGGAAATAACCGAAGCCATTGGGTATGGCGTTATAAAAATGAACATTGATACCGATTTGCAATTTGCCTTTACAGAAGGAATTCGCGATTACATGGTAAATAATATTGATTTCTTGAAAACTCAAATTGGAAACCCTGAGGGTGCCGACTCACCCAACAAAAAATACTACGATCCAAGAAAGTGGCTAAGAAAAGGAGAAGAGACCTTCAAAACGCGCCTAATTCAAGCTTTCGAAGATTTGAACAACATCAATACACTTGATTGATTTTTATTTAGGAATTAAAATGCTACCTATATGAGCTGGTTCAAAAGAAGCGAAAAGGGCATCCAAACCAAAACCGAAGAGAAAAAAGACATTCCAAAAGGGCTTTGGTATAAAACTCCAACGGGGAAAATAGTAGAAACCCAAGAATTGGCCTCCAACGCCTATGTGTCTCCAGAGGACGATTATCACGTTCACATTGGAAGCAAGGAATATTTTGAGATTTTGTTTGATGACAATCACTTCAAGGAATTGGATGAAAATTTAAAATCCAAAGATTTTCTAAATTTCAAAGACTCCAAAAAATATGTAGATCGTATTAAGGACGCTCAAAAAAAATCAGGACTAAACGATGCTATCCGGACCGCAGTGGGAAAATCTAAAGGAAAAGACCTCGTGATTGCCTGTATGGATTTTACTTTTATTGGTGGTTCTATGGGGTCTGTGGTGGGTGAAAAAATTGCCAGAGCGGCGGACTATGCTATTGAACATCATTTGCCATTGGCTATCATTTCAAAATCAGGGGGTGCCCGAATGATGGAATCTGCCAATTCACTGATGCAAATGGCTAAAACGTCTGCTAAATTAGCAGAATTAGCTGAATCCAAATTGCCTTTCATCTCTCTTTGTACTGATCCTACTACAGGTGGAACAACGGCCTCTTTTGCCATGTTAGGGGATATTAATATTGGAGAACCTGGAGCTTTAATTGCCTTTGCTGGGCCACGTGTTGTAAAAGATACCACAGGAACGGAGCTGCCCGAAGGTTTCCAAAAAAGTGAGTTTTTGTTGGAAAAAGGGTTTTTGGACTTCATTTGTCACAGAAAACAACTCAAAAACAAAATCAATCTTTATCTAGATTTGATCCTTAATCAGCCCCTAAGGGATTAATTCTACTGATTGGATTGCAGTTTTAATTAATACGATTATATTTGCAAAAAATTTTACATAAAAATCATTTAAATAATATTGGCATGTACCTGAACAAAGAAGTTAAAGAAGGGATTTTCAAAAAACACGGAAAATCTGAAAAAGACACCGGTTCTACTGAGGGACAAATCGCACTTTTTTCTCATAGAATTGACCACCTATCCAAACACTTAAGCAAAAACAAAAAGGATTTCAACACGGAACGTTCCTTGGTTAAACTCGTAGGAAAACGCCGTCACCTTTTGGATTATCTTAAAGCGAAAGACATTGAACGATACCGTTCGATCATAAAAGAATTGGGATTAAGAAAATAGTCTCGATCGCTTTAAAAGCACACCTATTTACTGAATCAGTTTTTCGTTGGTTGCTTCAACACACAACAACAACATTAATTTTACAATCAACTAAAAAAAATGATACCTAAAACATTTACCCAAGAAATTAATCTTGAAGACGGAAGAACAATTACCTTAGAAACAGGTAAGCTAGCCAAACAAGCCCACGGTTCTGTAGTAGTAAGAATGGGAGACTGTATGCTGTTATGTACAGTAGTCTCTAATTACAACTCTGGTCAAGTAGACTTTTTACCCCTCACGGTGGATTACCGTGAAAAATTTGCTGCTGCAGGAAGATATCCTGGTGGTTTTTTCAAAAGAGAAGCAAGACCCAGCGACGGTGAGATATTGACCATGCGGATTGTAGACCGTGTTTTGCGTCCTCTTTTTCCAAAAGATTATCACAACGAAGTTCAGGTTATGATACAGCTAATGTCTCATGATGAGAACGTAATGCCCGATGCTTTAGCAGGATTGGCAGCTTCTGCCGCCATTCAATTGAGTGATTTCCCTTTCGAATGTCCTATTTCCGAAGCAAGAGTCGCACGATTAAACGGGAAATTCATCATCAACCCAAGTCGAACTCAATTGGAGGCTTCCGACATCGATATGATTGTAGGAGCTTCTGCCGACTCTGTAATGATGGTAGAGGGTGAAATGGACGAGTGCAGTGAAGAAGAAATGGCCGATGCCATTAAGTTTGCTCACGAAGCGATCAAAGATCAAATTGATGCTCAAATCAAATTAGCAGATGCTTTCGGCAGAAAAGAAGTCAGAGAGTATGAGCAAGAAGACGTAAACGAAGCCCTTGAAAAGCAAATTCATGAGGTAGCTTATAACAAATGTTATGCTATCGCCAAAAAAGGAACAGGTAAAGCGGAACGAAGTTTAGCTTTTAGTGAATTGAAAGACGAAATAAAAGCCAGCTTTTCCGAGGAAGAGTTAGAAGAAAATGGTCAATTAATAAGCAAATACTTCGGTAAAGCTCAAAAAGATGCCGTCAGAGAATTGGTTTTGAGTGAAGGAATACGATTGGATGGAAGAAAAACAGATGAGATCAGACCCATCTGGTGTGAGGTAGATTACCTTCCTTCTACTCACGGATCTTCGATTTTTACTCGTGGAGAAACCCAAGCACTGGCAACAGTAACTTTGGGAACTTCAAGAGAAGCCAATCAAATTGATATGCCTTCTTATGAGGGAGAAGAAAGATTTTACTTGCACTACAACTTCCCTCCTTTTTGTACGGGAGAAGCCCGTCCGCTGAGAGGAACATCAAGACGTGAAGTAGGTCACGGAAACCTAGCTCAAAGAGGTCTAAAAGGAATGATCCCTGAGGATTGTCCATACACGGTACGTGTCGTAAGTGAAGTTTTAGAGTCCAATGGCTCCTCATCTATGGCGACAGTTTGTTCTGGAACCATGGCCCTGATGGACGCCGGGATAAAAGTCAAAAGACCTGTTTCAGGGATTGCCATGGGATTAATTTCTGATGGAGATCGATTTGCCGTATTAAGTGATATTCTTGGAGATGAGGATCATTTAGGTGATATGGACTTTAAGGTTACAGGTACAAGTGAAGGAATCACTGCATGTCAGATGGATATTAAAATTAAAGGCTTGTCATATGAAATTTTGGTCAAAGCACTGAAACAAGCTCGTGAAGGCCGATTGCACATTCTTGAAAAAATTGTAGATACCATCGATCAACCAAATGAAAGCGTAAAAGCTCATGCTCCAAAAATGATCAACAGACGTATTCCAAATGAATTTATTGGCGCAATGATTGGTCCTGGAGGTAAAGTAATTCAAGAGCTACAAAAAGAATCTGGATGTACTATCGTGATCACAGAAGACCCTGTTACCGAAGAAGGAATAATTGAAATCTTAGGCACTTCTCCTGAGGGTATTGCAATGGTGGAAGGTAAAATTGATTCTGTTACTTTCAAGCCGAAGGTTGGAAACACTTACGAAGTTAAGGTTATCAAAATGCTTGACTTTGGAGCAGTAGTGGAATACACAGAAGCACCAGGGAATGAAGTCTTGCTTCACGTAAGTGAGCTAGCTTGGGAACGAACTGAAAACGTAACTGATATTGTGAATTTAGGAGATATTCTTGAAGTGAAATACTTTGGAATTGATTCTAGAACAAGAAAAGAAAAAGTTTCTAGAAAAGCTTTATTGCCCCGTCCTGAAAGAAGTAAAAATCCAAGAAATGAATAAATACGGTTACTGGTGTAACATTTTTGATTTTTAAACGTATAATAAATTGTAAGCTATAATATATTTTCATGAGACAACTCAAAATCACAAAACAGGTTACCAATCGGGAAACTGCTTCCTTGGATAAATACCTTCAAGAAATTGGAAAGGTAGATCTGATTACGGCAGAGGAAGAGGTGGAACTGGCACAAAGGATTAAAGCAGGGGATCAAATTGCCTTAGAAAAGTTGACCAAAGCCAATCTCCGTTTTGTTGTCTCTGTTGCCAAACAGTATCAAAACCAAGGATTGACCTTACCTGACTTAATCAATGAGGGAAACTTAGGGCTGATCAAGGCAGCACAACGTTTTGATGAAACGCGTGGATTTAAATTTATTTCTTATGCCGTTTGGTGGATCAGACAATCTATTTTACAAGCCTTGGCTGAACAGTCAAGGATTGTAAGGTTACCTTTAAATAAAATTGGGTCGATCAACAAGATCAATAAAACCTATGCCTTTTTGGAGCAAGCTCATGAAAGAGCTCCCTCAGCAGAGGAAATAGCCAAGGAATTGGACATGACCATCAATGATGTTAAAGAGTCCCTTAAAAACTCTGGCAGACATGTATCTATGGATGCCCCATTAGTTGAAGGTGAAGATTCAAATCTCTATGATGTATTAAATAGTGGCGAATCTCCCAATCCAGATAAAACGCTCTTACACGAATCTTTAAGAACGGAGATCGAGAGAGCTCTAGAAACCTTGACTCCTCGGGAAGCAGATGTGGTTAGATTGTATTTTGGTTTAGGCAATCAACATGCCATGACTTTGGAAGAAATTGGAGAAACCTTTGATTTGACCCGTGAAAGGGTAAGACAAATTAAAGAAAAAGCCATCAGAAGACTTAAACACACCTCTCGTAGTAAGATTTTAAAAACTTACTTGGGTTAAACTAACTACTCAAAATGGGAATTCTAGTTGCCCCCTCCTTATTAGCTGCAGATTTTGGAAATCTGGAACGCGACTGTATGATGGTTAATGCTAGTGAGGCAGACTGGTTTCATATTGATGTGATGGATGGTGTTTTTGTACCCAATATATCTTTTGGTATGCCAGTAATCAAATCCATTGCTTCTCATGCTGATAAGCCTTTAGATGTCCATTTAATGATTGTTCAACCAGAACGATATATTGATACTTTTGCTGCATTGGGCAGTAACATACTTACGGTTCATTATGAAGCTTCTACTCACCTTCATCGAACAATTCAGTCTATTAAAGATAAGGGTATGAAATCTGGAGTAGCTTTGAATCCGCATACTCCTTTAGATTTATTGGAACCCATTATTAATGATATTGATGTGGTTTGTTTGATGAGTGTTAACCCAGGTTTTGGAGGACAAAGTTTTATTGAATCAACTTATCAAAAAGTTTCGAAACTCAAAAGAATTATAGATCAATCGGGAGCTTCTACAATGATTGAAATAGATGGAGGTGTTACTGATCAAAATGCAAAGCAATTGGTTGATTGTGGAGCCGATGTATTGGTAGCGGGAAGTTATGTCTTTTCCTCTGACCATCCCAAAGAAATGATCTTGGGATTAAAAAAAGTATAAAAAAAGGGTTTTTCAACCCCCTTTTTTTTTATTAAAATTCTGCTCTGAACTGAACCCGTCTGTTCAGGGCCCTTCCTTCGATTGTCTCGTTATCAGAAATGGGTCTTTCTTCACCATAGCCTTCGGTTCTTAAACGATCTGGATTGACTCCCATCCCTATCAAAAATTCTTTGACAGCCGCAGCTCTCATTTGAGAAAGGGAAAGATTTACTTCAGCCTCTCCATCACTCGAGGTATGCCCTTCAATAACCAGAGAACCTTCAGGATTTTTATCCAAAAGGGTTTTCATTTCGTTCAATGCGTCCAAAGCAGACCTTCCTTGAATTCTATCACTACCAGCTACAAAAATCACTTGAGTTGCCAATTGGTTTATGGTTTCAACCACCTCTGATGAGAGTTCTGGACATCCACTATTTTCAGATGATCCTTTTTCCTCTGGACATGCATCTTCATTATCGTTTATTCCATCGCCATCGGTATCAGGCCAGGGACAACCTTTGTTGTCAATTACTCCTGCTTCTTCGGGACATTCATCATCTTTATCAGCCACGCCATCCTCGTCACCATCGGGGCATCCTTTGAGTTCAGCTAAACCTTCTTCCCCGGGACAATCATCATCTTTATCGGCAACACCGTCATTATCACCATCAGGACAACCGTTCATAATTTCAGCACCAAACTCCTCGGGGCAACTGTCTTTATTATCAGGGATTTTATCACCATCGGAATCAGGACATCCCTCAAATTCCTTGAGGCCAGGTTCCTCAGGACAAGAATCTTTTTTGTCGGGAACACCATCCTTATCTAAATCACCTTGACCAAAGTTATAGTTAAAGCCGACTACATGTTGGAGATGCTTATATGTGCCTTTTTCTTCAGAAAATCGGTAATATGATCTAAGGTTTAATGAAATTTTTTGTGAAATTAAAACATCAAATCCAACCCCACCTATAACAGTCCTTCCTGCTCCTAGTGAATTAAAAAGCCCTTTCAAGCTTAGTTGTTTTACGCTTAGTTTTTCTCCGAAATCTGACAATCCATACCCAGCAACTAAATAGGGAGAAAATTTATTTGAATTAAAATTAAATTTAAGGAGAGCGTCAACTGAGGTATAATCTGAATTATTATTATCTATGTCAAATTTGTTAAAACCATAATTAGCTCCTATAGAAAATCCGGCTCCTAAATACCTTCCAATGGAAACTGATGGACCAAATCCAAATTTTGATTCCACTGAATCATCTATTATTTGTATAGTATTTGCTCCTAGACCAATAGACCATGGGTTGTCAGGTGTTTGAGCAAGTATACTTGAAAAAGGAATAGTAAATATTATAGCAAATTTTAATAATTGATATTTCATGTTTTTTAAATTGAATTTAAAATTACAAAATCTATTTTAAGTTTTTCATTATCAACTCAACTTTTGAAATTGAGAGCAGTATCAATTAAAGCAAGGTGAGAATAAGCTTGGGGAAAGTTGCCCAAAAGCCTTTTTGATTTAAAATCGATGTCCTCGCTAAACAAACCCAAGTGATTGCTATATGAAAGCAACTGGTCAAACATGGCCTTAGATTTTTCCACTTCTCCTATTTTGTACAAACTGTTTATGAACCAAAAAGTACACACGGTAAATGAAGAACTGGGCGCTCCAAAGTCATCATCATTTTTATATCTGAAAAGTAAACCTTCATAAGACAATTCTTTCTCAATGGATTTTACGGTCTTGATGTATTTAGGGTCTTTTGCATCAATAAAACCATAAGGCTCCATCAATAAAACGGAAGCATCCAAGTGTTGGGTTCCATAGGACTGCGTAAACGCTTGAACTTGTTCGTTCCATGCATTCTCTAGGATGTCCTCATAAATTTCAGTTCTTAGTGCTTCCCATTTTTTGGCAGATTTTCCAGACTGAATGATCTCGGAAATCTTAATGGCACGGTCTACCGCTACCCAACACAGCAGTTTGGAAAAAGTAAAATGCCGGTCTTCTTTTCTGAATTCCCATATTCCTTTGTCCGCTTGTTTCCAATTATTCTCAACTACCCATACAATAGATTTAACTATGGTCCAAAGCTCCTCATGCTTATCGGTCTCATCCGAGTATTTTTCAATTTGAAAATGGATGGCATCCATTAAAATACCATAAATATCGTTTTGCTTTTGAATAAAAGCTGCATTGCCAATTCTTACGGGTTTTGATCCACGATAGCCCGACAAGTGATCCAAGGTTTGCTCGGTCAATGTTTTTTCACCGTTGATTCCATACATAATCTGTAACTTTTCGTCCTTATCTGGGATCAGATCGATAATAAATTCAATAAATTCTTTCACAATTTTAAGATGTCCTAATTTGGTAATGACCTTGATCACCATAGAAGCATCTCTGATCCAACAAAAACGATAATCCCAGTTTCTCACCTCTCCAATGGTTTCTGGTAGGGAGGTCGTGGCGGCAGCTAGAACTGCACCCGTTTTTTCGAAGGTGAGTAGTTTGAGGGTTATAGCACTTCTAAGTATTTGCTCGTTGTAAGCATTGTCAAAAGTAGGTGTTTTATAGCACCAGTTTAACCAGTAAACTTTCGTTTTTTCAAATTCAAATTTAACCTCCTCAATAGAAAAAGGTTTAATCTTTTCATTGTAGGAAATTTTAAAAAAGTGGTCTTTTTCTATACATATTTGATCGCTATTTAGAACAGCTGTTTTGTCAATATCAGTATAAAGAGTGAGGGTGTCATAACGTTCATCATCTACCACGCTGATGATAAAATCATCCTTTATATAACTTTTTGTTTCGCCTTTGGCGTATTCTAATCTAGGATCGTATAAAACTTTAAGTACTGGATTTCCTTTAAGATGTTTTACCATCCGGGAGATTTCGGGTGGAGCATAATAAATACTGTTATCTTTTTGGAAACGAGGCATAAAATCAATCAATTCGAAGGCGTCAGTTCCATTATCATAATGGGTCACCAAAATGGCGGTTTTATCGAGGTACTTTTGTGTGATTTGGTAGGTATTATCACATTCTATTTTAAAAAAACCACCTTTGTCATCATCGAGTATTTTACCAAATACAGAGGGGGAATCAAATTGAGGTAAACAACACCAATCTATTGAGGAATCTTCATTTATAAGGGCCGAAGACTTACAATTTCCTATAATTCCATAATTTAAGTTGTCTGTGGAAGGAAGAGACTGCTTTAAATGCATAATTTCGAATGTGAATTTAATTCATTAGGGTTATGGCTAAAAATTTAATAGTATCAAACAGACTGCCAATACAGGTAACGAAATTAGATAATTATTTTGAATTTACCCCCACCAGTGGTGGCCTAGCAACGGGTATGAACTCCGTTCATCAGGGTCAAGAATCACTTTGGATTGGATGGCCAGGGATCAATAACGATGAGATTGATAAAAAGACATGGGGTCCATTAAAAAAATCACTAAAAAAAGAGGGGTATTTTCCAGTATCCCTAAATCATGAGGAAATTGAAGATTTTTATTACGGCCTCTCTAACAAGTCACTTTGGCCCCTTTTTCATTACTTTATCGAGTTTTCGGTCTTCAACGAACAACAATGGAAGTCCTATCAGAAGGTCAATCAAAAGTTTGCCGATGCAGTACTGAATAATATCGAAAAGGGAGATACTGTTTGGATTCATGATTATCAACTATTGCTCTGCCCCAAAATGATCAAAGATGTTCTTCCTGAAGTTACCATCGGATTTTTTCTGCATATCCCTTTTCCTTCTTTTGAAATTTTTAGGATATTTCCATGGAGAGAACCTCTGTTGGAAGGAATGTTGGGTGCTGACCTAATCGGATTTCACACCTATGATTATGAACGTCATTTCTTGAGTTCTGTAAAGCGAATATTAAGAAAAGAGGTTTCCTTTAACCGTGTCAACTTGGGTACACGAGAGGTTGTGGTAAACACCTTTCCCATGGGCATAGATTATGAAAAATTCAGCAAAGCTGCTCAAACCCATTTGGATATGGTCGCAGACGAAAAGTCTGATCTTAAAAAACAATTGGAATTACACAAAAAAGGAGCAGAAAAAGGAACATTGATTCTTTCTATAGATCGATTAGACTATACAAAAGGAGTCGTAAACCGAATTAAAGCTTTTGAATTGTTTTTGACCAAATATCCAGAATACTTGGAGAAGGTTCGTTTGGTGATGCTTACTGTTCCTTCCAGATCGAGTGTTTCAGACTATCAAAGACTCAAAAAAGAAACAGATGAAATTGTAGGAAGGGTAAACGGAAAATTTGCCACCATCAACTGGACACCAATCTGGTACTATTACCGAGCCATGGCTTTCGATGACCTGATCGACTTATACATGACTTCTGATATTGCTATGATCACTCCTGTGAGAGATGGTATGAATTTGGTGGCAAAAGAATTCATTGCTACAAGGATCAAGGGAGATGGTGTTTTGATTCTCAGTGAGATGGCAGGGGCTTCCAAAGAACTTTATGAGTCTTTACTGGTCAATCCATTTGATCTCAATCAAATGGCCGAAGCTTTATTGACTGCAATACAAATGCCCGTTGAAGAACAAAAAAAGAGGAATCTGAGCATGCAAAAAAGGCTTCGCCGTTACTCTGTAGAACTCTGGGCCAACGAGTTTATGAAAGTCTTAAAAACCAAACATCACAGCAACGAAGAGTCGTCTGTGATCAAAATCAGTGAAGACATTCAAAAAACCTTTGTTAAAAAATTCAAATCGGCAAAAAAACGAATGATTTTCTTGGATTATGACGGTACCCTTGTGGACTACCATCAAAAACCAGATAGGGCTGTTCCGGATGAAAAATTACTTCAATTGATTCAAGATTTGATTGTTTTCCCCCATACCGAATTGGCCATTGTAAGTGGTAGAGATCAAGATTTTT
>JABGSU010000020.1 GCA_018647605.1 Flavobacteriaceae bacterium | reverse complement strand
TGAATGAATTCAGATCCAAAGCAAATTGATCTTATTAAGATTACTAATCATTTTATCAGTATTTTAATAACAATTGATCTAGGTCACGGCCTAAGGAATTTCAAAGAATATTAACAAGTTTAATTTCTAACTCTGGAAATAATTCAATATAATTATAGAGTTATTTTAAATTTTCTTGTTGTATTTGAAGACAATATGAATTAATAGGACTTAATATCTTTCGATCATCCTACAATTAGTTCATTAAATTTAAAAAAAATCTAGTGACCCAGGGAGGATTCGAACCCCCAACCCTCAGAGCCGAAATCTGATATTCTATCCAGTTGAACTACTGAGCCATTTATTTTACCAATAACGATTTGACAAATAGTATGTTATATTACTTTAACTAAAAATAATCTTGAATCGGCTTATGGATTATTTTATAAAACTGAACAAAAATAAAAATTTTACTATATAAGAACCCGATCCTGCCAAATAAGATTATAAATTTAACTAAAGAGGACTAATAATAATCAATTATTATTTTATTTATTTAAATTATACTTATTAAAACCCTAATAATCATATTTGAATTTATTCTTCTCAATTCTGATCATCACTATTTTGGGTTGTCATAGGACTGATAAGGAGCATGTATAATAGACTTTACTAAAAAAAAATTGATTTGAATTATTGGAAGATCTCATATTAATTGTAACAGTGACTCTTGTTCACTTATTGGCACTGATTAGCCCAGGTCCAGACTTTTTTCTGGCTTGTAGGAACTCTATTCAATATTCTTCAACTATTGGTATGTGGACAGCTGTTGGATTTGGAATGGGAGTAGCCATTCACATAAGTTATACCCTCTTTGGATTAACTTGGGCAAGCGCTCAATCTAACTTTTTACTCGATCTCATAAAATATCTCGGTGCTATATATTTAATTTATCTGGGCATATCTTCTATTTTTTCAAAGCGCGCTTTAATACAAACAACAACGGAACACACCCCCCATCCAAACATCAATCGATTTGTTGCCATTAGAATGGGCTTTCTCACCAACCTACTCAATCCAAAAGCTACCTTGTTTTTTTTGAGTCTCTTTACAATCATAATCGGACCCGAGGTAAAACTAAGTGTAATAATTCTGCTAAGTTTCATTCTTGTCAGTAGCACCATAATCTGGTTTTCATGGGTTGCTATTTTCCTTGACCAACAGAAAATTCGAAATTTAATAGAAGCCTATCAATTGGAGTTTAATCGGTTTTTTGGATTGCTTTTAATTGTTATTGGAATTCGTATTGGTTGGTTTTAAAACCCAATTCTATTCTGAAAAGACAAAAACAAAAGTCGATCCTCAATTAACCTAACTCTAAGCGATGGGTGCATTCTTGTAAAGAATGCTTTTATTATCTTTATTCAATGCGATGGAGATTGTCTTGTTTCCTTTTTTTACTGAGTTTATCTCTCTGTGGACAACAGTTTTCTATACGTAAAGTAGGACGTATGCTCAAAAAAATTCCTGTCTTTGAGCAAGCCCATATTGCTTTAAGCATCGAGACTTTGAACAGCTCAAAACCAAAAGCTTTCTATCAGGGAGGAAACTATATGACTCCCGCTTCCAATACAAAACTACTGACATTCCTCGCCGCTATTCAATATTTTGATTCGCTTCCTGTCCTGTATTTCCAAAAACAGGATTCGATCATGAACTTCAAAGCCACAGGCTACCCACTGCTTTTTCATCCTTTTTATCCAGACCCCAAGCTAGATTCCTTTTTTAAGCAAAACTACCATTGGCGTTATCATGCTCCAAAATCTGAATTGAACCCTCAAGGGTCCGGTTGGTCATGGGATGACTACTTCTATTACTACGCTGCAGAAAACAGCCCCTTTCCCATTTATGGAAATACAACTCAAATGATTGGGGGTCAAGATAATCCTCAACTGCTTCCCAAAGCCTTTGAACATCAGTTGGTCAAGGATACACTAATCAAAAAATTCTACAGAAAGTCAGATCAGAATCGATTTTACTATAACCCCCAAAACCTAAGTGAAACAGATACCCTGTACCGACCCTTTATTACCAGCGACAGTCTTTTTGTTAGGCTGCTAAAACAACACATCAAACGTCCTGTAGTATATAATAAATACCCGAGTAAAGAGCCCAATTGGGAAACTTTGTATTCGGATCAAGAAGCTTCACTGTACAAGGCCCTACTTCAAAATAGTGACAATGGAATAGCAGAGGCTTTATTGACCATGATCTCTCAAAAGACTTTTGGTGAAATGAGTATTAAAAAAACCATTGACACACTCAAAACACAATGGGATTCGTGGTTACCCGACCCCATCGAATGGGTGGATGGCTCCGGAGTTTCACGCTACAATATGATTACACCTCGAACATTGATTGCAGTACTCAAAAAAATACATAATAAAGTTGGGCTAGAAACCATCAAAGACTACTTCCCTAAAAGCAATATTTCAGGAACTTTAAAAGACTATCAACTCACTGAGGTTTACGCCAAAACAGGAACCCTAAGACACAACCACAATCTTTCTGGTTATTGGATCAGTTCTAAGGGAAGGGTTTTTGTATTTTCCATAATGGTCAACCATTTTACTCAACCCACAAGTGAAATTCGCAAAGGCATTAGCCAGTTATTAAAACAGTTTCAAAAAAAACTAAAGTGATCTTATAAATGATATGAAATTTAGAGGCTTGATTTTATTCCTTTGTGTTTTTTACTTTACAGAAGGTCATACACAAAAAACAACCATCGAAAATCCCATCCCTAATAAAGCACAACTAGCTTGGCAAAGGGCTGAACTGGGAGCCGTCTTTCATTACGACCTCCACGTGTTTGACAATAAAAAATATCGACAAACTGGAAATTCTGGAAATAGGACCAATCCCGTTGCAGACTATCAAGTTTTTAATCCCCAACAATTGGATACCGATCAATGGATTAGGGCCATCAAAAAAGCAGGATTTAAATTTGCCATCATTACTGCCACCCATGAAACTGGTTTTGCCCTCTATCCCTCGCTAGTAAATCCCTACAACGTAAGAGCTTTAAAGTGGAAAGACGGAAAAGGAGACATTGTAAGGGATTTTGTTAATTCTTGTAGAAAATACGGGATTCAACCTGGAATTTATGTTGGAATTCGGTGGAATTCCTTTTTTGGAGTAAACGATTTTAAAGTCAATGGAACCGGAACATTTCAGCAAAAACGCCAAGCCTATTACAACCAGATGGTGGAGGGTATGGTCAAGGAACTCTGTACCCAATATGGCCCCCTATTCGAAATATGGTTCGACGGTGGAGCCAGTCACCCCGATTTGGGCGCTCCCGATGTTCTTCCCATCGTCAAAAAATACCAACCCGACTGTTTATTTTATCACAACAATCAACTTGCTGAGGCGCGATGGGGAGGCTCTGAATCAGGAACCGTTCCCTATCCCTGTTGGGCGACTTTTCCAACACCCTATTCACATACTGGAGACACTACCACAGATCATATCAATTTATTGAAACACGGTGATCCCAACGGAAAATATTGGATGCCCGCCATGTCGGATGCGCCCCTCAGAGGATATAACGGTAGACATGAATGGTTTTGGGAACCAGGAGATGAAAAACATATATTTCCTCTCGAAAAACTCATGCACATGTATTACAATTCCGTGGGACACAATTCCACCTTGATCATGGGACTCACTCCAAACCCGCGGGGCTTACTTCCACAAGCCGACGTCAAACGGTTGGAAGAATGGGGAGCAGCCATCAAAAAAACTTTTTCAAATCCCATTGCCTCCACCGCCGGAAAGGGAGATAGAATATTACTTTCATTGGAAAATTCAACAATCATTGAGAACATCGTCCTTCAAGAGGACATCACCTTGGGACAAAGGGTCAGGGCCTACAATATTCAAGCCTACTCGAATGGACAATGGAGAACCATCGCCAATGGTCAAAGCATTGGACACAAAAGAATTCATAAAATAGATCCCACAGAAGTTGAACAATTAAGACTGGAAATCACAGAAAAAACACTCCCCACTGTCATAGAGCGATTCAGTGTTTATTAATCCTTGAAAAATTATGTGTCAAGTCTTTGCTTAACAATTGTGGAAATGGTTTTACCGTCTGCCTTACCCGCCATTTCTTTGCTGGCCATACCCATCACCTTGCCCATGTCTTTCATGCCTTCGGCCCCTGTTTTTACAATAATTTCATCAATGATTTTTTCAATGGCTTCAGTAGTCAATTGCTCTGGTAAAAACTTTGCAATCACCTCGGCTTGGGCCTCCTCGGGTGTGGCGAGATCATCACGGTTCTGCTCCCTAAAAATTAGGGCACTGTCTTTTCTTTGTTTGACTAGTTTTTGAAGCAATTTAATTTCTTCCTCCTCAGGCAATTCGGCATCGCCTGCCGAGGCTGTTTTGGCCAAAAGTACGGCCGATTTAATCGCCCTTAGGGCCTCGAGTTTTAGGGTATCTTTGGCTCGCATGGCAGCCTTGAGTTCATCGGTTAAGTTATTGAGTAAAGCCATAAGTTAATCTACATTATCGTGTAAGAAAGAATTATTGGATCGCAATTGAATCTCGTCATTATTATCGTTATCAACCGACATCCTAGATTCGTTAGAACCAGAGGAATTGGGCACTTCAAGTTCTACTCCCATTCTTTTGTAGGCCGGTTGTTTTTCAAATTCGTCAATTTTACTCATGCTGTGCTTAAAGGCATGATTGAACTTTTTAAGATGCTCCTTCCTTTTTTCATTTTCTTGCACGGCTGTTTCTTTAATCGTTTGGTCAAAAGGAGAATCTTCATTAGGAGAACTTAAGTTTTTGTCATCATCCAAAACAGATGTTTCCTGTGGCTTTTCAACTACTTCAAACTTAAAATCAACTGCTTCTTTAAGGGATTCATCTTCATTGACCTCCTCTTCCTCTTCGGTAAGGGTATGAACTATTTTTTTGGAAGGAGTCTCATGGGATTCAGTAATAGGCAATCCAAAATCAAAAATGAATTGATTTTCCTCTTCTGGAACCACCTCCTCCGATCCTTTTACCTCAATATCCAAAACTTCTTCGTCCAAATCATTGATGATAAATTCTTCTTCTTGCTCAGCAACAGGTATTTCTTCTATTTGCTGATCCACCTCTAATAATTCATAGACCACTTCCATGTTATTAATCTCCTCGGAGTTAACCATTAACTCCTCTTCCAACTCACTGGAATCCCTTTCATAAGCAGTAACGGTTTCAGCTACAACGGGAATGGAAAACAACTCCTCTTGCGTCAGTATTTCCTCTTCCACTTCATCGTCTAGTCTTAATCTAACAGTGGCAGAATCCTCCGTCTGCATGGATTCTTGCTCCTCCACTTCTGAATTGACTTCTCTCGAATCTATGGTTTCGGTTACTTCAAATGCACTAGTAATGTCCTCATCCCCCATTAAGTCGTGTTCAAGGGTTTGGTCTTCTTCTAGTGTATGAATGATCTTCTTGGCTTCAGTATTGACAATTTGGTGCTGTTGGTCAGCACCAAAACCAGTAGCAATAATGGTGACCGCTACAGAACTCCCAAGATTTTGATCTTCCCCAATACCCATGATAATATTGGCGTTGTTGCCCGCCTCGGTTTGAATAAAATCATTAATTTCTCCAATTTCGTCTATGGTAATTTCTTCATTTCCTGAGACAATTAGAAGTAATACATTTTTACAGCCCGTGATTTTATTATCATTCAACAAAGGAGAATCTAGTGCGTTGATAATGGCCTCTTGAGCGCGGTTGGTACCAGAGGCATTTCCTGACCCCATAATGGCAGTACCACTATTTTTGAGTACCGTTTTGGCATCCTTTAAATCAATATTTTGTCGGTAGTGATGCGTAATGACTTCGGCTATACCACGAGCAGCAGTGGAAAGCACTTCGTCTGCTTTGGAAAATCCTGCTTTAAAACCCAAGTTTCCATAAACCTCTCTCAACTTATTGTTGTTGATTACAATTAGTGCATCAACCGTTTTTTTAATATTTTCCAAACCTTTTTCGGCTTGTTCCAATCTCAATTTTCCTTCAAATTGAAACGGCATTGTAACGATCCCCACCGTTAGAATATCCATTTCCTTGGCCATCTTCGCAATAATGGGTGCGGCTCCTGTTCCAGTTCCACCGCCCATTCCAGCAGTAATAAATACCATTTTGGTTTGGGTCGTCAGAAGCGTTTGGATATCTTCAAAACTCTCCTCAGCTGCCAAAGCCCCCACTTCTGGATTGGCGCCTGCTCCCAACCCCTCAGTTAAAGAAGCACCCAATTGAATTTTGATTGGAACAGAACTCTCGCTGAGGGCTTGAGCATCCGTATTGGTGATTACAAAATCAACACCATTGATCCCTTGTTGAAACATATAGTTTATGGCATTACTTCCTCCACCTCCTACACCAATCACCTTGATCACATTGCTTTTATTCTTCGGTAAATCAAAACTAAAATTACTGCTCATTCCTGATTCCATTAAAGTCTATTTAAGCGTTATCTAAAAATTCTTTGAACTTCTCTACCCAGCGTTCCAAAATTGTTTTCCTGTTGGAAGACATAGGGTTAGCCTCAGTTCTTGGCATTGGCACTTCTCCATTCTCATCTTCCACCATTTCGTTCTCCTCAGAAACGGGACTTTCAAAATCATTTTTCTCTTGCTGATCCAGTGCATTCATTAAAAGACCTACTGCAGTTGCCAAAATGGGGCTGGTTTCCGATTTTTGAGTGTCTCCAGCCAAATGTTCACTAGGGTATCCAATACGGGTATCCATCCCAGTGATGTATTCCACCAATTGCTTAAGGTGCTTCAGTTGGCTTCCCCCACCAGTCAATACGACCCCACCAATCAGTTTTTTCTTTTGATCGTCGTGACCATAGTTTTTGATTTCTAAATACACTTGCTCCATGATTTCTACAACACGTGCATTGATAATCTTGGATAGGGTTTTAAGAGATATTTCTTTAGGCTCCCTTCCTCTAAGTCCAGGAATAGAAACAATTTCTGAATCCCTGTTTTCTCCTGGCCAAGCCGATCCAAATTTAACCTTAAGCAGTTCTGCTTGTTTTTCAATAATGGAACAACCTTCCTTAATGTCTTCCGTTATAACGTTTCCACCAAAAGGGATTACCGCTGTGTGGCGAATAATTCCATCTTTAACAATGGCAAGGTCTGTAGTTC
>JABGSU010000189.1 GCA_018647605.1 Flavobacteriaceae bacterium | reverse complement strand
GATATGTTTTTTCGATTATTGCTCAAGGTATAGGCCATTAGAATTAAGACCAACATTCCTAAGATTCCTTTTCCAAGAGATACCATACTCATACCTTGATGAGGGATCATTTCCATTGTCATCTTTATTTAGGGTTAATGGACATGATAAACAGTTGGCGAATCCCATTTTCATCCAGCCCCGAAATTAATATTTGGTTATCGTAGTGATCCCATCGAGGAGCAGCATCGATTCTTAAATCTTTTTTGTGAACCCCTCTTCTAAAAGAAAGGGTTTTGACCCATTCACTTATTTTAAATTTTAAGATCGTGTAGAAATTAGTGTCAGATTTATTCCATGGGATGGTCAAAGACTGACCAATATATCCAAAAAAATTGTGGACTGCGCCTGAAGTTATTTGCTCTACAATCACTCTAATTTTTTTGTTTTTCAACCAACAGTAAAAGTGAGAAAAAGAGGGTCCTAATGGCAAGCTTTTCTCCATTTAATATGAAATTTCTTCTGTTCAAAAAGGAGCATTTAGATTATAAATATCGGATTTATTTCGATATCATTTCCAAAATCATGTCCCGTGCGGTCATTAACTTAATCTTGTGAACGGAATCTTTGTAGTCCCCTTTAGAAAGTCGATTTTCCAATTCCTTTAGCAATTCCTGTGCAGTAGTTGTTTCTTTCATAGATTATTATTAATAAGACATGGGTACTTCCACCAACAATATTTTGGATTGGGGTTGTACTTCAAAAGAAATGAACTCAGTTTCCCAAACACCAAGTGCATCTCGTTTGTTGAGCTGTTGATCTCCTATTTTAATAGTGCCCTCAATAATAAAAACGTATACTCCGTTTCCTTCTTTTTTGATTCGATATATTTTTTCGGTAGCTTTTTCAAAATCGCCGAGATGAAACCAAGCATCCTGATGTATCCACATGCCATCGTCATCAATATTGGGAGACAAGACCTGATAAAAAGCATTGTTTTTTTTCAATTCTCTGACCGACTTTTGATCATATCGTGGTGCTACATTTCTTTCCTTGGGCATCACCCATAGTTGGAGTAAGTTGATCGGTTTATCGGGGTTCTTATTGTATTCACTGTGATAAACACCTGTTCCTGCGCTCATCACCTGAATTTCTCCTTCGTTGATCGCTCCCACATTGCCCATGCTGTCTTTGTGTTCCAAATCGCCTGCCAAGGGAATGGTAATGATTTCCATATTATTGTGAGGATGGGTGCCAAACCCTTTTCCAGGGGCAATCGTATCGTCGTTCAAAACACGCAGGGCCCCAAAGCTCATCCTCTCAGGATCATAATAATTGGCAAAACTAAAGGAGTGATTAGCGTTCAACCAACCATGATTGGCATTCCCTCGGGTGTCGGAGGCGTGATAAATCGTTTTCATTAAACAAGTATTCACAAATGTTGTATGTACAAATATAGTCTATTGGGACGATTTTCCTTCTTTTTTTGTGACTTTATTGACAGCATCAATCAGCTCTGTTTTAGCCTCCAAGTACTTAATGAGCGTTTTTACCTTAGCTTCAGTCTCCTTTTTTTCTCGCTGCTTTGCTTTTTCCTCTGCTATGGTAGATTGAATTTCCTTATAAGTAGAAAACACAAAGCCAATGATGATGGCCACAGCGATAATTATCGCTAAAATTTCCTCTGTGTCGCTTAAGTTTAACATTCCTTAAAAATTATCCTAAATTAATAAATCCAAACTATCTTTAGGCGCCATAAAAATGATCAATCTTGATAATGAAAAATAGTTTTTTTTTAACCCTTCTTCTCTTTATGCCGATGTGCTTGTTAGCACTGCAAGACCGAGACAGTTTACAGCAAAAAATAGCACTCAAGGAAATAACCCTTAACGCGGTTCGAATCAAAACTCCAAAACGGATTATTCCCTTTGCGGTAAGCCATCGAATTTTTAAAGCGGAACAATTGGGATTGCCTCAAAATTCTTTACAAGATTACCTCACTACTGTTCCGGGGCTGTATGCTCAAAATACCCAAAATTTTGCACAAGACTTACGTGTGTCGATCCGGGGTTTTGGTGCACGTTCAGGTTTTGGTATCAGAGGAATTCAATTAATTGTAGATGGTATACCCGAAACTACGCCCGATGGACAGGGTCAGTTGGACAACCTGCCTTTGGGGCTCATTCAGTCCCTTACGGTACTTAGGGGACCCGCCTCAACCTTTTATGGAAATGCTGCTGGTGGAGTCATACAGATTAACACACTCGAGGATTTTAAAAATGATTTTGTAAGACTAAGAGCACAGGGAGGAAGCTATTCTACTAGCAATTTTGCCGCTACGGTGGGATTAAAAAAGAATAAAACCAAAGCTATTTTTTATCAAAACCTCACCCAATCACAAGGCTATCGTGAGCATAGTAAATATAAACAACAAGTTTTTAACGCCCGGGTTTGGCACGATTTTTCGGAAAATTCTAAAATCCGCGGGCAATTCAATTATACCCACAGTCCCTATGCCTACGATGCAGGGGGAGTTAATTGGGAAAGTGTTCAAAATAATAGGGAACTCGCCCGTCCACAAAATGAAACCTATAAAACTTTTGAGAATGTAGATCACCTAAAAATGGGGGTCCAATGGGAAAAACAAATCAACCAAAAATTGCGCTGGGACTCCTATGCTTTCTATGCACATCGCGATTTTGAAGGAAAAATTCCTGTACAAAGAAACGGCTATATCGATTTGGTTAGGAATTATTATGGGGTAGGATCGGCTTTGGAGTTTCAGCTCCAAAACAACCATCGTATACAATTTAGCATTTCGATCGCCGATCAAAAAGACGATCGAAATCGTTATCAAAATCTGGAAGGTAGTGCTGGAGAAAACGTCCTTGACCAAAAAGAGTTGTTTTTTAACACTGCACTGAGTTTTCTCGACGAATTAAAATGGAGTTTTGGTATTCTCCGATTGGGTTTACGATATGACTATCAACGATTGGGAACCCAACGGCAAAGCGATCAGGTCAAACTCAACACTTTTAATCCCAGTATTGGATTCACCTATACCGAATGGGGAAGCCACGTGATGTTCATTTCATATTCCAGCAGTTTTGAAACCCCCACTTTGAATGAACTCTCTGCCAATCCTTTAGCTAGTGCTGGATTCAACCCCAACCTTTCCCCCTCTAAGGCCCATAATTATGAAATGGGATGGCGGTACGTCACTCCTGAAAACACCCTAGAAGCCACCCTCTATGCCATCAACACCAAAAGTGAAATTTTGCCCTACGAATTACCGGCCTTTTTAGGGCAAGATTTTTATCGAAATGCTGGGAAAACCAAAAGAATGGGTATTGAACTTTTTTGGGAGCATCAAAAAGGGCCTTGGCTTTGGACCGTGGCCTACAACTATGCTGCCATCAAATTCGATGATTATGTTTTGGGGGATCAAAACCTTTCAGGTAATAATCTTCCTGGAGTTCCTCAACAACAACTTACCACCTTTATGCAATACGATTTTTCCGAAGGTTGGGGGGTTTCCCTTCAGACCCAATATTCTGGCGAACTTTATGCCGACGATGCCAACCAGACCCTTGTAGCCGATTATTTCTTGGTCAACTTACGATGGTGGAAATCTTTTGAGCACCTTTCTTTTTTTGCAGGAGTCAATAATTTGCTCGACAGGGCCTATTTTGATAACATCCGTATTAATGCCTTTGGCAAAAGATACTATGAATCCGCTCCCATGAGAAATTTCTATCTCGGGATCAACCTAAATCTATAATTACGACTGCTTCACTCCCTTAATAAAAGCATCAGCATAGGAGTCCCGAGTAGAATTTTTTTCTTTTTGTGAAAAAAAAACGCGCGTTTTTAACTTAAAAAATTATTGATTTAGCAGGTTAAGTAAAATCTTACGACTTTAATATACAATGGCTGTTAAGATTGATTTTCTTTTCCCTATTTAAAAATAAAATTAAAAAATCACTTCCCTTTTTTATGTTTTTTTTACACATAAATTAGTGTTTGGCATAGTTTTTGTAAATAGTGTTTGTGCTTGCGAAATAACATTCGAAAGCATTTAAACATTATTAATTAATTTAAATTTTATCAAATGAAAAAAGGTTTATTAGGTCTTTTAGTTATTGCTCTGACGGTAGTTGGATGTCAAAACTACGATGACCAATTTGACGAACTAAACAACAAAATCCTTGATCTTGCTGAAAGTATAAGTGAGCTTGATGGTATTCGAACACAAATTACCGATTTGAACACTGCAATTGCCAATCTGGAGGCATCATCTGCATCTGCTGCTGATATAACCGAAATTTTGACGGAGATGGCTAAACTTACGGGGGACATGGCTGAGATTAAACTCGCTACCGATTATGGATCAGAGGAAGTAGATGATCTTGAAGCTGAAATTGACGAAATTAAAGGTGCATTAGATGAGCTTCTTAAGCAAGCTGCTGTTATCCAACAAGATATTGTTATAACATCTGCGGCTCAATTGGAGTATGTAGAATCTTTAATGGCATTAGATCCAGCTAATGATAACTCCTATGTTGCTGATGAAACAAGAGAATACATTGTATCTGGAAATGTCACCGTCGACGCTGAGTTTGTTGAAACAGCTGAAATGGGAACCCGACTTAACAACGTAATGGTCAGAATTGCCTCTGTAATTACTCCCGATGACGGAACAGGTGTTACTTTAGATTCAGGTACTTCTGCCACCAAAGGTATTGCATTAACCATGACCAGTATGGCTTTTGTTCAAGGATCTGTTTCTTTGGAAGGTTTCAATGCTATCGCTGTTGATAAACTTGCCGCTCTAACGGCTACTTTAACCCTTAAACAAGGAGGAGATCTTGTTTTTAGCGCTTTAAACCAAGTAGGT
>JABGSU010000188.1 GCA_018647605.1 Flavobacteriaceae bacterium | reverse complement strand
AAGCCGTTGAAGATTTTGTTGGGAGTTGGAAAGAGGCGAGTCCCAATAATACAGGTGACTTCAGTGCCGTTGCCTATGTATTTGCTCAAAAACTCAACCGTGTTTTGGATATTCCCATCGGAATCATCCACAGCAGCTGGGGAGGGACTCCTGTAGAAGCTTGGACACAAAAAGAATCTATAGATGAAGTGGTAACAGCTGAAGAAAAACAGACATTTAGTTACAATTTGAATAAGAATAAGCGAGATCAAGATGCTCCCTCTCAGTTGTTCAATGGGATGATTCATCCTTTATTGAATTACAAAATAAAAGGTGTTATATGGTACCAAGGGGAATCCAACCGCAATCACCCCAAAGTTTATCAAAAGACCTTTCCCTTGATGATTAAAAACTGGAGGCAGATGTGGAACAATGATCGGATGCCTTTTTATTATGTACAAATAGCACCCTACGGTCGATATGACGATAAAGTCAATAGTGCTTTGCTGAGAGAAACACAACTCAAAACACTTGATATATTGGATGATGTTGGGATGGCAGTGACCCTTGATATCGGTGAATACTCTAGTATTCATCCTGCGGAAAAAATCAAAGTAGGGGAAAGACTATCCTATTGGGCCCTTGCGAATGATTATAACATCAAAGGAATTCAATTTTCTGGACCCGTTTACAAATCTTATGAGATTGATGGGGATAAAATATTACTTTCATTTGATTTCGCTCTGATGGGGCTTTCCTCCTATGAACAACCATTAAATGATTTTCAAATCGCAGGAACGGATAAGGTTTTTTATTCGGCAAAAGCAACCCTACTCAGAAACGGAAAAGTGGAGGTGTCCTCAGAAAAAGTCAGTAAACCCAAGGCCGTTCGATATGGATGGAAGCATTATCTGAAAGGATCTTTGTTCAACACCTATGGTTTACCAGCCTCCTCCTTCCGAACCGATCACTGGGAAGATTGATATTAAAATAGTATAAATATAAATTCGTAAAAAATGGATTTTAAATACCGTCTGACCCTTTTTCTTTTAATTATCACGCTATTCAATTTGTGGGGGCAAACCAAATCTGTTTTGGTTGAAGCCGAATCCTTCAATGATAAGGGTGGGTGGTTTATCGATCAACAATCCATGGATATTATGGGTTCTCCCTATTTGATCGCTCATGGAATGGGAACCCCCGTCAAAGAGGCCAATACGACAGTTCAATTTCCAGCTAAGGGAAACTATTTTGTATATGTGAGAACAAGAAATTGGACCGCGCCATGGTCTGATATTGCAGCAGGGAAATTCCGAATTAAAATTGAAGGTCAGACCCTCTCCAAAACTTTTGGTCAAGATGAAAAAGATTGGCATTGGAGCTTTGGAGGTAAAGTAAAAATAAAAACGAATCAAGTAGAAATAAGCCTACTGGATTTGACAGGATTCAATGGAAGGGTCGATGCAATATATTTTACCAAAAACAAAAACGATTTACCGCCCAATCAATTGGAAACGCTTGATGAATTCCGAATAAAAAAACTGGGTTTAAATCAAAATCCAAAATCATCAAAGTTTGACTTTGTGGTGATCGGAGGAGGTATGGCAGGAACTTGTGCCGCACTATCGGCTGCACGTCTAGGCCTTAAGGTAGCTTTGATTCAAAACAGACCAATTTTGGGAGGGAACAACAGCTCAGAGGTAAGGGTTCATTTAGGAGCCAGAATAAACCTAGAACCTTATCCCGCTTTAGGTAATTTGGTCAATGAAATTGGTCCCCAAAGAGGAGGAAACGCGCAACCTAAAGCTTACTATGAAGATCAGAAAAAACTCGATGCCGTCCTCAATGAATCCAATATTTCTCTTTTCCTAAATCATCATGCCAATAAAGTTGCGATGCAGGGTAATACCATACAAAAAGTATTGGCAGAAAATTTGGAAACGGGCGAAAAACTGATTTTCGAGGCCCCTATTTTTGCAGATTGTACAGGTGATGGTGCCATAGGTTATTTGGCAGGAGCAGAATACCTTATGGGAAGGGAAAGTAAATCCGTCTTTAATGAACCCACCGCTCCAGAGGTGGCCGATAACCTAACCATGGGAATTTCTGTTCAGTGGTTTTCGGAAAAAACAAGTCAAGCAGTTTCATTTCCAAACATTGAATGGGCTTTGTCATTGGATGATGAAAAGTCCTACGCCATTACTAGAGGTGATTGGAATTGGGAGACAGGAATGGGAAAAGACATGATTCGGGAGGCCGAGTTTATTAGAGACTACGGCTTGTTGGTCGTCTTTTCCAACTGGTCTTATGTCAAAAATCACCATGCAGAAAAAGAGAAGTTTGCCAACGAAAAGCTACAATGGGTAGCCTATATTGGTGGAAAAAGAGAATCCCGAAGGTTGGTTGGCGACTATATTCTTACAGAAAATGATTTAACACAACAAAACTTTTTACCTGACGGAACCGCTCCTACTTCTTGGAGTATTGATTTACATTATCCAGATCTTAAAAATCAAAAAGATTTTAAAGGGGAAGCTTTTCGCTCCTACGCGGTATTCCTTCCCATTTATCCTTACCCTATTCCCTTTCGATGCCTTTATTCAAAAAACATAGACAATCTAATGATGGCAGGTCGTGATATTAGTGTTTCCCATGTGGCCTTGGGAACCATTAGACTTATGAGAACAGGAGGTATGATGGGGGAAGTAATCGGTATGGCTGCTGCTATTTGTAATTTAAAAAACACCAACCCCAGAGGCTTGTATCAAAATCATTTTTCATTACTGGAGGAACTGATGTCAAAAGGCGTTGGGAACCCCAACTTACCTAAAATTCAAAACTACAATTTGGGAAAGACTTTGATGGAAACTACTGACTAGATGAAAAATCTTTCTTACCTCCTTTTTACAATTATTTTTCTATGGGCATCTGATACCGCTTCAAACGAGGAGGAACCTTTTTTTGAGTTTGAAATCATTGCAGATGAAGACGGCCTTCCTGACGCCTATCAGGCCTTTATCAAATCCCCTGTATGTGAAAAAGACAAATGCTACGAAATTGAAATTACCATGCAGTGGGATCTTATCGGTAGATTTCAAGAATACGACACCCTTACAGGTCAGGGTTTGACCAAATTAGATCATATTCCTTTTACTGATGAGGATTACCTTAGACTAGAAAGATTATTAAAAGATCCCCACTCTCCTATCGGGGATTACAAAAAGGAAGAACTGATTCTTGATACTCGAAAATCGGATATAGATGGCTTTACAGGAGCCACCATCAGAGCAATAAACGATATTGTTGTCGGTGGGGGAGTATATTCCTGTTACACCCTTTGGCAGCTTGCCAATCAAAAATTCACAGACAGCATTACCAAAATGACCATCGACTTATTTGATAAAAAATTGATAAATAAAATGGTCAATCAACAGGATTTGGCAGTTAATTATTTTATAATCAACAACCTAAAACCTAATGATTTTTTGACCTACCGAGATGAGATTCTTCAAATGATTACGTCCAACAAAGGGTATTTTGTCAAAAAGTCAATTGAAAAAATGCCCAAAGAAATTTTCAGAGATTCCATAACCCAAGAATACTTTGCAAAACGGCTGAATTCCTACAACTATTTTACTCAAGTAGCATTTCTAAAACAGTTGAATACGATTCGCTTGACTTCCTCACTTAAAAAAACACTATTGAGTCAAAAAGAGGAACGAAATTCTTTGAGAAGTAACCTAATTAAAAACCTCATTCAATAGATACTCGTTGAATCGGTTAAAATTACTTCTCATTTCGAGAATCTTTACCCTAATTTTAATTGGGTATACTTAAATTTATCAATATTAAAATCAATGAAAGGCCATAAGTTTCAACTTATATAGATAAGACTGTGAATTAAAACTTTAGTTTTTTTATTTGTGACTATCTAGGCATGTAGGTATTGAAAAATAATTAATTGTAAAATTTATGAGTTTCATTAAGACTTTGTTATTGGGTGTAATTGTAATTTCTATCTCCTGCAAAGGAGTCAAAGAAGAAAACCCTAAAACAGCAATTCAAAAGGCAGAGAACCAGCTTAGTTTTTTATTGCAAGACGCTGAAAAAGCAAACCTAATTCCCAGAACTATAGACAAAACAGGTAATCTTCATTGGACCCATCTCAACTTTGATTGGACGGAAGGATTTTTTCCAGGAAGTTGCTGGTATTTATTTGAAGAGACAAAAGATGAAAAGTGGAAAAAGGCTGCTGAAAAATTCCAGGACATGTTCCAAGAACATAAATATAAAACGACTAACCATGACTTGGGATTCATATTCAATTGTTCATTTGGTAACGGTTTCAGACTAACCAAAAATAAAGCTTTCAAGGAAGTCATGATCACTGCGGCGGACTCTTTATTGACGAGATTTAATCCTGTAGTGGGATGTATTAAAAGTTGGGATACCGACAAAGGTTGGCAGTCCCAAAGGGGGTGGAAATTTCCAGTAATCATCGACAATATGATGAATTTAGAATTGCTATTTAAGGTAAGTGAATTCACAAATGATCCAAAATACAAGGAGGCTGCAGTCACTCATGCCAATACCACGATCAAAAATCATTTTAGGGAAGATAATAGTTCTGTGCATGTTGTGGATTATGATTCTGAAAACGGAGCGGTAAGAGGAAAATATACTGCTCAAGGAGCTGCGGATGATAGTTCGTGGGCAAGGGGACAGGCTTGGGGACTGTATGGTTTTACCATTACATATAGGTATACTAGGGATAAGGTATTTTTGGAACAAGCCGAAAAAATTGCTCATTACATCATAAACTTTAAAGAGACCCCTAAAGACGGTATTCCTTATTGGGATTACCAAGCCTCGAAAATACCCAATGAACCAAGAGATGTTTCGGCGGCGGCCATCACAGTTTCTGCATTGTTGGAATTAAATAATTTTTCTGATCAAGATTTTGGTCCTGCAATAGATAAAATAATGAACTCCTTGGCATCTGATCAATACACCGCTCAACTGGGCGAAAACAAACATTTTATTTTAAAGCACAGCGTGGGAAGTATTCCACATGGCAATGAAATTGATGTACCCCTAAATTATGCCGACTATTATTATTTAGAGGCCTTAGTCAGATATAAAAAGAAGTAACACACCAATACTTTATTAATTGGACGAAATAAAAAATATATAGATAAACGTTTTGTTTTTTTTAGTAGACAACTCTTTTTATATATCGCAGATTAGTTTTACACCTTAGGATTTAGAGTTGACAATTTTAATGGCAGAATTTATAATGAAAAATTAATAGAACGCTATCTCTCTATTTTAGGCAATGAATTACATAAAAACACTCAGATTTATGATAACAAGCCTATTGTGTTTTTGCATATTAGGGTGTTTTAAATGGGTAGCAAAAACATTATTAAATGAATTTAACTAAAATAAACTTAGATTTTATTCAGGGGGAATTATTAACGGTTTTTCTGTTATAGTATAACCGTTGTGCTGTTTAATAATTAATGTGAGGTAATCTTTTTAACTGATACTGCTGTTTCTAAAAGTGTTTTTTCAAAAGGAATGGGTTTCCAATTAAAAACTTCCATTGTTTTAGAATTATCAGCACTTAGATTCATATCGAGCATAGCCAACATACCTTTGGCCTCTCTGTCAAAGATGGACAAAAGTTTCAACATGAAATTTGGCGCTAATTTAGTACTAGGGCCTTTATAGCCATTGTCAATAAGCAATTGGCATACCGATTGAAAACTTCTCCCTATTTTTTCTGTTGCGATAAAACGCTGGTTAACTGCTTTTGGTTCTGTTAGGGCGGCTACATGTAAATAGGCAACATCACGTACATCGACCATTGGAAAGGAGGTATTTGGCACCATTGGAGTTTTTCCACCTAAAATTTTTACAATCATGGACATTGAAGCTCCCGAAAGATTTTTACCAAGTGGAGGTCCAAAAACTCCTCCCGGGTTAATACTGACCAATTCTAATGAGTGATTACCTGATTGATTATTAATAAAATCCCATGCAGATTTCTCTGCCAATGTTTTACTTTTGAAATAAGTACTTATGTTTTTCGAATTTAAGTCAGTCCAGTCTTCTGGTGTAATTGTGCCTGTTTTTTTACCCCCCATTATAGCGACTGTGGAGCTGGTTAAAACAACTCGTTTCACCCCATTTTTTTTGGCAGCTTTTAGTACTCTAAGGGTTCCATCTACTGCAGGACCAAGCATATCTGACTCATTTTTAGGGTTTTCTACAGTAAAAGGAGAAGCGACGTGCATTACATAATTACAATTAGATAGCGCAGAATCCCATCCTTTATCGGAACTAAGATCCAAATGGGTAAAAGAAAGGTTTTCAATAGGAACAGAATTTGAATTAAGGGTCTTAATAACCTCCTCTTCTTTTTTTGTGCTTCTTACTGTACCGACTACGGAATATCCTTTTTCTAAAAGAATTTTGGCGCAATGCAAACCAATATAACCAGATATCCCTGTTAACAACACGTTTTTATTCATATGATTATTTATTATTACTTTTGATTCGATAGCAAAAATACTAAAATTACTATTATTTTGATAGTAATAATTATATTTTTATATTTATGTCAATTTCAGATAAGTTTTATAGGTGTAATTGTCCTGTAACTTCAGCATTAGATATTGTTGGAGACAAATGGACGCTTGTTGTTATAAAGTTGATGCTATTGGAACAAAAAAAAACATTTAAAGAGTTCTCCGAAAGCGATGAATCTATTGTACCAAGTGTTTTATCTAATAGGTTAAAAATACTTCAAAAAATAGGATTTATTGTCAAACAAAAATTGCCTGACAACCAAAAAACCAATCACTATTTTCTAACTAAAAAAGGACTTTCATTAACTCCAGTTATAACAGAGTTGGCCTTGTGGAGTCATCACAATATTAAACCTGTTGATAATCATGACTTAGCAAATGTTAAGGATAAAAATGAATTACAACTGGCAATCATAGAAAGATATAAATCAAAAACAGTTACACTATAATTGTATAACCGTTTTATTATTTTAGAAGATAACTCATTGAAAATATCGAACATAAGTCTAACTCCAAAAGACTTAATTGACACTCATTATATAATGACACTTATTATGAAAAGTTCAACTTAAATTTTACACCAAGAGATTTTTTAGAAACAATATTAATAACAAGAACCATATCAAAAGACAAGAATTT
>JABGSU010000187.1 GCA_018647605.1 Flavobacteriaceae bacterium | reverse complement strand
TTCGGAGGGATAATGATCAATTCCCTCTGCTTCAAACTTGGCAATCCATTTTCTAGAATAAGGGGTATAGACCACATAAGGCTTACCATCGTCTTTGATCACCTCATTTTTCTCAAAAATAACTTGATCTTTGAAAGTAGTAAAGTGAATACCTTTTTCTTTGAGTAGATTTTTAATCTCCTTATCTCTTTGAAGTGCATAGGGTTCATAATCGTGATTGGCAATTACATTTTCGATGGGAAACTCACGAATGAGTTTTTTAAAAATAGCCTTGGGAGTGCCCCGATAAATTCCAGTCGTGCATCTGTTCCTCTTCATAGCGATATTGATGCCACCCAAGGCATTTTCAATGAATGTCAATCTGGGATCTTCCTTTTTTAATTTATCTGTGATCTCTGTATCATAGATAAATATGGGAATCACTCTATTTGATCCATTAAGTGCTTCATAAAGCCCTTTATTGTCATGGATTCTTAGATCTCTTCGAAACCAAAAAATATTGAACTTTTCCATCCTACTTAACTTTTTATACTCCCTATCCCACCATCAATGGTTAGGGTTTGTGCAGTCATCCAACTGCTATTATCACTTAATAAAAACATTGTCATTTCGGCAATTTCTTCTGGCTTTCCCACCCGTTGCATAGGATGTCTGGCTGCTGCATTGGCTTTTTTAGTATCGTTATTCAAAAACTTTTCCGCCAGTGGGGTATCAACCAAGGAGGGCGCAATGACATTGAATCGTATTTTTGGGGCTAATTCTGCTGCTAGGGAACGAGAGAGTCCCTCTAACGCACCTTTGGCAGTGGCTACCGATGCGTGGAAAGGCATACCTGTGCCTACCGCTACAGTGCTAAAAAATACCACACTGGCAGGAGTATCGCCATTTTGTAATGGCGCTAAAGTAGCCTGTACTGTCTTAATTGCACCCATTACATTGATTGAAAAATCTTTTGCAAATACTTCTGGCTTTAGTCCTTTAAAAGGTCTGAGATTGATCGTCCCAGGACAATAGACCAAGCCATGCAACGTATCGGGTAGAACAGAAGAATCCAATTCATCAGTTTCTACATCAAAGGGGATATGAGTGACCGATAGTCCGTTTAGATTTTCATAGGATCGGCTGGCAACAAAAAGGGTATGATTTTCACTGAGTTGCTTGACCAAGGCCAAACCAATTCCAGAACTTCCTCCGATAATTAGAATATTTTTTTTCACTTGCTAATTTTTATAATCTCCAAATAGTTCAACTAGTTTTTTTTGACGGTAATGAAATATTTCTTTTAGTTTGGGTTTGACTATGATGGGATGAACCATTTGTCCTAAAATTCCCAAGGGTATTTTGTAGTCAATAATATCTTCCATTTCAATCCCATTTTTTATGGGTCGAATAAAATGTTTGTGATGCCACAAGGCATAGGGTCCAAATCGCTGTTCGTCAACAAAATATTCTCCTTCTTTGACATGAGTAATTTCTGTTACCCACTGGGTAGGAATGCCCAAAACTGGGGTTACGATATATTTGATGATCTGACCGGGATACATCATCTTTTCGTCACCTCCCAAGATTTCAAAGCCCATATAATCGGGTGTAATCGTCTTTAAATTTTTAGGGTCACAAAGAAAGGTCCAGGCCTCCTCCATATTTATAGGTAGGTTCTGTTTTTCGTGAAGGCGATATATCTTCATAATGTGATTATATTTCAAAGATACAAATTGTTTAACAATTTATTCAAATAATTAAACAACACATAAACATTTTATCAAGAGGGTTTTTTAGGAAGGTTTTATAAATTTGAAAAAAAATCAATCATGAGACTTACTTACATTTTAATTTTCAGTTTTATTTACATGGGTACTTTTGCCCAAGTTACCACACCCCAACCTAGCCCTAGAAGTACTATTTCCCAGAAGGTGGGGTTAACCACAGTTGAAGTGGATTATTCCCGACCCTCTGCCCGTGGAAGAAAGATTATTGGTGGATTGGTTCGTTATGGAGACATCTGGAGAACAGGTGCCAATAAGAATACAACGGTATCTTTTTCAGATCCAATAAATATAGTAGGCAAATCTTTGGCCGCTGGAAAATATGCTTTGTACACCCGTCCATCGGCTGACCAATGGGAGGTTTATTTTTATAAGAAAAACAATATGGGTGATGCCTCCAGTAACTGGGAAGAAGACCAGGTAGTCCTTAGCTTATCCGTCCCATCGGTCTATTTTGATCCTATGGTAGAAAGCTTTACCATTACTTTTTCTGATCTGAAAAGTGGAGGCGCAACGCTGAATTTGATATGGGAACATACTTTGGTCACCCTTCCCT
>JABGSU010000186.1 GCA_018647605.1 Flavobacteriaceae bacterium | reverse complement strand
GGTTCCATTCTCAGTTTTGACAAAATGGTTGAAAAAGGAATTGATCCAGCTTATGCTGCCAAATTGATCCAATACGGTTGGGAAACCATTACCGAAGCCCTCAAACATGGAGGGATCACCAATATGATGGACCGTTTGTCCAATCCTGCAAAAATTAAAGCTTTTGAACTTTCGGAAAACTTGAAAGAAATACTCTCTCCGTTGTTTCAAAAACACATGGACGATATTATGTCGGGTCATTTTTCCAAAACCATGATGGAAGATTGGGCCAATGACGATAAAAATCTTTTGGAGTGGAGAGCTGTTACGGGAGAAACTGCCTTTGAAAAAACAACCATTACCGATCAAGAAATTACGGATCAAGAATATTTTGACCACGGAGTCTTGATGGTAGCCTTTGTTCGTGCCGGTGTAGAATTGGCCTTTGATACGATGGTAGCTTCAGGTATTAAGGAAGAATCTGCTTACTATGAATCATTGCACGAAACACCATTAATTGCCAATACCATTGCTCGAAAAAAATTATTCGAAATGAATCGAGTGATCTCTGATACTGCAGAATATGGATGCTATTTGTTTGATCATGCTGCAAAACCTTTATTGGTGGATTTTATGAAAGAGATCGATACCGATGTCATTGGCAAAGCATTTGCCGAAGGAAAAGGTAATGGAGTTGACAACCGTCAGTTGATTGATGTCAATGAAATCATTCGTTTCCACCCCGTAGAAATTATTGGCTATGATTTGAGAGAGTCCATGACCGCTATGAAAAAAATTGTTTAACAGTAGATTGAAATCACCTGTTTGCAATTGTATAGAAGTTAATATTTAGTTAAGGGGTTTTTAGGAGTACTATTTCTTAGCCTTAGGTTTTAAAAATTGTTTAACTTTGAATTAGAAAAATAAAACAAAACCATTGTAATGAGCAAAGCTTTGACTTATCCCTCAACAGCTAATCTAAACCTTAACGACATTCCTGAGGCTTACCGCCCACAAGTAACTAATTTCAATCAATATCTTATTGATGGAGAATTGAAAACTTGGAATGGCAATATGGCAGAGGTTTACTCCACCATTAGAACCGAAAACGAAAAGGGAGAAATGACTCCTACTCTTTTGGGTTCTGTACCCGATATGGAGTCTGAACCAGCCCTTCAGGCATTGGAGTCAGCCAAAAAAGCTTTTGACAGAGGAAAAGGACAGTGGCCTACCATGCGTGTTAGAGAACGGTTGAATTGTTTGGAACGATTTGCTGATAAAATGAAAAACCACCGCGAGGAAATTGTTAAATTGTTGATGTGGGAAATCGGAAAATCATTAAATGATTCACAAAAAGAATTTGATCGCACGGTGGATTATATCTACGATACTGTAGAAGCCTATAAAAAGTTAGATCAAAAAAGTGCCAAGTTTGAAAAAGAAGGGGGCATCCATGCCCATATCAGGAGAAGTCCTTTGGGAGTAGTCTTGTGTTTGGGGCCTTACAACTATCCCCTTAATGAAACCTTTTGTCTGTTAATCCCTGCTATCGTAATGGGGAATTCAGCCGTATTCAAACCCGCCAAACACGGTGTACTTTTGATTACCCCTTTACTCAAAGCATTTCAGGAATGCTTTCCTCCTGGGGTGGTAAATATTCTTTTTGGACGCGGGAGAAAGATCGCCCAGCCCATTATGAAAACAGGACATGTCGATGTTTTGGCTTTGATTGGTCATAGCTCATCTGCTGTTGCACTTCAAGACGAACATCCTAATAAAAACAGACTGCGATTGGTACTTGGATTGGAAGCCAAAAACCCAGGGGTTGTATTACCTGATGCAGATTTAGATCACACCGTAAAAGAATGTATTTCTGGGACGCTTTCCTATAACGGTCAACGCTGTACTGCTCTCAAAGTACTTTATGTTCATGAGTCTATCATAGATGAGTTCAATAAAAAATTCTCCGAAGCAGTAGACCATTTAAATTATGGACTACCTTGGGAAAAAGATGTCTTTTTGACACCTCTTCCTGAGCCTAATAAGCCACAATATATCAAAGACCTCATTGAGGACGCCGTATCGAAAGGGGCTAAAGTAATGAACAAAAAAGGGGGAGAGATGACATACAATTATACTTACCCAGCGGTAATGTATCCTGTTAACGATGATATGAATTTGTACCACGAGGAACAATTTGGGCCTGTCGTTCCAATCATTCCTTACAAAGACATCAATGAACCTTTGGATGCCATGGCTGCTTCTGATTATGGGCAGCAGGTAAGTTTGTTTGGACGAGACGTTAGAAAAATTGGTCCACTTATTGATATTTTGGCTAATTTGGTTTGTCGTGTTAACCTCAATAGTGCATGTCAGAGGGGACCAGATGTTTATCCCTTTACTGGTAGAAAAAATTCTGCAGTAAGTACGCTAAGTGTATTTGATGCTTTGAGATCATTTTCCATCAGATCATTCGTGGCTTCAAAAGACAATCCTTACAACAACGAAATCCTAGAGTCTTTGTTAAACTCTAACGAGTCAAACTTTGTTTCTTCTGATTATATCCTTTAGAAAGGTTTTATTTTTTCGAGTGGTAAATTTTTTTGACTAAGTTTTTACCCTGCATGGCTGAAGCCTTCACTACGCCCGAAAACATAGCCCCTCCTATTCCAGCTGAGACAATGTCTTGGCCCGACAAATAAAAATTTCTGATAGGCGTACGAGGCTTTAAAAATTTTTGTTTGTACCGTTCAGGGGTATGATCAATACCATAGATTTCTCCTTCTTTGTAGTTGACAAAGTTTTGAGTTGTCAATGGCGTAGAGAGTTCATGGTGATCAATTTTGTCTTTCAGATGAGGTAATTGTTTGAAAAGTACTTCTAGCAATCTTTTGGTCATTGTTGCTTTTAATCTCTCGTATTTTTTTCCTCTTTTCATCCATTGAGTCCCTTGCCATTGGCTGACCAAATCGAAAGCAGCAAGGTGATTATATCGATGGTACTTCGGTGGGATATCGCTCAGACCAACTCGGGTCTTTGGCGGCAGGAAAGGAAATGTAAACCACTGGGAATGCTTTTTTGGATCTTTTAGATAGCGATCCACGATACTGTCGTTATCACCCTTTTCGGGATAAATCCACAAGTTATTTTTGGGCAATTGAAGTGCTTCTGGACTGCCTTTCAATCCAATGTACAAACAAGCATGGGCTACGGAAGGATTTACTTTTTTGAGTTGTTTATGTAATTGGTGCCTTTCCAAAACCGATGGGGGAATGAGCTTTTCATAAGTGTTGAAAATTCCAGTACTGCTTACTACATTTTGGGCATTAAAAGTCTGTCCATCTTTCATTTGCACCCCTAAGGCTCAATTTTTTTGAATAAGTATTTGATCTACTTCAGCATTGATTAAGATGGTACCTCCAGCCTTTTCTATAACAGGATCAATGGTTTTAACTATTTGAGAAGAACCTCCAATTGGGAAACTACCTCCATTCAAATAATGCCTTACCACAGCTGCATGCATGGCAAAACTACTTTTTTTAGGAGGTAAGCCATAGTCACCATATTGGCCTGTAAGTACCTTGATTAAAGTTTCGTTTTGGGTGATTGATTGCAGTACTTCATGGGTTGTTTTGGTGGCGTAGTGCAAATATTTTTTTCTCATTTTTCCTCCAAAGAATCTCGAAAATATTGGAGGAAGTGCTTTTGCACTGTAAAATGATCCCATGGATTTTACAACAGCAAACACCAAATCTACATATTTTGTGATGGCTGCTTTTTCTTCAGGAAAATAGGTAAACAATTGATTTTTAAATTGTTCTACTCCTTTGACAAACTCATATTCTTTTTTACCAATGATGATGCGATCATATACCCTTCCCACATCCCACTCGTATCCTTTTCTTTTAGAAACATGAGTGAATCCACCAGCAGTATAATGCCTTTCCAATACTAAAACTTTTTTACCTTCTTTGGCCAGAAAAGCGGCAGTGGTCAGTCCTCCAATCCCTGAACCGATAACAATAGTATCGTAGTTTTCTTCGGGTTTAAATTTCTTTTTGTAGGATTGTATCATAAAAATATTGGGTTATTAATTTGATCTGAGACTGATTATTATTTGTTTTAATCGATTCTTTTCTTTTCCCAGCTAAGTTGATTATTGATTTTATCGAACATTAATAATTCAGGATAAAACTGCCAATCAAAGGCATGCAATTGGTTCGCTAAATGGTGGTGGTGATCTTGATCCAAAAGGTAGTCTTGAGGTTTGTGAATTACCCTTGTTTTGGAATATGTTTTTTCGATTTCGTCTCTTAACTTATAAAAACCTTTTCTTAATTCAATGATTTTTGCTTTTTCAATAATGCGCTCTTCAGTATTTGAAGCCTGATCAAAACGTCTTAAGCCCAATAAAATTTTGGGAGTCAGTTGAACCAATTCGTTTACCCTTTGATATACCTCCAAAGTATAGAGATTCCTTTGCGTGAGCTTTTGCATCTGTTGAATTTTTAAGCTAACTTTTTTAGTGCTTTCGATTATTTTTTTGGCTTGAGTTAGTCTTTCTTGATGGTCAATCGTCCATTGTCCGGGTTTTGCAGTATTGGGAAGACTGATCAAACCTTCTTCCTCGGGTTTTCCCATTTCCATGAGGTAGTTTCTTTTGTTTCCTTTCAACAGAATATTTTTCCATTGGCCAACGGGTTGTTCCAAGGAATCGATAAAAGCGAAAGCTTCTTCGGATAGGGAGTGGGAAAATTCACGTTGACGGTAGGCTTTTTTCAACTCACTTTTACTTAATTGATCTCCAGACCAAGTGTCGTTGGCAAAGGCAATTATACCTCGATGATACAATTCAAAATGTGGTGAGTCATCATCCCAAAGGGTCAAGAGAAGTCCGTTGAGTCCTATTTCTATTGAGGAAAGAGCAAAAGAACGAATATTGTCCATATTACTCTCTCTTTGTGGCATCAATACCCATCGGGTTTGTCCAGCAGTGGCCCCCATCACCTTTAATCCATGATCTTTAAACCATTGCATGGTTTTGGTATTTCCATAGGCTTCGGGACTGTGATAGTTCCAGCGCATATAGATACAGTTTTTCGGAAACTGAGGTAAAAAAGCCTCTAGTTTTTCTTGATTGGTATTCCAAATACTGTCCACTTTGGCTTTGCTCATTTCGGGTCTGAACATGGGGCGATAAACACCTGTTTGCTTTAGTGGCATATCATCCCAAAAGATGGGTGTTCTTCCAGCCTCCTCGGCAAATTGACATACTTTATTCAACCAAATTAATTGCAACTCGAGGGCCGATTTTCCACTATTTCTCCCTGTTGTTTTTACTTCGTCTCCTCCTACATGAAGATATTTTCCATGGGGAAGGGCTTCCAAGGCATCTCTATAAAGATCATATTGCACTTCATAGGTTTTAGGATCGAGTGGATTAAAAGCCCAATCGCTTTCTGGGTCATCCCTTAAGTCTTTGTATTTTTCGTGTTTTAGGACAAAAGAAGCATGACCCAAGCCCTGTACCAAAGGAGAAATAGAAATGTTACGCTCATGGGCATATTCACTCAGCTTTTTCCATTCCTCAATGGTCAAAGCATCGGATGAACCTACCAGCGGTTGGCGTTTGTATTTGATTTTATCTTCTACCTCTGCTATAATGGCATTGATTTTATATTTTTTTAGTTTATTAATTAGCCCATAATAATACTCTAGGGTTTCCCTGTGGTGCTTGATGTCCCAATGAATGGCTCGGTAGGAGAGTAGCGGATAGTCTTTGATTTGACAGGTGGGGAGTTTAACTTTTTGTTCTTTTGCGTCTTCTATCAACTGCTCCAAAGTAGCTAAACCGTATAGTAACCCTGCTTGATCTTTAGCAGTAATTTGTATCTGATTTGTACCAATATCCATCATATAGCCTTCAGCTTTAACGTCTAGTTCTGTGTTGACGGTATAAACCAATTGTGCTTGATTTTTATCATCTGTAGATTTGACATCTGCTAAAAAATCACTTCCTGGAGGAAGGGCATGATCAGAGGCGTTGAAGTAGTATTTAATGTCGGATGCATCAAGGGAACTGTTTCCACTGATGATCCATTCTTGAGGATGGGGCAATATTTTAAAATCTCCTTCGCGATTTTGGAGCTCGCACGAGATTGTTATGCTTAGGATAAATAAGAATAATAATTTGATTTTCATTTTATTAAGTTTTATTGTGAATTTTCTTGAGTAGAAGACTTGAAGAGTCCTAATTTGGATATGGCTACGGTATTGTTTGCTTCTAAAATTCGTAGTCTGACTTTGCTGGTTTTTATTTCAGGAATCCTGAGTATTCTTTTATAACCAATGGTAGTTCCCTTAAATACAGTGGTCCAGCCATTGGCATCCATTAGGTCAATTTCAAATTGGCTGACGCGTTGCCCGAGTCGGATGGGTTCTTGGATCATAATACGGTCCAAAGTTGTTTTTTCTTTTAATTCAATTTCTAGGGTCGCGGGAAATACACCATCATCAGTTGCCCAATAGGTTGTTGAATCACCATCTAGGGTATTAGAGGGTAAAAATTTGGAGTGTTCTAATCGGAAGTTATTCGCCGAAGCGTTTTGACCTAATGCCAGGTCAGTGGACAGTGATTCGTCAATAATAGTTTTAAATTCGGTCAAGGATTTTACGTCATTTTCGTGTATGAGTCCTCTTTTGTCTGGAGGTAGGTTGAGCAACAATAGGGCGTTTCGTCCAACCGATTTATAATAAATATCAACCAATTGCTGTGGGGTTTTAACCAAGCTGTCTTGATCGGAGTGGTAAAACCATCCTGGACGAATGGAAACATCACATTGTCCAACAATCCATTGGGTTCCTTCTGGGTCTCCTGAATTGAGATAATCGGTTTTGGAGGCCCCTATAGTGAGTTTATCCGTGTTGATGGTGGACCAAAAAGTGGCTCCAGCAAACCCTTTTTCGTTACCAATCCAGTGTAAATCTGGTCCTGCATCGGAAAAGATTTTAATTTGGGGTTGTAAATCTTTGACAAAGGCAATGATTTTTTCCCAACCGTAATAAGTGTCTCGGTCAATTTTTCGGATTTCGTTGGCTCCTCCATAGTAACCATCACCTCCATTTGCCCCATCGAACCAGATTTCATTGATCTCTCCATATTGGGTAAGCAATTCCTTCAGTTGATTTTTGTAATAGGTAATATAAACCTGGGTTCCATAGTCTTTGTGATTTCTGTCCCAAGGCGATAAATAAAGCCCTGCTTTGAGGCCGTATTTATCACAAGCTGTCACAAATTCTCCCACTACATCGCCTTTTCCTTCTTTATATGGACTATTTTTAACACTGTGCTCAGTATATTGGCTTGGCCAAAGGCAAAAACCATCGTGGTGTTTGGCGGTAAGAATCAACTGTTTCATCCCAGCAGCTTTTGCGGTTTTAACCCATTGTTCAACGTCCAACTCACTAGGATTAAAGATTTCAGGACTTTCGTCTCCATAGCCCCATTCCTTGTCGGTAAATGTGTTGACCGTAAAATGGATGAATCCGATCAATTCCATTTCTTGATATTCAATCAATGTAACTGTTGGGACTACAGTATTGGGGGAAAGTTCGGGTGGAGCACTCATTTTACAGGCCAAAATGGTAAGAGAAAGTGCTAGTAATAAGGGTTTGATATTCATTTTTTTCAATTTCTTTTAGTAATACTATAAAGTTTTAGGCTCAACGATAGAATTTTTGTTTTGAATATAAGTGCTGGTTATTTTATAGTTCAATTTAAAAAAAAATAGATTGGAAAAAGGAATTTTTATAAAGCCTTATGGTTAAGATAAAGTAATACCTTTTTTAACTATTGTTTTTAATCGTATAATGGGAATCTGAGAAATAACGTTCATCATTGGCGAAAATAAAAAGGCATCTTCCACCCGATATGGCCTTTATGATTTCATCTGATAGGGTATTGGGTAATGCTGGGCATCCCCAACTTCTCCCCAATCTTCCCTCTTTATGAATAAATTCTCCACTAACATAATCTGCTCCATGAATCACTATGTCTCTTTTTCTTGCATTATGATTGATGCCCTTTTCGACCCCATCCAGTCTCAGGGAAAAGCCATTTTTTCCTTGGTAGGTTTCGGCAGTTAGGAACAGTCCAAGGCTTGATGTTTTGGAATTTTGAACATTCGAAAAAAGGGTGGCATAATCTTCTCCTGAATTTATACCATGGGCAACCCAACATTCATACAAAAGTTTTTTATTTTCAAGATCTACCACATAAAAACGTTCCTCAGTAGAGGGTTTAGAGTAGTCTATAATCACAATTCTATCTCTAAATTTCAAATCTTCTATATGGTAAAAACCGATCATTGCCTTTCGGAAAATTTCGAAATGAATATGTGATTCTAAATTTGCTTCATCGTAGGTTGTTTTGATTTTTTTCTCAATTTTATTATCAATTTCACTAATCTTTTCAGTTCTATATTTAGGATTTTGGTGTGAGGCTTGAAAGATGTAAAAAATAAATATGACTCCCCCAAGCGACAAAAAAAGTAGTAGTGTTTTTAGGGTTGTATTCATCTTTTTATTTTTCAAACCTAATACCGATAACAAAATTTCAATGGAAGGTTATGTTATAATTTAGAGGAGATCTAATTGTTTCGCTAATGTAAAAAACAACCATAATTAATCCTAAATAAGGAATTTCTTCAAAATCACCTTCAGTGTCTGTTATTTGTTCATCATCAACAATTACGAAACCAACCTTTTATCTTGATCATTTATGGGTAAAAAGTTGATGTATAAATAACCTCCACTCGCGTTATCATCTGCAACGATTTGAGGTTTTCCTTTGATGATTTCAATAGAGTTTCGGTGGATGTGTCCTGTAAAGACACCCAACAAATTTGGAGCCGAAAAAACTTTCTTGTGAAAATCGAGGGTGGTTTGAGTATGACCACTTTCTGGCCATTTGGGCCGTCTTTCTAATTCAAAATTGCGATCTGTTGCCGCTCCCCAATTCGGATTTCCACAACCAAACCCAATTTTTTTTCCCGGAGCATACATAGGAATATGAACCAATAAAACCAATGGAACCCCACTTTCTACTTGCTCTGTAAAGAAAGCCAATTGATCGTCATTTATTTGATAGGTTGAATTATCAATGGCCAAAAAACGGATTCCTTTGACATCATATGCCGCCATCAAAGGGTGATTGCCTTGATATAAGGGCAACAATCGCTTTTCAATCCATGTATCACGTAAAGACTCCATAGTACCTTCCATCCCCTCATAATGCCAATCGTGATTTCCAGCGGTATAAATGTAGGGTATACCTGTATCTTTTAATTTTGCAAGCACCCAAGCTATTGCTGCTTCCGATGGAAAACTAAAGATATCTCCAATCAAAGTGATTACATCGGCATCAACCTCTTTTGCAAAGGCAAGTGTTTGTTCAAAAGCTTCTTCTGGATTTGTACTTTCTCCTGTTTTAAAATGTTTTGTTTGGTTATAGGCTTTTGCCATCCTATTGCTAAATTCTTGATAAGGGATTCCCCTTTTGTCATCTTTAAATAAATGCGTATCGGCTATATGAACTACTTTGACTGATTCATTAATGACATTGGCGTAAAAGGACACTTCTTGCTGATCTATGGTAGTAAAAACCTTAAGGGGCTGCTTGACCTTCCTATTAATTGTATTGGTACATGAATGAGTGGTAAGTCCCAAACCCACTAGGGCCGTAGAAGCTTTTTTAAAAAATGATCGCCGTTTCATAGGGTAAACTTTGTTTTTTTAGTTAGCGGTTTAAATTATAAGTTAATCTAATTATTTTTCCCTGGCCAGTCCCAATTGAGAAGATCATCACTCCAGGCAATTCCAATTGACGCATTTTTATCAAAATCTCCCTCTTTTTCTGATTTGGGACCTGAACCATGATAAAACATGATATACTTATTTAAATTTGCTTTTTCTTTTAGGTTCACTACTGCTCCGGCAGTAATTCTTCCTTTTGCCCAGTTCCACTTTTCTTGTCCCAATGTAATGAGCTTTCCCCAATCATTCCAGCTACTTAAATTAGTAGAGCGTTTAATCGCTATTCCATTGTGTGGAGAATGAAACAAGAGATATTCGTTGTTCTCGTTCAAAACACATACATTTTCGCCCGACTCTGTGTTTCCAAAAAAGGTCCAGTTTTGCAGGTCATAACTGTAGGACATACTTACACCATTTTGCTTGTAAAAGCACCACCACTTTCCTCTTTCATCTTTATCCTCCAATATATAAGGATCAATCATTCTTCCCATATCCGTGATTTTCACATCGGGGCCTTTTACTTTGATTATTTTTGGTTCACTCCAATTTTTTAGGTCTTTGCTGCGAATGGTATATACTCTTGCATCGCTATTGCCATAGCGTACCTCTTGATCCTTTGTATGGTTGGGACGAGGATAAGTTTGAAGACATAAAATCCAATCATCTTTGTGCCTTATAATATTACCAGGACTACAGAAATTCAAGGACTGGTCTCTAGGGGTAAGAATCTTCACAGGGCTCCATTTTTTCAAATCTACCGAATGTCGCTCCGCCGTATATGAATAAATACTTCCATTTTCATTTCTTACCAAAGTGAAAAACAAATAAAATACGTCAGCATGATACAAAACTGCAGGATCACGATAGGCCGAAATATCATCCCCTTTAAAAATTATTGGTGATTCCAAACTATTTAACACGTTGGTTTGAGTTCCTGTCTTTTGGGTGCAACTGTATAAAAAGAGGATAAAGAAATAGCTTAAAAAGATTTTCATCTAAATAGTGATTTGATTAATCTCACACAATTTATAATATAATTTTTCTATCTAGAGTTCTTAAAAAGAGATTATATGGGCTACAACATTTTGTATAGAGTAGGTCTGCAAAAAGGCTTGAAATATAGCTTGTTTTACCCATTTTTATTTCTATTATTTTCTTTGTAT
>JABGSU010000185.1 GCA_018647605.1 Flavobacteriaceae bacterium | reverse complement strand
GCCATGGCAGGAAATGTGGGAGTACAATCCTCTGCTATCATCGTTCAAGGTTTGGCCAATAACGTTGTCAAAGGATCATTAATCAATCTGCTTTTTAAAGAAGTAGGTTTAAGTTTGATCAATGGTTTGGCCCTTGCACTGATTTTGATTGTATTCGGCCAGATCATCCAACAAGACCTCGACATCAGTCTCACCATCGCAGGCTCCATGATGGGCGTTATCATCATAGCTGCCTTGATCGGTACTTTTGTACCCATTATTTTAAATAAAAGAGGAATTGATCCAGCCATCGCCACTGGACCCTTTATTACCACTGCCAACGACATCTTTGGTATTTTTCTTTTCTTCTATATGGCCAAAATCTTTCTGGGTTTCTAATCACAAAGCATGAAAGTCTTACACCTTGAGGAAAACCACCCTGCCCTGATCGAAGGACTCCGAGTTTTAGGTATTCAAAATGATTTGGCTTATGATGACTCTCTGGATGAAGTATTGGCTAAATTGGATCAATACGACGGGCTTATCATTCGAAGTAAATACCCCATAGACGAAACTTTTTTGACTTGTGCCAAAAAACTAAAATTCATTGCTCGTATAGGAGCAGGACTGGAAAACATAGATGTCCCAGCGGTTGAATCTCGAAATATTCATTTACTAAATGCCCCAGAAGGCAATCGAAATGCGGTTGGAGAACACGCTTTGGCAATGCTCTTGGCACTGATGAACAAGCTAAGAGTGGGACATACATCCATCCAATCAGGCCAATGGGATCGCGAAGGACATCGAGGGTGGGAACTTTCGGGTAGAACCGTAGGGATCATCGGTTATGGAAACACCGGAAAAAGCTTCGCCAAAAGAATATCGGGTTTTAATGTCAGAACCCTTTGCTACGATATTTTGGAAAATGTGGGGGATGAATATGCCCAACAGGTCAATTGGGAAACCCTAATCAGTCAGTCTGAAGTCATCAGTCTACACATTCCTAAAACCGATCTGACCCGTGGTCTTATCGACAAAAAATTCATCGACAGTATGGCCCATCCTTTTTGGTTGTTGAATACGGGCCGTGGGTCGGCAGTGGTGACAAAGGATTTGGTCACGGGCTTAAAATCAAAAAAAATCATAGGTGCAGGACTGGATGTTTTAGAATACGAAACCCGCTCCTTCTCCTCTATTTTCAATCAAGAAAACCTACCACCAGCTCTTCAATATCTTATGGAGGCAAAAAATGTACTGCTCAGTCCCCATGTCGCGGGTTGGACCCAGGAGAGTCATGTAAAACTAGCTACCACTGTTGTAGATAAGATCAAAAAGCTTTTCTTTTAGCCTATTCCTTAACAACAAATTGGGCTGTATTGACCGTTCTTTGTTCCAGTAGAATTTCACCTACCGAACTTTTAATGAAGTTGACAGCAGGCTTGTCAAAATGACGGATGGTATAGAGTGAAACCCCATCCGTTACCTTCACTTTAAATTTTGTTTGAAGGACCTCCATCAAAGATTCTAGCTTACTATATTTATTGTAAATACATATTGAAAAACTTATCGCTGAGTTTTGAATCATCTCCACCCGCATCTGATATTGATGTAGCAAAGCAAAAATCTCACTAATGTTCTCTTCCACGATAAATGAAAAATCTTTGGAAGACAACTTCAAAAGGGTTTGTTCCTTTTTGACAATATAGCAGGGAACCATGGGCTCAAGAGTTTTTCCCTTGGACACGGCTGTCCCTAAGTTGGCAGGGTTCTCAAAAGATTTGACATATAAGGGAATTTCCTTACGTTGGAGTGGCTGTAGTGTTTTAGGATGGATGACTGATGCTCCGTAAAAAGCCAATTCAATAGCCTCTCGATAGGAGATCTGATGCAACAGTACAGTATCACTAAACTGGCGTGGATCGCCGTTCAATACACCCGGTACATCCTTCCAAATGGTGACAGATTCGGCACCAAGAGCATAGGCAAATATGGCTGCACTGTAATCGGATCCTTCACGTCCCAAGGTGGTAGTCAATCCATTGGAAGCGCTACCAATAAATCCTTGTGAAATCAGAGTACTTTTACCGTCTACTCCTTTTTGAATAGCAGTTTCCGTATCCGTCCAATACAAATTGGCATCACGGAAATAAGCATCTGTTTTGATACACTGCCGGGCGTCTAACCAAGTATTTTCGATCTCTTCCCGTTGCATGTAATGACTAATTATAGTGGTGGAAACCAATTCCCCCAAACTCACTACTTGGTCATAAACCAAACTATAATCCTCATTGTCGGTGGTGTTTAAAAAGCTCAAAACGCCATCAAAAAGAGCATCCACCTTTTGGCGAACTGCAACGCTATCATCATGAAATAAATCCCCAATGATATGGTGGTGATTGCCCCTAACCTGCTCCAGGTCATGAGGAAACTGTTCCTTGTTTTCAAAAAAGGAGTGAACCACTTGCTCCAGAGCGTTGGTGGTTTTGCCCATGGCCGAAACCACGATCAAAGTGTTTTCAAAACCCGTATGTTTTAAAACGCTAAGAATATTTTTGACCCCATCGGCATCTTTGACCGAAGCGCCTCCAAACTTGAATATTTTCATTGTTATGAGTTAATTTTTAAAATATAGTCGTCTATGCTTTTTTTGTCCATCTGCACTGTTCTCCAATCGTCTAACACAGCAGCGCCACTCTTCTTGTAAAAAGCAATGGCTGGTAGATTCCAATCCAAAACGGCCCATTCAACCCGTTCTACTCCCACTTGATGGGCATGCTTTAAATAGGCATTGTACAATTGAGTACCGATTCCTTTGCCCTTCATTTTTGCTGTTACAATCAAGTCCTCGAGGTGAAATGTAGGCCCTTTCCAAGTGGAATATCTCGGATAAAAAAGTGCCATCCCAACGACTTTACCCTCCAGCTCTGCCACAAAACATTCAAATAAGGGGCGATCTCCAAAACCATCCTTTTCAATTTGGGCTTTGGTAACAATTACTGCTTCAGGCTCTTTTTCAAAAATGGCCAATTCCTCGATCAAGGATAAGATCGAAGTAGCATCAGATTTTATGGCTTTACGGACAACTGATTTCATAATAGCAGGGCAAAAGTAAGGGGAGTTTATACATCATAACATTTTGTTATATTTTATCACATTTTAGTGTTCAGGTGTAAAAAATATAAATATGGGACTAATCCAACCACTGCATTAAGGTTTTAAAAAAGTATTGTGGTTGCTCGGCATGCAGCCAGTGTCCTGCATTTTTGATTTCAGTGAATTGAACCCGCGGAAAATAATGTGAAATTGCAGGATTATCGCTAGTTGAATTGATGTAATTGGAGTTTGCCCCCGAAAGGAAAAGTGTGGGTTTTGAGAATTGATTTTCGGATGTGATGGCAGCTCCTATGGCTTCGGCGGCATTTTTCAATACCGCAATATTGGGTCGCAGTCCCAATTGTCCATCAGTAACCCAATAAAGGTTTTTGAGTAAAAACTGACGGGTACCCATATCGGCAACATATTGTTCCAAATGTTTGGCGGCAGCTTTTCGAGAGTCAATTTGTTCAAAATTTAGCGTACTTAAACTGGCCAAAATCTGTTGGTGGTGGGGGGCGTAATACTTGGGAGCAATATCTGCCACAATTAATTTTTTAACCCTGTCGGCATTCTTCAGAGCAAAACCCATGGCTGTTTTTCCTCCCATAGAATGGCCCAATAAGATTACCTCTTCCAAGGCGTGGTGATCCAAATAGTTGAGCAAATCTTCCACCATAATATCATAATCAAACGCACCGCTCCAAAAACTTCGTCCGTGGTTGCGTTGGTCCACCAAGTGAACACAGTATCCCTTTTCGGCTAAATTTTTGGCGTGTGTTTTCCAGTTGTCCCCCATACCCAAAAATCCATGGAGAATAACCAAGTGATCGGCTCTCGATCCTATGATGTTGGAGTGTAAAACAGGCATCACGAAAGGCGTTGTAAATACATAGGGACTACGTTTTCAAAACCCAAATAAAGAGATTCACTGACCAGCGCATGCCCAATGGAAACCTCCAGTAAATGGGGAACGTTTTGTGCAAAAAAAGCGGTGTTTTCCAAATTCAAATCGTGACCTGCATTAATCCCAATACCTATATTACTGGCAAGAACTGCGGCTTCGGTATAGGGGGCTACCGCTTTTTTAGGATTTTTTTTAAAGTTTTGGGCATAAGCCTCTGTGTATAATTCTATTCTATCTGTCCCTGTAATCTTTGCTCCTTCCACAATCTTTTCAACAGGGTCTACAAAAATAGAAGTCCTGATCCCATGGCTTTTGAATTCACTGATGACCTCAAGCAGGAAATCTTTGTGTTTGATAGTATCCCAACCTGCATTGGAGGTAATGGCATCTTCGGCATCAGGTACCAAGGTCACCTGATCGGGTTTGATTTGGGTAACCAAATCGATGAATTTTGGAATGGGATTGCCTTCGATATTGAATTCAGTGGTCAATACACTGGGCAAAGCCAAAGCGTCATCATATCGAATGTGTCGTTGATCGGGTCGGGGGTGAATGGTGATGCCTTGTGCACCATAGCTTTGTAGGTCTGTGGCTACTTTGAGTAAATTGGGCACGTCCCCTCCACGGGAATTTCTAAGCGAAGCGATTTTATTAATATTAACACTTAACTGGGTCATGTTTTCCGTTTAGGGCACAAAATTAAGAACTATTACTGTCATCGGCTAAATTTCACTGATCAAAATGCAAGCCCGATAAAGTTTTGTAATTTTACAATCTAAGCTTCTGGGATGAACATTGCAATTTTTTGTGCCTTTGATACGCCTGCAACGATTGAATTTGCCAAGGCTACTATTGCTTATTTGGAAAACAAAGGACACCATTTGACGTTGGATCAACGATTGTCTACTCATTTGCCCGAAAAAGCTAAAGCCTATGATGCATTCGATGCACAGGCCACCATCGATACCAAAAACGACTATTTGTTCTCTATAGGGGGTGATGGCACTTTATTGCGCTCCATTACCTTTGTAAAAGATACCGAAATTCCGATTTTAGGGATCAATACGGGTCGTTTGGGGTTTTTGACCAGTCTTCAAAAAGAATCGCTCAACGAAGCTTTGGATAAGTTTTTTGCTGAAAAGTATAAATTGGTAAAGCGAGCTTTACTGGCCGTGGAACTCTCCAGCCCTTCTGTTGAGATTGAAAAATTTGGGTATGCGCTGAACGAAATCAGTATCAATCGAAAAAATACAACTGCCATGTTGAGTATCGCTACTCAAATCGACAAGGAGTATTTGACGACCTACTGGGCCGATGGTTTGATCATTTCAACCCCAACAGGATCAACAGGCTATTCCCTGAGCAGTGGTGGGCCTATTTTGACTCCAGAAACCGAGGGAATTGTCCTCAATCCCATTGCCCCTCACAATTTGAATATCCGACCGTTGGTGGTTCCCGACAAAGCTGAAATTGAAATCAGTGTGGACGGTCGAGGTGAAGATCATTTGTTGTCATTAGATTCACGTATTTTTACCCTTGAAAATGGTACGCTAATCAGCATCAAAAAAGCCCCTTTTTCTGTATTTACCGTTGAATTGGATGGGGACAATTATTTTAAGACACTTCGCGATAAACTTTTTTGGGGCTATGATGCCCGAAACAGGCAATAATTCAAGCATTTGTAAGTTTAAGATTATGGGTAATAATGGCTAAAATTAATGCCCCTAATTTTTATACCCCTAACTTAAATGAAAAGGTTGTGGCTTTTTACCGTTCTCCTCTGCTTTTCCCTCCAAACCAGGGCGCAATTTCATGAGTTAGGTGCATTTTTGGGTGCAGGGAATTATATTGGAGACTTGGGATCTTCCTATTTTGTTTTTCCAGAAAATCCCGCTTTTGGTTTGGTCTATAAATGGAACCGCACCACCCGCTATTCTTTTAGAGCCAATGCTATGATCATGAATGTCAAAAAAAGTGACTATTCCCCAGTGGATGTGGCACGCTTCAACCGTAGGTATCGCTTTGAAAATCAAATCATGGAATTTTCGGTAGGGGTAGAAATCAATTATATGGATTTCAATCTTCATGAAAGCGAAAAAACATTGGCTCCCTATTTGTTTTTGGGCGCTGGTATTGTCAGATACAATTTGTTCTATCACAAACCCAATTCCCTAGAAACCATAGAGTACGGAAAAGGAGGTGATTTAGTAATACCTGCCATAGTAGGCATAAAAAGCAATATTTCTCCTTTTGTCATATTGGGCTTAGAAATAGGAGCACGCTATACTTTATCAGACAACTTGGATGGAAGTGCTCCAGAAACAGAAGCCAGCATCCCCAACAATTTAAAATTTGGAAATTTACAGAATAATGACTGGTATGTTTTTACAGGTTTAACAATTTCATTTACCTTTGGCGATCTGCCGTGTTATTGTAAAGAATGATCATGAGCAATTTTAAAAATGATATGCCAAAACACCTCGCCATTATTATGGATGGGAATGGCCGTTGGGCTGAAAAAAAAGGCAAAAACAGAATTCAAGGTCACTCGCACGGCGTAAAAGCAGTTCAAGAGGTGGTGGAGGAAGCAGTGCAACTCAAAATTGAACACTTGACCCTTTACGCTTTTTCTACAGAAAACTGGAGCAGACCCCAAGAGGAGATCGGGGTGTTGATGAAGTTACTAGTCAGTACCCTAAAAAGTGAATTTGAAAAGCTTCTCAAAAATCGCATCAAATTGAATGTGATTGGCAATTTACATCAACTTCCCAAAATCGTTCAAAAAGAATTGCACTATGTGGTGGAAAAAACCCAAAACAATAACGAAATGACATTGACTTTGGCATTGAGTTATGGAGGGCGAGAAGAGCTCGCTAATGCACTGAAACAACTAGCTATCAAAGTTAAAAATAATATAATTTCTCCAGAAAAAATTGACCAATTCATTATTAATAAGCATCTTTATACACAGAATTTGCCTGATGTGGATTTGCTGATTCGAACCAGTGGAGAAAAAAGAATCAGTAATTTTTTATTATGGCAAATTGCCTATGCCGAATTGTATTTTACTAAAGTACTTTGGCCTGATTTTACAAAAAAACATTTACACAAAGCATTAACCAATTACCAAAAAAGAGAGCGCAGATTTGGAAAAACAAGTAAGCAACTGCTTGGGTAAATTATCATACCCGCACTTTATCGCCTTATGCTCATTTTTATTATTGAGTATTTTCTCTGCTCATGGGCAAAATCTTGAACAATACGTCAAAGGGAAATTGTATACCCTTGACACTATCACTGTTAGTGGGATCAAGACCTTCAGTGATCAGACTGTTATTTCCTACAGTCAATTACGAAAAGGGCAAAAAATCAATATTCCCGGCGACGAAATCAGTTCAGTGATTAATAAACTTTGGAACCTCCAGCTCTTCAGTGATATCAGCTTTTACATTACCCAAATAGAGGAAGATCGTGTGTCACTGGAAATTGAAATCGAAGAACTACCTGCACTAAGTGATGTAAAAATCAACGGTATTAAAAAAGGAAAAATTGAACCTTTAATCACTGAAACAGAGCTAAAGTCGGGGAAAAAACTCTCGGAAAGTTTTTTGACCAATACTAAAAATTATATTGTTACTAAATTTCAAAAAGACGGTTTTCTCAATACTAAGGTGGTTCTCAACACCATCAAAGACTCTACTAGTGCCAATACCTACAAAATGGTGGTCAATGTAGACCTTGGTGGTCGGGTAAAAATTAAAGACATCAACTTTGAAGGAAACGAAATTTTTAGTGATAAAAAACTCCGTTCTAAACTTAAAAAGACCAAAAAGAAGTCTCCCCTCAGGTTTTGGAAAAAATCCAAATTCATAGAAGAAGAATTTGAAAATGGTAAACAGGATCTATTGGATTTTTACAAAGAAAAAGGATACCGCGATGCCAGGATCATAAAAGACACTATGGTGATGAACGAAGACAATGCGCTCACCATTAACTTTGATATGGAAGAGGGCAATCGCTATTATTTTGGTGACATCAGCTACTTAGGAAATTCGGTTTATAATGATTATCAACTCAGTCAGGTATTGGGCATCAAAAAAGGAGACCCTTACGATGGGGTATTGTTAAAAAAACGAATTGCCGACGAAAAACCTGATGCCAACGATATTACCAATCTCTATCAAAACAATGGTTATTTATTTTCCAATATCAATGCCGTAGAGGTAAGTGCTGAAAATGACACCATCAATTTTGAAATAAGAGTGAGCGAAGGGAAATTGGCCAGTTTTAACAAAATATCTGTTAAAGGAAATACCAAAACTAACGATCACGTAATTTATAGGGAATTGAGAACCAAACCCGGTGAATTGTATAGTAAAGATATGGTGGTCAGAACGGTTAGAGAATTAGGGCAACTAGGCTTTTTTGATGCAGAAAACATCAATCCAGAATTTAATAATGTGGACCCTACGGCTGGAACGGTAGATATCGAATACAGTTTGACCGAGGCAGGAGCAAGCCAAATTGAACTTCAAGGAGGCTATGGAGGCGGAGGGTTTATAGGAACCCTTGGACTGTCCTTTAATAACTTTTCACTCAAAAATATTTTCAACTTTGATACCTACAAACCCCTGCCCATGGGAGATGGTCAGAATTTAAGCTTGAGACTACAAGCCAGTCAATTTTATAACACTTACAGTTTTAGTTTTGCCGAACCGTGGATGGGGGGTCGTGAACCCGTTCAGTTTTCCACCTCTTTGTCTCATACCGTCCAATATCGTTACGATTATTTTACGGGTAGGGCCGATGAGAGTCAATATTTTCAAATCAGTGGTTTAACACTTGGCCTGGCCAAAAGACTTAAAGTGCCTGATGACTTCTTTACCCTTTCTCAATCCATCGCCTACCAGTACTACGATTTGAACAATTACTATACAGGCTTGTTCACTTTTGGAGACGGAAGCGCCAACAATCTCACCTACACAATAGCATTGATGAGAAATAACACCTTCACCAATCCTATTTTCCCCGTTGGTGGATCAAAGTTTAGTGTCAGTGGAAAATTCACCCCACCCTACTCTCTTATTGGCGGAATCGATTTTAGCAACATGGAAGATCGAGAGGAGTTTCAGTTGCCCAATGGAGAACCAGACAGGGCTAAAATCGATCAAGAAAAATTCAAGTGGTTGGAATACTACAAGGTAAAATTTAGCGGTGAATGGTACACCAGTATCATCGGTAAGCTTGTTTTTAAAGCCCAAACTGATTTTGGTTTCATCGGCGCTTATAACCAAGAACGAGGAAGCATTCCTTTTGAAAGGTTCTACCTAGGAGGTGATGGTATGCAAAGTTATGCACTTGACGGACGCGAAACGATTGCCCTTAGAGGGTACAAGAACCAATCCCTTTCCAGTAGAGATGGCTCTTTGTTATACAATAAATTCACTTTAGAGTTACGTTATCCCATTACACTAAAGCCAAGTGCCTCCATTTTTGCACTTTCATTTTTGGAATCGGGTAATGGCTATGACAGTTTTAGAGAGTTTAATCCCTTCAATGCGAAGCGTTCGGCTGGAATGGGGGTAAGAATTTTCATGCCAGCCTTTGGGTTATTGGGTATTGATTTTGGTCATGGATTCGATAGTACAGACATTAACAACCCGCAACCCAATGGATGGGAGACTCATTTCATCATTGGTCAGCAATTCTAAAAATAAATCCTTGGGAAACCACCAAAATAATTTCCCTAAATATGCGTTAATAAGTAGGAACTGGATTCCATCTGACTGTTGAAAAAAACAAAGATTAACCCATGATAAAAAACATCCTCATGTCCGCACTACTCTGTTTGGTCGTTTTTGCGACCCATGCACAAAGAGGGGCACGAATTGCCTACATTGACATGGATGTTATTTTGAGTGAAAATAAAGAGTTTAGGACAGCCAATCAGTTACTTGATGAAAAGATCGCTCAATGGAAAAAGGAAATTGAAGTCAAAAAAATTCAACTCAAACAACTCCAAGTTCAATTTGCTGTTGAAAAAATATTATTAACCCCCGAACTCATAGCAGATCGGGAATTAGAAATTAAAGATTTTGCTGGAGAAGTGGTTTCGCTACAGGAGAAAAGATTTGGTCCCAATGGGGACATGATGATCCAAAAAAATCAGTTGTTAAAACCCGTCCAAGATCAAGTATTAAGTATCGTTCAAGATATTGCCAAAGAACGGAAATACGACTTTGTCTTTGATCGATCTTCCGATATTATTATGTTGTATTCGGCAAAAAATTACGATATTAGCGGACTGGTTCTTAGAAGGATTCAAGTACAGGAGAGAATCATGGAACGAAAAGAAAAAATAAACTCTGCTAAAAAAGTTTTAGACGGAGTGAGTAATTAAAATGATAAAGTTTAAACTAATGAAAAAAATCAAACAAGTTTTATTGCCCCTATTATTTTTGTTGGCTCCATTGAGTATGGTAAATGCCCAAGCTAAAGTAGCTCATATTGAAGTTCAAAAATTGATCAGTGAAATGCCTGAAGTTATAGCCGCTCAAAAAGAGTTGAAAAAGCTTGAGGAGTCATACACAGTAGAAATGGAAAATACTTACAAAGAGTTCCAAACCAAAGCACAAACTTACGCTGCTGATGCTGCCAATCAAACTGAAATTACTAATCAAGCACGTCAAAAGGAATTAGAAGGAATGCAAAAGAACATCCAAGAATTCCAACAAACTGTTTCTCAGGAATTACAAAAGAAATCAGTTGATATGATGCAACCTTTGATTGATAAAGCCAAAGCCGCAATTGATAAAGTAGCAACTTCTTTGGGATATGACTATGTTTTGGATTCTTCCGCTGGTGGTAGTGTAATTATCGCCAAGGGAAAAGACATCATGGCAGATGTAAAAAAAGAATTAGGATTCTAATCCAATTCTCTTAAAATATTTAAAACTCCTATTCGTGGGAGTTTTTTTTTGACCTATTTGAACCAAGAAGCATATTGCATATAGTTGGCTGCAATCCTTTCGATTTCTCCCTTTTGCAGCTCAGGGCTGATTTCCTTTATTTTTTTGGCAGGAATACCCGCAAATACACTTCCTTCAGGAACAATGGTGTTTTTAGGTAAAACACTCCCCGCAGCAATGATACTATTGGAGCCCACCACACTGTCGTCCATAATAATACTCCCCATACCTACCAAAACCCGATCATGGATCGTACAACCGTGAACGATCGCATTGTGTCCGATAGAAACATCGTTACCGATGGTGGTAGCCGACTTTTCAAAAGTGCCATGGATTACAGCACCGTCCTGAATATTAACCCGATCACCCATCGAAATGGTGTTTACATCCCCCCGAACTACGGCTTGGTACCAGACAGAGCAATCGTCTCCCATGATAACTTCACCGATCAGGGTAGCATTCTCAGCAAAAAAACAATTTTTTCCATATTTAGGGCTAAAGCCCCTCACTGATTTGATCAACATAATTGTGCTTTGGTGTCTAAATTATAAAATTGATCTTTAAGAACCTTGGCTTTCTTTTTTTAGGATATGTTTTTCCTAACTTTGTAAAAAAAAGATGAAAGAGATTCGCATCGTTGCCAGTTGTAAAAAAGGAGCAACCTTGGCCAAATTCAATATCACTCCTCCACTGGACATTTCCGTTTCAAAAACGTATATCAATATTGATCAGGCGGCGGATGCTCCTCTTGTAAAACAGCTATTTTACCTTCCTTTTGTAAAAAAAGTAGCACTAGAAAACAGCACCTTAATCGTAGAGCGATTTGATATTTTAGAATGGGAAGAGGTCATCGAAGAAGTAGCCATTCAAATTGAAGATTACCTCAACGAAGGAGGTGAAATCCTTAACGAAATAAAGAAATCGACAATAGTACCCGTTACCGTATATGCTGAGAGTACTCCCAATCCTTCGACAATGAAATTTGTTGCCAATAAAAAAATTACGGATCAAACACTTTCTTTCGAAAATGTAGATGCCACCCAAGACGCCCACATGG
>JABGSU010000184.1 GCA_018647605.1 Flavobacteriaceae bacterium | reverse complement strand
GTGGGAATGGAAACGCCAGAGTTTGTTTCGGGAAAAAGCTTTGCACCACTGCTCAAAGACTCCAAGGCAAGGGTAAGAACCAGTGCGTTAACAGAACTGGGCGTTTTCACTGGAAGAAACCCCAAAGTACAGGGCTACTCCATCAAAACGGATCGTTATCGCTTGACACAATGGGGAGAGAAAGGTCTAATGGGCCACGAATTATACGATCATAGATTTGACAAAAAGGAACTCAATAATCTTGCAGATAAAATTGAATACAAAAGCATCAAGGACTCGCTGATAAAGGTCATCGATAGACGCATAGCAGATGCCAGAAAAAAACCCAAAGGTTTGGGGCCTCAAATCTCTGGGACAATAGAATGGGGAGAGCCCAAAGCCATTCACTCCCAACCGAATTAAGCCCATTTGTCAAACGTCAATAATGTAATAAAAGTCGAAGGGTATTAGTTTTAATCTTAAACCAAAGTTCAAGCAATAGAATTAGGTGTCGTAAATTAAATACTGAGTTAAACATGACAAAAAGACAGGTTTAATTATATTTGCACCAAAATCAAGTTATCCTATATAATGGCAAATACTTCAAACAAAGATCCATATGCTTTTAATAGAATTGCCTTGACTGAGGCAAGGCCAGTAAATGATTTTGATGTTTTGTCAAAAGAAGGGTATGCAACATCAAAAATTCAACAAAGATTTATATGAAATCACACAATCGATACTTCTTTCATTACTGATATTTGGGTTTTATATAAGACGTCATATCCCGTATTGAATTTAGATATTAAAACAATTATTAGATTTATAAAAAACAGATGTTTGCCATTCTACGTGACCAATCGGACCTAAGCCTTTAAAGTCAATTTTTTTAAAACCTGCGTTTGAAAGAAAGTCGTATGCTTCTTGGTACTTTTCTCTATCAGAATTATCCCAAATAATAATTCCATCTTGGCGTAACGCATTTAGACAATTTTTAGTACAAGCAATACGGTCTCTTCCATCTATAATAATGATGTGAAACTCATCTTTATAATCCAGAACTTTTTTACTATAATCATTTTTTATATCTGAAAGTATATAAGTGATATTGGATGGCAATTTTATTTTATTTTTTATTATCTCATAATAGTTAGCATCATGCTCTACCGAGATAATATATTTTACCCGTTTAGAAAGCCATAATGTTGAATTGCCACTCCCATATTCAAATATGTTAAAAGAAGTATTTTCTAGTTTTTGACTAATAAAATGTAAAGACGCATAAGTCACCCACGGGATGGGTTGACCATCTGAATCTACAGGTTGGTATAAATATCTACTTAAAACCCACCCTTTGGGTTTAAGGTGTTTTTTAAAAAGGAAATATGTTTCTATTATACTAGAAGAAAAAGAGAGTGTTCTAAATATTTTTTTTATGATATTCATATAAATAAAGAGATCATGTGCAATCTACAAACGGAAGATACTTTAAAAAGTATTGTTAAATGTATAATCAAACAACAAGTTTTTAGTAATATCCTGACCAAAAACGGAAAAAGATGTGAATAAGAAAATTAGTAATATTTTTTTATGGTAGGGTGTTTACGTGTCGATAAATAATTAAATTAATCTAAAAAAACTCTAATAAGTGAATATCACATTTTAATCAGTAAAATAGCGGCTTGTAATCAATTATTTATTAGTAAATTAATTAAGATTTCGAAAAAAAAGTATGCTAATTCAGTCAAATATTTAATTAGGACACATATCAAAATGAGGCAAGTATATATGCAAAAATTGATAATGTTTATTAAAGTTATTGTATGATATTTAATGGTTTCTCAAAGAAATAGTAAAGAATAGAAATACTAATTATTTGTATATTTTTTTTAATTTCGACTCTATTTAGATGAAAACATTACTTTTTATATGAACTTACTCTATAATATAATATATCATCCAACAATAAATAAGTTACTTCGTAATATTAATTATGTGCTGTCTCCAATATTACCTTCAAAAATAAAACTGTATCCTACTGGAAAACTTAAGATTCGTATGGAGTCAGTTGGTTCAATTTATTTTAAAACCAACCAAACTAGTTTTTTAACTCGTGAGTTATTTTGGAAAGGGCCAGAGAAATTTGAGTTTACAAAGATCTTTATTAAACTTATAAAAAAAGCAGATGTTTTTATTGATATTGGTGCTAATATTGGATATTATAGTATACTAGCAGGGAAGTTTAATCCCAATATAAGAGTAATTGCCTTTGAGCCTTCAGAGGGAGCTATGATTTACGCCTGTGAGAATGTTAGAATAAATAACTTAGAAGATATAATTAAAATAGAACCGTTAGCACTATTTAATAAAACGGGAGAATTAGATTTTTATAATGTAACAAACCCCAAATTCTCCACTATATATAATCTTTCTGGCGAACATAATCTTACAGAGAGTAAAAATAAACTTAAATATGCCAAAGTAAAGACAAATGGAATTAAACTTGACACATATTTGAAAGATGTTGATTTAGAGCGTATTGATCTGTTGAAGATTGATACCGAAGGTTCAGAATATTTAATTTTAGAAGGGGCTGGAAAAGTATTAAAAAAAGATAGGCCTATTGTTATTTGTGAAACGCTTTTTAATCTAATTGAAGAAAAACTGGAATCCATTTTTATGGAGCTTGATTATGAATTTTATAATCATTCTGAAAATGGATTAGTCAAAGTAAACTCTATTCAACGAAAAGAAGATAATGGAGTTAGAAATTGCTTCTTTGTTCCTAAAGAAAAGGTATCTCTAATAAAAGAATTTAGATTTAGTAACTGAGTTTTATTTGGAGTTATAATTTTGGAGCAATTCTATATGACTGGTTATATGGAGAACAAACTTCCTGTTTATAGCTCACTATTTCGTGAAGAAACGCAAGAGATATTTGGTTGTACGCATCAAACATTAAAATCATTTGAGAAGAGGAATTGGATATCGCCACGGAAATTTAAGAATAGAAATTTCTATACCGATAACGATATTATACAATGTATCAAAACGCAATTCAGTTTATCAAGTGACAAACAATGGCAGGATATGTGGTAAGTGGTTAATTTATCCATCATATATCAAAATGTAATATTTATAGATTATCATAATTAAGTTAATTGAAGCAATGTAGAATTAAACAATTCTACACCATCCTTACTGTGAGGGTACTGTTTAATCGCAGTACCCTCTTGTGTTTCTAATAACCTGACAAAATGTCCATTATTTGGTAATTTTCTTATCTTTGTAAAACTATTCCCCCCATACATGGGAGGAAGGTAAAAAGTAATAAAAATAAATTGCAAGGTTTCCCCCCCATAGAAATTTGTAAAAAAATATAAAGTATTGAAAACCAAATCAGTAAGTATTAAGGAAAATAGAGGGTTATCAAATTACCCCCCCCAACCTTCCCCCCATAAAAATCCGGACCAATATAACGGAGAAGTACTTACTAGTCAAGGGTTTACACCAAAAAACACCCATAATAAACGAGTATATATAGAGTCCTACGGTTGTCAGATGAACTTTTCCGATAGTGAAATTGTGGCTTCCATACTTAACAAGGAAGGCTATCAACTTACCAAAACCCTTGAAGAAGCAAATATAGTTTTGGTCAATACTTGCTCTATTCGAGAAAAAGCAGAACAAACCGTAAGAAAAAGACTGGAGCTTTTTAATGGGCTCAAACGCAAAAATAAAGATCTCAAAATAGGCGTGCTGGGTTGTATGGCAGAACGCTTAAAACATAAATTTTTGGAAGAGGAAAAAATGGTGGATATGGTGGTGGGACCTGATGCCTACAAAGACATTCCTAATCTTTTGAAAGAGGCAGAGGCCGAACGAGAAGCTGTCAATGTCGTTCTTTCCAAAGAAGAAACTTATGGTGATATCGCTCCAGTCAGACTGGCTACCAATGGGGTAAGTACTTTTGTGACCATCACAAGAGGCTGTGACAATATGTGTACCTTTTGTGTGGTGCCTTTCACCAGGGGAAGAGAGCGAAGTCGTGATCCAAAAAGTATATTAGAAGAAGTCGCCCAACTGGCCGTAAATGGATATAAAGAAATTACCTTATTAGGACAAAACGTTGACAGCTACCTATGGTATGGTGGAGGATTGAAAAAAGATTTTACCAAAGCAAGTCCATTACAGCAAAAAACTGCTGTAAATTTCTCCAATTTACTATATTTAGTTGCCACTGCTCAACCCAAAATGCGTATCCGTTTTTCCACTTCCAACCCACAAGACATGTCTCTTGATGTAATTCATACGATGGCCCATCACGACAATATTTGTAATTACATCCATTTGCCAGTTCAATCTGGAAGTAATGCTATTCTCAAAAAAATGAACCGTCAACATACAAGACAGGACTATTTTGAATTGATCGATAAAATTCATAAAATCATACCCGATTGTGGTATTTCTCATGACATGATTGCCGGCTTTCCAACAGAGACAGAACAAGATCATAAGGACACACTTAGTCTAATGGAATACGTTAAATACGATTTCGGTTTTATGTTTGCCTATTCAGAAAGACCAGGGACTATGGCAGCCAAAAAAAATGAAGACAACATTCCCGAATCCACAAAAAAAAGAAGGCTGCAAGAAATAATTGACCTCCAAAGGGAACACAGTGAATATAGAACCCGACAATTCATTGGAAAAACCGTTTGTGTTTTGATTGAAAAAAGTTCCAAGAGATCCAGTGAATTTTGGAGCGGAAGAACGGGTCAAAATACCGTTGCTGTTTTTCCTAAGGAAAATTATAAAGTAGGCGATTTTGTCGATGTTAAAATAGAAGAAGTAACCTCTGCCACTCTAATAGGTTGGGCAATGGGTCACTCAAAATCAATCTAACATTATGGAATCTGTACAAAATATCAAACAACGGTTTGGGATCATCGGAAACGATGAAGGCCTCAATAGGGCTTTGGAAAAAGCACTGCGGGTATCGGCAACGGAAATCACCGTTTTAGTTACGGGTGAAAGTGGAGTGGGAAAAGAGAATATTCCAAAAATAATCCATCAATTTTCTCCCCGAAAACACGCTAAATACATTGCAGTTAATTGTGGTGCCATCCCCGAAGGAACGATTGACAGTGAGCTTTTTGGTCACGAAAAAGGAGCTTTTACAGGAGCCACCACCACTAGAAATGGCTATTTTGAAGTCGCCGATGGTGGAACCATTTTTCTTGATGAGGTAGGTGAACTGCCCTTACCCACCCAGGTAAGGCTTTTAAGGGTTTTAGAAAATGGTGAATTCATCAAAGTAGGTTCTTCAAAAGTCCAAAAAACCGATGTGAGAATTGTGGCGGCAACCAACCTCAAGATGAATGAGGCCATTAACAAAGGTAAGTTTAGAGAAGACCTTTACTACCGACTGAGTACAGTAGAAATCCACTTACCACCACTAAGGATGCGAAAACAAGATATTCCTCTTTTGTTTAGAAAGTTCGCTTCCGATTTCGCACAAAAATATAAAATGCCTACATTGAGACTGGATGATGATGCACAACAGTTGCTAGAGCAATACCGATGGAGTGGAAATATTCGTCAATTGCGAAATGTGGCAGAGCAGGTATCTGTTTTGGAAAAAAAACGAATACTCGATGCAAATACCCTTCACAACTATCTTCCCAATATGGGATCCCAACTTCCGGCTGTTATTGATGGAGCGAACAAAGAAGCTGACTTTTCTTCCGAAAGAGAGATACTTTATAAAGTACTTTTCGACATGAAAAGCGATCTTAATGATCTGAAAAAACTCACCCATGAGTTGATGGAAAATGATAATATGACATCGGTTCAAAAAAACAATACCGAACTGATTAAAAAAATATATGGCAATGAGGAGGAGGATAATGAAACGCTAGAATACATAACCCCCGAAAATAAATCTTTGAATCACAACCCTCCCCCCCCTATCAATCAATACGATTATGCTGAAACGGTAATTGAAGAGGAACCCTTATCTTTATTGGAGAAAGAAATTGAAATGATTAAGCAAGCTTTGAAAAGAAGTAATGGTAAAAGGAAAATGGCTGCCAATGAATTAGGTATTTCTGAGAGAACACTTTATCGCAAGATCAAACAATTTGATTTACAAGATGATGAAATCGATTAGAATTCTTACCGCTCTCTTGTTGATATTATCACTCATAATAGAGGGGTGTGGAATATACTCTTTTACAGGAGCTTCCATTCCTGCTGGGACGGAAGATTTTCAGGTGAATTTTTTTGAAAACCAAGCAGGTAGTCGGCCAGGATCTACCGTCGAACCAGGATTGGATCGGGATTTTACCCTAGCACTTCAAGACATCATATTGGGGCAAACCAATTTAAATTTGGTTAGCACGGGAGGAGACATAATCTATGAGGGAGAAATCACACAATATAGCGTGACCCCCATGACATCGACTGCAAAACTTACCGCAGCTCAAAACCGACTGACCATGACTATTAACCTTCGTTATACCAATATCAACAACGAAGAAGACGATTTCGAGAGAAAATTCTCTTTTTTTTATGACTTTGCTGCAGACAAACAACTGTATGACATTCAGGGCGCAGCCCACGATGAAATTTTTGAAAGAATTACACAAAATATTTTCAACGAAACATTAGCCAAGTGGTAAAACCAATGAACGGAAAAAAATTCAATGAATTGGTTGGGAATTTTGATACCCATGATGAAACTTCAGTTTCAAAAATGGCGCTCTTAATCGAAAAATATCCCTATTTCCAATTGCCTCGTTTTTTTTACACCAAATCTCTGAAGGATCAAAATAAAGATGACTTAGACAATGCGCTCCATCAATTAGCTCTTTACACTTATGATAGATCCATTCTAAAAAAAAGTATCGAATCTGCATTGGAGTATCCAAAGAAAATTGAGGAATTGGTCAAGCCAAACAAGAAAACTACTAAAGAACCTATCAATAAAATAAAAGACCCCATTCAATCAATCAAAGAAGAAAGTTCAGCAAAAGTAGTAAAGGAAAAACCTGATCAAAAAATAAAAGTTGAGGAAAACGAGCATGTTTCGAAAGAAAAAAACACTCCTAAAAAAATAACGGTCAATCCTAAGAAAAAACAAGTTGCTGTCAAGGAGGAATCTACAACAGATAATCAACCTTCTCTTCCACCAAAGGATGCAAAACTAAGTTTTATTGATTGGATTGAATTTACAGAAGGCAATCAAAAAGCTGAAACGGGTTTTGACAGAGTTGAACAGAGCCAGCCCTTGAGTGATAAATTAACCATCATTAACCGATTTATTGATGCGAATCCAAAAATAAGTCCAGTAGGGAAAACTGAAAACGTCTATTCAGTGGTTAAAGAAGACTTGTATTCTGATGAATTGATGACGGAAACTTTGGCCAAACTTTTGGTGAAACAAAAAAAGTATAAAAAAGCAATCAGCGCCTACAAAATTTTAAGTTTGAAATATCCAGAAAAAAATGTTTTCTTTGCAGGGCAAATTCAGAAAATCAAGAACTTGCAACAACAATAAAAATCATGGGTAGCTTTTCGATCTTCATCGGTTTAATCATTTTTGTGTGTTTCCTACTAGTATTAGTAGTAATGGTTCAAAATCCTAAAGGCGGGGGGCTCTCCTCATCTTTTGGTGGTGGAGGACAACAAATGGGTGGGGTTCAGAAAACCTCAGACTTTTTGGATCGCAGTACTTGGCTTTTGGCTGGGCTGTTATTGATCCTTATCCTTCTTTCCAATATTTCCCTAGGAACAGATAATGGAAATTCCGACTCCAGACTTTTGCAAGAAAATGCATTGGAACAACCCATACCAGAGGTCATACCAGAAACCATTCCAGAAGTACCTCAAGACAATTCTCAGGAATAGTTTTGTGTCATGCTGTCAGCATTGTTGACGAATTACTACAATTTGTCATACCTCCTACCCTTGGCATGGTTTATGAAAAGGTTTATTAAAACTTAAAATAATTAACAATGAGTAAAATAAGTATTCAACCTCTAGCAGATCGTGTTTTAATCGAGCCTGCTGCTGCAGAAACCAAAACCTCCTCTGGAATCATTATCCCTGATTCCGCTAAAGAAAAACCTCAAAAAGGTACCGTGGTCGCTGTTGGCCAAGGAACTACTGAAAATCCTGTAACGGTTAAAGTAGGGGATAAAGTACTTTATGGTAAATATGCTGGAACCGAACTACAACATGAAGGTTCAGATTATCTCATCATGAGAGAAAGTGATATACTAGCAATTGTTTAATAGAAAAACTAAAATAAAATGGCAAAAAAAATAGAATTTGATTTAGAGGCACGAGATGGTATTAAACGCGGTGTTGATGCATTGGCAAATGCTGTAAAAGTTACCCTTGGCCCTAAAGGAAGAAACGTTATCATTGGCAAATCTTTTGGCGCTCCTCAAGTCACCAAAGACGGAGTGACAGTTGCCAAAGAAATTGAATTGGAAGACGCCCTTGAAAATATGGGTGCACAAATGGTTAAGGAAGTAGCTTCTAAGACCAACGACTTGGCTGGTGATGGAACCACCACAGCTACCATCTTGGCTCAAGCCATCGTTAAAGAGGGATTGAAAAATGTTGCAGCGGGTGCCAACCCCCTAGACCTCAAAAGAGGTATCGACAAAGCCGTAGGTGATATTGTAGCTTCATTGGGGAAACAATCTGTAGAAGTAGGCAATTCCTCTGAAAAAATCAAGCAAGTAGCTAGTATATCTGCCAATAATGACGAAACCATTGGAAGCCTAATTACCGAAGCTTTTGAAAAAGTAGGGAAAGAAGGAGTTATCACTGTAGAAGAGGCTAAAGGAACCGACACCTACGTGGACGTTGTGGAGGGAATGCAATTCGATCGTGGATACCTATCTCCCTATTTCGTAACGGATTCTGAAAAAATGGAAGCCGATCTAGAAACACCC
>JABGSU010000019.1 GCA_018647605.1 Flavobacteriaceae bacterium | reverse complement strand
TACCTACAGAGATCAATCGTCAGGAAAAATCAAAGAAATTCCCATTGCCGCTTTGGTCAAAACCCAAAATTCCTCGTCCTACAGTGCCATCAAACACCGTAAATCCATACGATTGGTCACACTTTACTCTGATGTTTTGGCAGGCTATAATGCCAACGAGGTAGTGGCCAATGTAAAGGCTGCATTGCTGAATTATCCACTCGATTTTGGGGTAGAATTTAAATTCACTGGAGAAATAGAAGAGCAGGAAAAAAACATGACCTTTTTGTCCAATGCACTTTTAGCTGCCTTGGCACTTATTATGCTATTGTTGGTTTTCCAATTCAATTCCATCTCCAAGCCTATCATCATTCTGATTTCTATTTTCTTAAGTTTTACAGGAGTATTTTTAGGGATTACCCTCTTTCAAATGCCTTTTGTGATTCTGATGACCATGATGGGAATCATTTCGCTTTCAGGAATCGTGGTAAATAATGGGGTAGTTCTTTTGGACTATACCCAACTGTTAATCGACAGGAAAAAAATAATACTTGAGGTCCCCGAAGATGAAATGTTACCCAATGAAGATGCTGTTGAGGCCATCATTGAAGGAGGAACGGCAAGGTTGCGCCCCGTAATCCTCACCGCCATTACCACCATATTAGGATTGATTCCCTTGGCCATTGGATTGAACATTGATTTTTTCTCTCTGTTTTCCGATTGGGATCCACGGGTTTATATTGGTGGAGACAACGTAATCTTTTGGGGGCCCTTAGCGAAAACCGTCATATTTGGTTTGTCTTTTGCCACTTTCCTCACCCTAATTATTGTTCCTGCAACTTTTTTGATCACCTATCAGATCAAGCTAAAATGGAAAAAGCTATTAAAAAAATAATTATTGCTTATGAAAAAAGCTTCTTGTTACCTTTGCAACTAATTCATATAAAATGTTGAGATCCCACCATTGCGGCGCACTGAATGAAAATCATTCCAACCAAGAAGTTACCCTGGCCGGATGGGTACAAAAAGTAAGGAACAAAGGTTTTATCGTTTGGACCGACCTAAGGGATCGCTATGGCATTACCCAATTGATTTTTGACGAGGAGCGTACTCCCAAGACCGTTTTTAAAAAATCTTTGGATTTGGGACGGGAAGACGTAATTCAAATCAAAGGAAAAGTCATTGAAAGAGAGTCCAAAAACTCCAATATGGCTACTGGAGGAATTGAAATACTGGTAAAAGAATTAACCGTTCTGAATGCTGCCAAAACACCACCCTTTACAATAGAAAATCAAACCGATGGCGGTGACGAATTGAGAATGCAATACCGCTATTTAGATTTGAGACGTGCTCCTATTCGAGACAATCTGGTCTTTAGACATAAAGTCACAATGGCGGTACGCAATTTTTTATCCCAGGCCGATTTTATCGATGTGGAAACTCCCTATTTGATCAAATCTACTCCCGAAGGGGCTCGAGATTTTGTCGTACCCTCCAGGATGAACAGCGGTCAATTTTATGCCCTCCCTCAATCCCCACAAACTTTTAAGCAATTACTTATGGTGGCTGGCTTTGATAAATACTTCCAGATCGTAAAATGTTTTAGGGATGAGGATCTTAGGGCAGACCGCCAACCAGAATTTACTCAGATCGATTGCGAGATGACCTTTGTGGAACAAGAGGACGTATTGAAACAATTTGAAGCCATGATTAAACATCTTTTAATTGAAATCAAAGATGTGAAACTGGACGATTTTCCCAGAATGACCTATTCAGAAGCCATTCAAAGGTATGGTAACGACAAACCCGATATTCGTTTTGGTATGACTTTTGGCGAGCTGAACGCGCTGGCTCAAAACAAAGGCTTCAATGTGTTTGACAGTCAAGAATTGGTCGTGGGTATTGCTGTTCCAGGAGGAATAAGCATGACCCGAAAAGAAATCGATGCTTGGATCGAATGGGTCAAACGACCCCAAATTGGTTCCAAAGGTTTGGTTTGGGTAAAATGCAATGAGGACGGTAGTTATAAATCTTCCGTAGATAAGTTTTTCAACGCTGAAGATCTGGCCCAATGGGCAAAAGCCACAGGAGCTCAAGCCGGAGATTTAATTTTTGTGATGGCGGGAGCCAAACACAGCACCCGAACACAGCTCAGTGCCCTGCGAATGGAAATTGGCGAGCAAATGGGACTCAGAAAAGCCGATGAATTCGCCGCCCTATGGGTAACAGACTTCCCCCTTCTAGAATGGGATGAACAAACACAACGCTATCACGCCATGCACCATCCCTTTACCTCCCCCAAAAAGGAAGACTTGGAATTACTGGACAGTGATCCCAGTAAAGTAATGGCTAATGCCTATGATTTGGTATTGAATGGAAATGAAATTGGAGGTGGATCCATCAGGATTCACGATACCACACTACAAGAAAAAATGTTTGGCCTGTTGGGATTCTCCGAAAAAGAAGCCCAAGAACAGTTTGGCTTTTTGATGGATGCCTTCCAATATGGTGCTCCCCCCCACGGTGGAATTGCCCTAGGTCTCGACCGATTGGTAGCCATACTCGGTGGCAGTGAAACGATCAGAGACTTTATTGCTTTCCCTAAAAACAACAGTGGTAGGGATGTCATGATAGATGCTCCTGCATCTTTGGAAACGGCGCAACTAGAAGAATTATACCTAAAATCATTACCTAAAGACCCCTCTTAAGAGAAAATTCTTACAATTAAATCCTTTTTTTAATGAAATATTTCCTAAGATTACTCTTTTTGCTGATTGTGACCAGTCTGATAACAGGACTTTATGTAAACAATACAGGAGATACTTTATTGGGAAACAAAATCATAGGTTTCACTGTATTGACGGCAGCATTTGTATTTATGCCTATTTTTTTAGTCCACAGATGGAAAGGTAAAAACCTAAAAGATTATACCCTGTCCAAAGAAAATTTAGATAAACTTCGAGATTTAGATTAAAAAAAATGATCTATTTACCCATACCAGCCTAAGAAAGTGTAACTTGCGTGAAATTTTTAAATCACAATATGACTGGTACAGTTAAGTTTTTTAATGGATCCAAAGGTTATGGATTCATTACCAATGACGAAACATCTGAGGATGTATTCGTACACGTTTCTGCCCTTGATGGGCTAACACTCCAAGAGGGTGATAAAGTTGAATATGTAGAAGAAGAAGGAAAAAAAGGAAAGCAAGCTTCGCAAATTTCCCTGTTATAATATACATTACGACTGTTATGAAGCCTCCCTTGTGGAGGCTTTTTTTATGCCCTTTTTTTTTGAAAAAAATCCTTTAACAAAGCCGTCGAAAAATCGGCCATTACCCCTCCCTGTACTGCTGCTTTGGGGTGTGGCTCCAACTGCGCTTGTTGAAATCCTCTTTTGGGATCGGAAGCTGCAAAAATAATCCGACTGAGTTGTGACCAATAAAGTGCTCCCATGCACATCACGCAGGGCTCCAAGGTAACAAATAGGGTACAGTCCGTTAAGTATTTTCCATTTAAAAAATTCGCCGCCGAAGTAATGGCCTGCATTTCAGCATGAGCAGTTACATCATTCAATCGCTCGGTCAAATTGTGTGCCCGAGCAATGATTCTGTTATCGATAACAATCACTGCTCCCACTGGAACTTCGTCGGCATCATAGGCCTTTTGTGCCTCGACCAAGGCTTGTTTCATAAAATAGTTATCGTCAAACATTTCCACAGGGTGAAAATACAAAACCTCACCTGCGGGTACAAGCGAAACTTTATCTTTGTAACTTGAACCTTTCATAAAGCTACCCATCAATGAGCGAAAAAAAAAGACTCTTTTTACTAGATGCCTACGCCCTTATTTTTAGAGGCTATTACGCCTTTATCAAAAACCCCCGTATTAACTCCAAAGGGATGAATACCTCTGCCATAATGGGTTTTATGAATTCTCTTTTAGATGTAATCAAACGCGAAAAACCCGATCATTTAGCGGTCTGCTTTGACAAGGGAGGTTCCCAAGAGCGGACAGAAATGTTTACTGAATACAAAGCCAACCGTGATGAGACCCCCGAGGCAATAGTCATTGCGGTACCATATATCCAAAAAATTCTCGAAGCCATGCACATTCCCGTAGTCGTCAAAGAAGGCTTTGAAGCTGATGACATCATCGGAACCTTGGCTAAGCAAGCGGAAAAAGAGGATTATACGACCTTTATGGTGACCCCAGATAAAGATTTTGCACAACTGGTTTCAGAAAATATTTTTATGTACCGCCCCGCAAGAATGGGTAACGGTATCGAAATTTGGGGCGTACCCGAAGTACAAGAGAAATTTGAAATCGAAAGACCTGAACAGGTAATTGATTATCTGGGAATGATGGGTGACAGTGTGGATAACATACCTGGACTGCCAGGGGTAGGAGAAAAAACCGCCAAGAAGTTCCTAAAACAATTTGGTAGCATGGAAAACCTACTTGACAACCTCGATCAAGTGCAGGGAAAACTCAAGGAAAAAATTGAAGCCAATAAAGACTTGGGTGTACTGTCAAAAAAACTGGCGACCATCATCACCGATGTACCCGTTCAATTCAATGCAAAAGATTACGAGCTTTCTGACCCCGATATGGAAGCTGCCACTACCATTTTTGAGGAACTGGAATTTAGGCGGATACAAGAGAATTTTAAAAAGATTTTTACCCTTGGATCAGCGGCCGCTCCAATAACATCAAAATCAAGCAATGAACCCAAAGCCTCCCCTGCCCCCTCGGCCCAGTTTGACCTTTTTAACCCTACACCAGGTCAAGGAACTGCCCCATCGAATGAATCATCTCACGACAGCAATCAATCGATTAATCATCAATACCAGTGGGTAAATAGCCCTGCAGGCAGATCGCTTTTACTCGAAAAACTGTTACAACAACCCAGTGTTTGTTTTGATGCCGAAACTACTGGACTGGATGCTTTACAGGCCGAATTGGTAGGCATTGCTTTTAGTTGGGAACAACAAAAAGGTTATTACCTCGCCCTACCCGCCGATCGAGAAACGACCCAAGCCATTATCGATGCTTTCCGTCCTTTTTTTGAAAACGAGCAAATCGAAAAAATTGGACACAACCTAAAGTACGATCTTAAAGTCTTACTCAAATACAACCTAAAAGTTGCTGGGCCTTTATATGACACTATGATTGCTCATTATCTAATTAATCCCGATATGCGGCACAATATGGATGTTTTGGCAGAAACTTATTTGAATTACAGCCCGCAATCCATTACCGAATTAATCGGTAAAAAAGGGAAAAATCAGGGCAGTATGCGCGATATACCATTGGATCAACAGACCCAGTATGCGGTCGAAGATACCGATATTACCCTCCAGCTCAAACATCATTTTGAAAAGGAACTAGAGGAGGCACAAACTACGGAGCTGTTCAAGACAGTAGAACTCCCATTGGTGCAGGTATTGACCGACATGGAGGCAGAGGGTATTAATTTGAATGTCAATTTCCTATATCAACTTTCCAAAACCTTAACCGCCGATATTGCGGTATTGAAAAAAGATATTTTTGAGGAAGTAGGAGAAAATTTTAACCTCGCTTCTCCAAAGCAGCTGGGCGTTATACTATTTGAAAAACTCAAGCTGGTGGACAAGCCTAAAAAAACGAAAACAGGACAGTATTCTACCGCCGAAGACATCCTTTCCTATTTGGCCAAAGATCACCCTATAGTAGACAAAATACTGGAATGGCGTTCCCTTCAAAAACTGGAAAATACTTATGTTTCCGCTTTGCCCAATGACCTCAATCCCCAAACCAAAAGAATCCATACTGTCTATAACCAAGCAGTTGCCACAACAGGACGATTGAGCAGTAACAACCCTAATCTGCAAAATATCCCCATTCGCACCCCCAGAGGACAGGAAGTTCGAAAGGCATTTATCCCACGGGATGACAATCATATCCTTATGGCTGCGGATTACTCACAAATCGAACTGCGAATCATCGCTGCACTGAGTAAAGACCCTACCATGGTCAAGGCTTTTCAAAATAATGAAGACATTCACGCTGCAACGGCCGCAAGGGTGTTTAATGTTCCACTGGAAGAGGTGACACGAGAACAAAGAAGCAACGCCAAGACGGTCAACTTTGGGATCGTATATGGCGTTTCGGCTTTTGGATTGAGCCAACAGACCAACCTAAACCGCAGTGAGTCCAAAGAACTAATCGATACCTATTATGCCAGTTATCCCCAACTTAAACAGTATATTTCCGATCAGGTCAATTTTGCTCGTGAAAACGGTTATGTAGCCACCGTCTTGGGTCGACGCCGCTACCTGAAAGACATCAACTCCCAAAATGCTGTAGTAAGAGGCGCCGCTGAACGCAATGCCGTCAATGCTCCCATTCAAGGGAGTGCGGCAGATATCATTAAACTGGCCATGATCCAAATTCACGAGAAAATAAAAAGCGAAAACTGGCATTCCAAAATATTACTCCAAGTTCATGATGAATTGGTTTTTGATGTACTGAAAAGTGAAAAAGATGACTTTGAAAAAATGGTCAAAACCGAAATGGAAAAGGCTTTTGATATTGGATTACCTTTGTTGGTCGATATTGGTTTTGGAACCAATTGGCTGGAAGCACATTGATTTTTAACTGGTTACAGGAAGATGGGCTCGCGTTAAAATCTTTATGTTTCCCTAATCATAATTCTTTTCAGACTGATCCTTTAGGTATATATAGGGCGCCATTTTTTAAATCTTACTGAGTTTGGTTTTTCATTGTGTTATAAAAATCGTCTTTGTTTTTATTTCGTTCTTGTAGGTCTTTTCTGAAAATCACCACCACAATTCGGGCAAATATTTTCCAATACATTTGTCACACAATCTTTACAAAAAGTGCATTCATAGGGGCATATCATGGCTTCATCACTCTCATGAGAAAGTTTTTTATGACAGTTTTCGCAATTAGATTTCATTTCAAGCATCGCTTAAATATTTAAAAAATACCGTTCTTTTGTTTTTGAGATTCCTCCCAATCGATTGTAAAATTTCATGGCTCTTGTGTTAAATTCGGGGGTTTGCCATTGGACAGTATTACAGTTAAGTTTTTGACTCTCCTGCTTAATTCTCTCAACTATTTTCTCCCCAATACCAAAACCTCTTAACTTTTCGGTTATAAACAAACAATCCATATAAATGTAATAAGAGGCATCCCAAGTTGAGAATTGTTTTGTGTAACTGTCATAGCCCACCAGTTTATGTTTCCATTCTACCACCAAACAAAACAAAGGGGGATTTTCAGAAAACAAATAGTTCTCTAGTACTTCGGCTTTTCCCTTGGGGTCGTATTGGGATTTTTCAAAAATGGCGTGAAGTTCACACAGAACGATTAATTCTTGTAAATCTCTTTTTTCGGCAAATCTTATGATCGGCTCTTTCTTCATATTGACTGCTTAATGTTTTAATTTACATCTATAGGTTTACTTAAGACTCGTGTATATAAAAAGTCATCAGGCATTATCGGGCAGTGCGTCAAACTCTTTTCTTTTATTGTCCATCCATTATGTCATGGCCTCAGACGATTGCATTAATTTTTGCATTTCATTCATCGCCATAAGGTGCGCCTCGTCTCCAGCGCTAAACATTTCCATGGCGTATTTTTTACTTTGTTCTGCCATCTCATCAAAAGTATCAGCATGGAAGTTATGGTCACATGCTCCACCCAATTGTTTACATCTCATTGTTTTCATAATGATCAGTTTAAATTATTTATTATTATCCGTTTTTAATATTGTCAAATGAGCTTCATCTTTCCAAAAAATTTACAAATTTTTCTAAAATAAATCCATAAGAATTTTTTGCACTTTCAATCTGTTCCTTTTCTCTAGTTTCTGGATAAAGGATATAGTTTGGAGCTATTATCGGTTTAACCTTTTTCAATGTAATTTCCGTTATTGAATCAAAAGGATAGTTTTCCGCTGTCATTTTAGACAGCACTTTTCCCTTTTTCGAAAATTCAGAATCACTTTTGGTTACAATTCTTGCTTTTCCCTTGACTTGAAACCCTTTCTAAACCCAAATATCAATAAAGCTTAAACAAACATTCTCGCATTGATTTATATTTTTAACCGACTCAGGGGAGGCGATTTTTGCAATGATTATTTTATCTGTTCCGTAATAATTAAAAACTTCTTCCGGAGAGACATTTGGAACATTTTCAGGTGATACTGTTGCAAGCCAACACAATACACTGTTGTCGATAGATTTTTTTTATTTCTTGAGTCAATTCCATATTTCTGGCGTATAACATGCGGTTTTATCCTGATCTCTAGGTGAGAGGATGGCACAGCTTGCATTGGTTTTATATGCCCAAAATCTGGCGTAAATAAACTTAGTAGGTTGTTAGAGTAGAACAGATCTGGGGGCTATTCTAACATTAATATATGGAATAGGAATCATAAATCTTAAAATGAGGCTTCCTTTTCAACAAATGTTATAGGTATTTCAGGCCTTACAATCATCTATAAATCAAAAAACAAGTGGGGAGGAATAAAAAGGTCGAAATATTTTTACAGAAAACGGAATAATTGTAGATTTGCACCCCTGAAAAGGGTATATTAAAAAATACAATCGTGGATACACTGAGTTACAAGACCATTTCGGCCAATGCTAAAACTGTTGACAAGCAGTGGGTGTTGGTAGATGCCGACAGCGTTCCCCTAGGAAGAGTAGCCTCAGTAGTGGCGCTTCACATCCGTGGGAAACACAAAACCAATTTTACCCCTCATGTTGATTGCGGTGACAATGTCATAGTAATTAATGCAGATAAGGTAAGTCTTTCGGGAAACAAGTGGAAACAAAAACAATACATCCGCCATACGGGTTATCCTGGTGGGCAGAGATCACTCAACGCAGAACAGTTGAATGCCAAAAGCCCAGAGCGTTTGATCGAAAATGCAGTAAGAGGGATGTTACCCAAAAATAAATTGGGTGCTACTTTGTTCAGAAACCTAAAAGTATTTGTAGGAAGTGAGCATAGCCACGAAGCACAAAAACCCAAAACCATTAATATCAAAGAACACATATAAATGGAAGTCATTCATACTATTGGTAGAAGAAAAACCTCTGTTGCACGTCTGTACGTCTCCAAAGGAAAAGGAGCCATTACGGTCAACAAAAAAAATTACACTGAGTTTTTCCCAACTGCTACTTTACAATACAAAATCGTTCAACCCCTTGCCTTAACTGAAAATGAAGGTAATTATGATCTGAAGGTAACCGTCAAAGGCGGTGGCTATAACGGTCAGGCAGAAGCGGTTAGACTTGCAATTTCCAGAGCCTTGTGCAAAATTGACGAAGAAAATCGTACGGTTTTAAAGCCCGAAGGCCTGCTGACTCGTGACCCAAGAATGGTGGAACGTAAAAAATTCGGTCAGAAAAAAGCAAGGAAAAAATATCAATTCTCTAAACGTTAATCGCGTCCTAGAGCTGATAAGTTCATTCATTTAATTTAAACCAGTTGCTTTAACCGCTATGGCGGGAAAGAGTTTAGCATCTAAATAAACCTAAAGGTTTATTGCTATCATCAAGAACGTAAACTAAAACTATGGCACAAACTAATGTTAAAGACCTGCTTTCAGCAGGCGTCCATTTTGGACACCTTACCAGAAAATGGAATCCTAACATGGCTCCCTATATCTACATGGAGCGCAATGGGATCCACATCATCAGCCTCTACAAAACAGTTGCTAAGATCGAAGAAGCTTCCGAAGCTCTGAAAAAAATCGCTGCCTCTGGGAGAAAAATCCTTTTTGTAGCGACCAAAAAACAAGCAAAAGACATAGTGTCCAATTCGGCACAAAAAGTCAAAATGCCTTATATCACCGAACGCTGGCCTGGAGGAATGTTGACCAATTTCGTCACCATTCGAAAAGCCGTTAAGAAAATGGCAGCCATCGACCGAATGAAAAAGGACGGTACATTCGAAACCCTTTCCAAAAAAGAAAGATTACAAGTAGACCGATTAAGAGCCAAGTTGGAAAAAAACTTAGGATCTATCAATGATATGACCCGTTTGCCTGGTGCACTTTTTGTCGTAGACATCAAAAGAGAACACATCGCTATCAAGGAAGCGCAAAAATTAAAGATTCCCATTTTTGCGATGGTTGACACAAATTCTGATCCCAGAGAAGTAGACTATGTGATTCCTGCCAACGACGATGCAACCAAATCGATCGATAAGATCATGTCTTTAGTAGTTGACGCTGTAGCGGAAGGACTAAATGAGCGTAAAAACGAAAAAGAAGTACAAAACAAAGAACAAGCGGAATCAGAAACAGCTAGCGAAAGTAAAGAGGCTGAAACCCCTGCAGAGGTTAGCGTTGCAGCTCCTTCTGAAGAAGCAGCTGCTGTCGAAGAATCCAAAGAAGAAGCACCCAAAGCGGAAGCAGCTAAAGACGATGCCGCTACCGAGGGTAGTGAAGACAATTAATTAACTTTTACATTTCAGTATGAAAATTACAGCATCAGAAGTAAATAAATTACGTCAGTCCACTGGAGCGGGCATGATGGATTGTAAAAAAGCATTGGTAGAAGCCGAAGGCGATTTTGACAAAGCCGTCGAAAATCTCAGAAAAAAAGGTCAAAAAGTAGCCGCGAATCGTGCCGACAGAGACTCTTCTGAAGGAGCAGCTTTGGCAAAAGTTAATGATGACCATACCGCAGGTGTTTTGATTTCGGTAAACTGTGAAACCGATTTTGTTGCCAAAAACGATTCTTATCTAGAATTGGCGAATGCATTGGCAGATCACGCTCTCACATTTGACACGAAAGATGCTTTCTTGTCCAGTGAATTCCAAGGAATGACAGTTGCCGAAAAACTGACTGAACAAACGGGTGTAATCGGAGAAAAAATTGAAATTGGTGGGTTCACCAAGCTCACGGCACCTTTCGTAGGGTCTTATATTCACGCTGGGAATAAAATCGCCACATTAGTAGGGCTTTCAGGTATTGTTGAAAATGCGGCAGAAATCGCCAAAGATGTAGCCATGCAAGCCGCAGCCATGAATCCCATTGCCCTCAATGAGGATGGAGTGGATGCCAGAATCGTTGAAAAAGAAATCGAAATCGCCAAAGACCAATTACGTCAAGAAGGTAAGCCCGAAGCCATGTTAGACAACATCGCCAAAGGAAAAATAAAACGTTTCTTCAAAGACAATACTTTGGTCAACCAAGCCTATATCAAGGACGGAAAGATTTCTGTGGCCGAATACGTTAAATCTGCTGACGCCGATTTGGTGGTCACTGGTTTTGGACGTGTTGCTCTGGGATAAATTTCTTACAGTACTCATAATAAAGCACTTCCTTTTGGAGGTGCTTTTTTTTTACAAAAAAGTTAACTTAGGGGTATGGAGAATAAATATAGACGTTGCGCATGGTACGCTGGAGATTCTTTATATGAACAATACCACGACCAAGAGTGGGGAGTCCCCGTGTTTGACGATCTAAAATTATTTGAGTTTTTGACTTTAGAGACCTTCCAAGCAGGTCTGAGTTGGATCACTGTGTTACGGAAAAGAGAAAATTTCAGAAGTGCATTTGACCAATTTGATTTTGAAAAAGTAGCCCTTTATGGTACTGAAAAAATAAACGCTTTATTGAATGATAAAGGCATCATCAGAAATAGACAGAAAATTATTGCTGCCGTAAACAACGCCCAACGTTTTATGGAGATTCGGATAAAACACCATTCTTTTTCGGAATACATCTGGGGTTTTGTAGCGGGAAAACCCCTACAAAATAGTTATAAAACCCTATCAGAAATTCCAGCCAAAACCCCCCTTTCGGAGGCAATCAATAAAGATTTAAAACAAAACGGTTTCCAATTCGTAGGGCCCACGGTTGTTTACGCTCACATGCAGGCCACCGGCATGGTCAATGACCATTTGATAGACTGTTTCCGACATAAAGCTCTACTACAATAGTTTTAGAAAGGCAGGTCATCGTCTGGCCCGTCTGAGGCATCATCTGCAGGCTCAAAAGCAGGTGGAGGAGGCATGGGAGGCATTTCCGAATTAGACGATGCTTCCAAGGCTTCAATACGCCACCCCTGAACGGAGTTGAAATACTTGGTCTCCCCTTGTGGGTTAATCCATTCGCGCCCTCTAAGATTAATCCCAATTTTAACGTTTTGACCCATCTGAAAAGCATTGAGTAAATCGCATTTGTCTTGGATAAACTCTACCAAAATGTGTTGGGGGAATTGTTCTTCTGTAGTGACGACCACTTCTCTTTTTCTAAAGCCATTGTTGCCGTAAGTTTTGGTTTCGTCCAACCATTTTATTTTTCCAGATACTTCCATAGTGCGATTTTTGATGTTGGGACAAATTTAAAAAAAGTTTTGTCCAGATAAAGGCGGAATGCTTTTCTTTTATTTACAGTATCTTAGCTTTATCTAATACCACAATGAGGTGCTGGCTTTCATCAAAATAAACAAGAATAACAGTTGGCTATTGGGAGCTTTCATTATCGTTGCCTTAATCTTGTGGAATACCAATATTTTATTTCAAAACCTTAAGAAAGAGGAACGTGTTAAAATGGAATTGTGGGGCATGGCCCAACAAGAGTTGATCGAAAACAGTACGGTCAATGACCTAACGTTTCAAGTCCTTCAACAAACCTGGATCAATCCCATGATCCTAGTAGATGAACAAGAAAGAATCATTGGTTATAAAAATATCGATTGGGATCCTGAGCTAGAGGATTCTCTGGTCATTTACCGACAATTGGATAGGATTAAAAGGGAGAATCAACCTATTATGATTCGTTACCAAGACAAGCTGTCCAACATCAACCAAAAACTTTATTATGGAGATTCGATACTCCTCAAAAAATTGCAGTATTACCCGCTGGCGCTTCTACTGATTATTTTTCTGTTTGGGGCGGTTCTGTATTTTGTTTTTAAAACCTCTAAAATCTCAGAGCAAAATCGACTTTGGGCTGCCATGGCCAAAGAAACTGCACATCAAATAGGAACACCTTTGACATCCATGATTGGATGGATCACCTTACTTAAGGAAAAAGAGAAAAGCGAGCCTTTGGATGAAATAGAAAAAGACATAGAACGTTTGCAAGTGATCACAGATCGTTTTTCAAAGGTTGGATCCCTTCCTGAACTGAAGCCAGCAGATGTGGTCAAGGAAACCCAAAAGACCCTTCAATATTTAGAAAAACGCAGTTCTGACCTAATCGTCTTTAAACGCCAACTTCCCAAGAAAAAAATCCTCCTCCCGCTTAACACCCAACTTTTTAGTTGGACGCTGGAAAACCTGATCAAAAACGGTATTGACGCGATGAAAGGGAAAGGAACAATATCACTCCATTTTTTCGAATGGCCCCATACTATTAGTATCGAAATCAGTGATACGGGTTCGGGCATCAAAAAGGAATACCTTAAAAAGATTTTTAGTCCTGGATTTACTTCTAAAAAGCGCGGATGGGGGTTAGGCCTGTCTTTGGCCAAAAGAATCATTACAGACTATCACAAGGGCAAAATAGGGGTTAAATCGTCTGAACTTGGAAAGGGAACGACTTTTGAAATCGTTTTAAAGAAAAAGGGCTAAAGACTGTTCTGAATTTTTATGGCCGTAGCTTGAAAGGTCTCTGGCGTCAGTTTTACCTTTTTTTGGAAAGTGGCTTCTTCCATAGATTGGAGGGGAATTAAATGTACGTGGACATGGGGTACATCCAGACCGATAACGCTCATACCTACTCTTTTGCAAGGAATGGATTTTTTGATGGCCAATGCGACCTTCCTTGAAAATTCCATCAAATCATTGTAGTCTTTCTCTGAAAGGTCAAAAATTTTATCCACCTCTTTTTTAGGGACACATAAGGTGTGTCCAACAGCATTGGGGTTGATGTCTAAAAAGGCATAGTGTTTATCGTCTTCATAAATTTTGTAGGAAGGAATTTTCCCCGCAATGATTTTTGAAAAAATACTGCTCATCTTTAATTGCGACTAATGGAAACGATTTCCAATGCAATGGTGCCGTTGGGCACTGCAATCTGGGCGGTTTCTCCTTGTTTTTTCCCCAATAGGCCTTTACCGATGGGAGAATCGACTGAAATTTTACCCGTTTTAAGATCGGCTTCGCTTTGTGCGACCAACTTGTACTTCATCAAGGCTCCATTGGTTTTGTTTTTTACTTCGACGATTGAATGAACCAAAACCTTGGAGGTATCCAACTGAGACTCGTTGATGAGTCTTGCATTGGAAAGGGTAGCCTCCATTTTTGAAATTTGTAATTCCAACAAGCCCTGCGCTTCCTTAGCAGCATCATACTCCGCATTCTCACTGAGGTCACCTTTGTCTCGAGCCTCTGCGATGGCTTGGGAGGCTTTGGGACGCTCAACATCTTTAAGTTGATTAAGTTCCTCTCTTAGCTTTTTCAAACCTTCTTCGGTATAATAAGATACTTTACTCACTTTTTTGTTATTTTATATCAGCAAATGGATTCATTTGTAATCCGACTAATTTCAAAGATAAGGAATTGAGTTTTTTTGGTAAAGCTTTCTGTTTTAAATTCACGCTACTGGTGCTTCTGGTTCTCAGCGGTTGTGGCAAAAATAAAATTGATCGGAATCCTTACTTTTCATCGGTAAGTTTTAATATTGATCTGAATCTCAATTTACCAGCTTATGATGATTTAAGATATGCTGGAGGAGGGGTAAGTATTCGCAAAGGAGGGATCAATGGACTTTTGGTTTTTAACCTCAACGGAAATGATTTTCTGGCTTGGGAAGCCAGCTGTCCCAACCATTCCCTCAAAAACTGCTCGAAGCTTTCCATTACTGGTGTCCTAGCCGAATGTTCTTGTGAGGGATTCGAATACAGCTTGGCCACAGGGCAACTGCTCAATCCAGAGGAAGACACCGAGAGCCCCTATCCGATGTTGTTCTATAATGTGAGGCGTTCAGGGAATACGCTTTTCATTTCTAACTAAATTCTGGAAGCATGAGTAAATTATTCTACCTTATCATTTTTTTGATTTCTACCTCCCTCAGTGGCCAATTGCTAGAGTTAGATTACGGTTCTCCCTTAAGAAAAGAAAGTCTTTTTAGGATAAGTCTTTTTAAGCAATTTATGGGGAGTATCAATACTTTGGGACATATAGACATCAGTACAGAGGCTTTAAATTTAAAGTACAGTACTTCAGGTAGTTTTGTTGGTGGCCTTTCGGTCGTAGGAACAACAAGTATTTTTAGGGGCAACCAAGACGATAAAAAAAACAATCTTTCTCCTTTACTCAATCCGATGGGAGGAACAGTCAATGGAAGTTTATACGCTACTCTTTCGCTCAAAAAAAAAGAAAAAAGCAGCTTAAGCCTCAGCACACGAATGGGTCTCAAATGGATTGAGGGAACACCGCTAAGAGGATTTGAGAGCAGGTTTTTAAGTGGATATGGCATATTCGGCGGGGTGTATCAACGCTTACTTTTTGAGGATGCCCCCGAAAACCAAAGGATTGATTTTTGGGCTTATCCACACTTCATGTTCAGTAACATAGGAGCAGCTGATTTAAATCTCTTTTTTAACAATGAATTGGAATCCAATAGTTACGGCTATGGACTACAAATGGGAGTGGAGTTCAATCGAAAATTACAATTGGTTTTCCTACTCAATCAATTCATAAATACTCCCGATTCGACCTCATTGGGTAAAGAAGTTCTTCGTTTTACTTTGGCCTACCGCTTTTAAAACTTAAAGGTAACTCCTGTCAAAAAGTTGAATTGAGCTTGAGGATAATATCCAGCACCCTCAATGGTTGTTACCACACCTGGCACTGAGTAGTCATCATCGAAGGAATACCAATAACCATTGGAAACATATTTTGTTGCCAATATGTTGTTCAATAATAATGAAATATTGATTTCTTTAAAGAAGCCTTTGGGAATAATCTGGTAGTTGACATTCAGGTCGGATACTGTGTAGGAATCAAGCTTGGATTGCTCTGAATCTATATTTCCCATATATTGCTCGCTTACGTATTTGGTGAATAAGGCAATTTTCCACTTTGGAGAGGGCATAAAATTTATGATATTACCCGCAACTACCGCTGGAGAATAGGAGAGGTTGGTGTCTCCCAAAGATGTTAAGACCCCATCGCGTTGAAAATAAAAGTCATGATTTCGATTTCGACTAAAGGTAACATTGGGTTGCCAACTCCAACGATTGCCCAATGCAAACGTAGCTTCTAATTCTATTCCCATTCGACTGCTTTTACCTACATTTTCCCTTATGGGTGTTCCCACGTCGTCGAGCGTACCTGTGAGGGTTAGCTGATTGGTGTAGTCCATTAAATAGAGATTAACAAGAAATTTGGTTTTTGGGGTATTGTAACGCCATCCTAACTCAAAATCGTTGAGTTCCTCGGGTTTGGGGTTCCCATTTTCAAAGTCCGCACGACTGGGTTCTCTGTGGGCTCTAGCAAAAGAGAGATAAAATTTATTTTTGGGATCGTGGGTATATACTACTCCCGCTTTAGGATTAAAAAAACGAAAAATCTCCTCTATGTTGATGGATTCGGGACCTTTAAGGTTTCCTTTGGCGGTATAGTCGACGTTTCGGTATTGTAGATCGAAGTAACCCGAAATACGGTCGTTTAACCGATGGTTGACTTTGGCAAATAGATTGCCCTCTTTTTTATTTCCCTGATTTTCATAAAAACGATGCCGAGGCTGAACACCCGAAGTATAATCAGCGAAAATCAATTCTCCATAATGATCCCCCACATAGCTGCTGTAGAGTGCGCCAATGTTCCATTTGGTATTGCCTTTTTGTCTGTTGAGTGATAGAGTGGCTACATAGTAATCGTTGTCCAGCCATTTTCTGACAATATTTTCGGCGGTATCGACAATGACTCCCCCTATGCTTAGGGGTTGGAGTCCGAGATAACGGAAGTTATTTTCGGAGGAAAAATTGATGTTTTGTTCAAACCAAAGGTCTTTGTATTCCTCATAGTACCCCCGTCCATGGGTATAATTGAGTCCTAACGAAAAATCGGTATAGGCGTCTATTTTTTGATTCCAATGAAGTTGATAATGGTCTTGCCTGTAATTGTCTACTTGATTGTCGTAGTGGCCCTCTAAATTTCCGCTATCATCGTATATTTCTCCAACAGGGTTGTAACGCCGATTGGAGTCTAGGGTAGTCTGATCCAAACCAAACCACGATTGGTAAGTGATTTCATGTCCTCCAAAAATAATGGCTTTGATCAAAGTGTTTTCATCTTGAAAAGCGGCTTGCAGGTAGTAGGATTTTAAATCTGAAGAAGCTCGCTCCACATAGCCATCAGAGGTGATCTTGGACAATCTCCCTGAGATCTCAAAATGATTATTGAGTAATCCAGTAGAAAATTTTAAAGTATGTTTTAAAGAATTAAAACTGCCGACGGTATTGGCAATTTCTGAAAAGGCATTTTGGGACACCTCATCGGTAAGTAGATTGATACTAGCACCAAAAGCCCCAGAGCCATTGGTGGAGGTCCCCACTCCTCTTTGCATCTGCAAGGAGGAAACTGAGGAGGTAAAATCGGGCATGTTGACCCAATAGACACCCTGACTTTCGGAATCGTTGAAGGGAATACCGTTGATGGTTACGTTGACCCGAGTGGCATCACTACCCCGAACCCTGATTCCAGTATAACCGATTCCAGCACCAGCATCACTGGTGGTAACTACCCCAGGGAGATAACTGAGCATAATGGGCAGGTCTTGACCCAAATTTCTGGAGGCGAGTTCTTCTTTGTATACATTAGAAAAAGAAAAAGGGTGGTCTTCGTTCACACGTAAGCCTGCAAGTTTGACTTCTTCTAACTGAATTTCTGGAATACTGTCTTGAACGACCGTTGTTTGTGCAAGCGATGGTGTAAAAAGGATTATCGCTAAAAATCCCAAATAAATCGTTTTCATCCGAATGGTTTTATTCGAATAAAAGGGGTGATTATTCTCAGTATTAAATGTTAATTAAAAATCCCTTGGCAGCATTACCCGCCCAGGTTCAATGGGTATGATCTCAGCCTGCACTGGGCAGGCACCCCTTAGAGATATGGTGCAAAGATAGGCTACAGAATCATCATTTAAAAGCAGGATTAAACTATTTTTAGAAAACCGTCTATTACCTCTATCGCTTTTTTCAATCGTGTCTTATGATCTCCTTCCAATATGCGGTATTTTTTTTTGTGCTGATCCAATGTCTTTTTGAAGTGATTAAACATCAATTGACGGTCATTGGGTCGGTCCCTTAAATCGTCTTTTTTCCAAGGAACATCAATTCCTGTCAACAAGTATAGGTCATAGCTGAATTTTTTGGAATAGTGCAAAATATCTGGATCACAATAGCCATTAAAATGGGTCTCAGACCATACCTTGGTGACCATCACATTGGTATCACAAAACAAAACCTGATGGGCTTTAGCCAGCTTTTGGTTTTCTGATTCGAGTTGTCCTTCAACAATAATGGGTAAATCTTCTAAAGTGCAAACCGCTTTTTGCTCTTCCCATTTTTTTTGGAGGTATTCTCTGGCGTATTCCTCCACCCATTGGGTCTGATAGTGTTTGGCCAAAGCTTTGGCCAAGGAGGTTTTGCCTGTAGATTCGGGGCCATAAAGGACTACCCTAAGGATATGGGAGGGGAGTTGTCTAAGATCTTTTTCCATGAGCGGTATCCATAGATGGCAATAAGGGTAAAGATAATATATTGAAAACTGGTCAGGGTAAGTCCCTTATAGAAATAGAGGGGGATAGATATAATGTCGCCCACAATCCAAAAAATCCAATGCTCTATTTTTCGGCGGGCCATCAACCACATCCCCACAAAAAAGATAGCCGTGGTAAAGGAGTCGACATAGGCCGTCCAATCTTTCCATTTGTCAAAAACTTGATAGACCCAAAAGATAAATAGCAAACTCGCCACAAAAAGTCCAATTGCCCTTTTGTATTCTTTTGGTTCAGTAACCGTAACGGGGTGGACAATAATTTCATATTCCTTTTTTGACCAAAAATACCATCCATAGGCGCTCATAATAAAAAAATAGGCGTTGATGATCATGTCTCCCAGCAAAGCCCATTTGAGTAATAAATACACAAAGATGGCTGTGGAAATCATACCAGTGGGATAGACCCAAATACTGTTTTTTTTGGCATACCAAACGCTGATGAGTCCAAAGAATACACCAATAATTTCAAGGACAATGTCTAGGGTAGCATAACCACTGTATTGCTGGAATAAAAAATCAAAAACTGGGGACATATTCGCTGCGTTCTCCTTTGATGATTTTCATGTTTAAAACAACAGAGGGCTCCTTTTCAAAAGGCTCCTTTATGGCTTCTTGAAGTGAAGACATCAGCGCATCATACTCCCCATAGATTTGAGTACTCATGGGATTCTCTATGACCTTAAAACCCAAGGTTCTTAATTTTTTGATGAAATTTTTGATGGGAGTTTCAAAATTTTCGTGCAACGGGAGTAGTGTCAATTCTACAGAAATATTCATAATTTTATATTATTCTTTTGAGTGGCCAGAGTTCCACAGTAGTCTTTTTGAATGATAAAATTAAGGGAAAATTCTAGGGTATTGTCGGAAATAAAAACTTTTGCACTGCCTCGCTGATCACCCCAGAAAAAAGGAGTCACACACAGTTGTTGAGAAAAAATGATGCCTTTTTGTTTGAGGGCTTTGTACAAGGCTTCTTTTGCCGTCCAAATCAAGGTAAGTTTTTCAATTGTTCCAGTGTCTTCGAGGGCAAAGCTCTCGTTGGCATGCAAAAAACGAGGGGCTATCCGTTCAATCTTGGGCCGATAGACTTCCAAGTCAATCCCTAGAGGTTTGTTACCCAAAGCGATTCCGGCAAGGTTTTTCGTATGAGAAATGGAAAGCTGCTGACCCGATTCCAAAAGAGGAATACCGTAGGGGTCGTGATACAAAGTCTGTGGGGAAAGCCCCGCTTCCATAAGCAGCCTTCGGGAAGCCATAAACTGTTTTTGATGGGAGACGATCCTTAGGTTTTGGAATCTGATTTCGTCCGATTTAGACAGTTTGAGGTTTTTTTTAAGTACTTCCAAAGGTTCTTCAATATGCCAGATCAAAATCTGGGTTTTCTCGTCAATATTGACCCTTTGTTTTAGTGGCATTTGATATTGAAATTAAAGTGCGTACTTTTGCTGAAAATTGACAATAAATATACAACTATGGGAACGAAAACAGCATCTACTTATTTGCCCTATAAAGTAAAGGACATGTCCTTGGCTGAATTTGGGAGAAGAGAAATACATCTGGCTGAAGCAGAAATGCCAGGCTTGATGGCTTTGAGAAAAGAATACGTTGTAAGTCAACCTCTGAAAGGAGCCC
>JABGSU010000018.1 GCA_018647605.1 Flavobacteriaceae bacterium | reverse complement strand
TGATTTTGAGGAAATACCCTTGGGGTTATTTATTTATTTTTTATTGAGAATACTAATCATCTTTCCCATCTATCAAGTACTATTGATTGTAGTAGCAACACTTTTTTTTCAATTCAAATTCTTTTGGGAGTTTGAAAAGAAAATTTTAAAAAGGGTGGGATTAAAGTTTCTTTTTGAGAAGAAAAATAAAGACTAACTCAAACTAGAAGTGATCAACTTCAAAAACTCGTTTCGTGTGTCCGTTTCTTTAAAAGTCCCCCTAAATCCAGAGGTTGTGGTGGTTGAATTTTGTTTTTGAACCCCTCTCATCATCATGCACATGTGTGAAGCCTCAATGACCACAGCGACCCCTTTGGGTTGTAAGGTATCATTGATACAATCCAATATTTGTTCTGTCAAGCGTTCCTGTACTTGTAATCTTCTGGCAAACACATCAACAACTCTGGGAATTTTACTCAAACCAACAATTTTTCCATTGGGAATATAAGCGATATGAGCTTTACCAAAAAAGGGCAACATGTGGTGTTCACAAAGGGAATACAACTCAATGTCTTTGACAATGACCATTTCATTGTAGTGTTCACTAAACATAGCGCTTTGTAGAATCTGTTTGGGATCCTTTTCATAGCCCTCAGTTAAAAATTTCATGGCTTTGGCAGCACGCATAGGCGTCTTCTCCAAGCCTTCTCTTTCGTTGTCCTCCCCAAGAAGATCAATAATCTTTGAGAAATTTACTCTTATCTCCTCTGTGATGGGGAGCGTTTCGATGTTAAAATTATCATTCATTATAGTTCAGAATATTGATTAAATATAGTTTTGAATTTTTTGAGTTTTGGGGTAATAACAAACTGGCAATAGGGCTGTTCAGAATTTCTGTTATAATAATCATGGTGCTCAACCTCTGCTGGATAAAAAGGGCATTCGTTATTGATTTCAGTAACGATAGGATCATCAAAAACAGCTTCTTTTTGTAAATGGTCAATACAAGCCTCAATTTGCAGTTTTTCTTCTAGATTATTAAAAAAGACTGCGGATCGATACTGTGTTCCCACATCATTTCCTTGTTGGTTGAGGGTGGTAGGGTCATGGGTTAGAAAAAAGATTTCCAACAATTTTCCATAGGAGACCAGGTCATGTTCGTAAATGATTTTGATGGTTTCGGTATGCCCCGTGTTTCCATTACAAACTTCTCGATAAGCGGGATTTTTAATGTGTCCTCCCATATAACCAGGAATCACTTCTTTTACCCCTTTAACCCTTTGAAATATTGACTCTGTACACCAGAAACAACCTCCTGCGAAATACGCTTGTTTAATCAAGTAATTAATTTTGTTTATCAAATATAATAAAATATTCAACAAAAATTAAAGACATTAAACAAAAACAAAATAAACAGATTGGTTAAAAAGAATTTAATTTGTAAAAACTAATTTTGGGAAATGTGTAACATAATCTCTTGCAGCCATATTTATAAAACCTATGGCGACTTACCGGTTCTAAAGGGGATTGATCTCAAAATCAAATCTGGGGAAGTGGTGGCCATCGTAGGGCCATCAGGAGCAGGAAAGACCACCTTACTTCAGATTTTAGGAACACTTGATTCGCCCGACAAGCACGAAAAAAGTCATTTAGAAATAGAAAGGATCAACATTCAAAAAATGAATGCTGCCCAAATGGCGTCTTTTAGAAATCAATATTTGGGCTTTATTTTTCAATTTCATGAACTGTTACCCGAATTTACTGCACTTGAAAATGTGTGTATGCCGGGGTGGATCGCCAATAAAAACGATTCCGAATTAAAGAAAAAAGCGACATCGTTACTCGACCAAATGGGGCTTTCAAGTCGCATTCACCACAAACCCCAAGAGTTATCAGGGGGAGAACAGCAGCGCGTGGCCGTGGCCCGGGCGTTAATCAATGATCCTAAGGTTATTTTTGCCGATGAACCCAGTGGTAATTTGGATTCACAAAATGCAAAAGCCTTGCACGAAACCTTTTTTCAACTCAGAGATCAAATCGGTTGCACCTTTGTCATTGTTACCCACAATGATGCATTGGCTAATATGGCCGATCGTAAAATTCTACTTAAAGACGGGAATATCGATTGATGAACCAAAAGGAACTCCAATCTTTTCTAGATTTTAAAGCCCAACAATACGAATCTGCGGCATTTATTTCCCACGACCCCATTCAGATTCCACATCAGTTTTCCAAAAAAGAAGACATAGAGATTGCTGCTTTTCTGAGTGCAACTATTGCCTGGGGAAATCGGGTCAGTATCCTTAAAAGCGCTCTTAAAATGATGGCTATCATGGACAATTCCCCTTATGATTTCGTCCTACATCACCAAGAAGGTGATTCCAAAAAGTTTAGAGGTTTTATTCACCGCACCTTCAACGAACACGATTTACTGTACTTCGTAAAGGCTTTGAAAAACATCTATCAAAACCACGGCGGGTTAGAACCTTTATTTTCTTCAAAAAACATTTCTCTACAAGAGCGCATCCACGAATTCAAAAAAACATTTTTTGAACTCCAATATCCACCAAGGACACGAAAACACGTGTCAGACCCACTCAAAGGCTCAGCAGCCAAAAGAATCAATATGTTCCTACGATGGATGGTTCGTTCCAACGTCAAAGGGGTTGATTTTGGGATTTGGAAAAGTATTTTACCCTCCGAATTGTCCCTTCCTTTAGATGTACATACTGGAAATATAGCCCGTAAACTCAAGCTTTTAAAAAGGAAACAAAACGATGCTCGAGCCTTGTCGGAGCTTGATTTGAAGCTCAGAAAGCTAGACCCCAATGATCCTGTAAAATACGATTTCGCCCTCTTTGGGTTGGGTGCCTTCGAAAAATTCTAAATCAGAATACAGGCTCTAAAAAGCGTTTATTCCTATTGATTTTATACTTTTGTACCACAGCGATTTATTGATGAAAATACTTCTAAAAAATGCTACTCTTCTAAATCCTCAAAGTCCTTTTCATTCCTCCCGTCAAGACATTCTAATAGTTAATGGAACGATAACTGAGATTGCTGATCAAATCAAGACCGACAAAGAAACCCAACAATATACTTTCGACAACCTATTTGTTTCCTCTGGTTGGTTTGACAGTGGCGTGTCTTTTGGTGAACCAGGCTATGAGGAACGCGAGACACTCTATCACGGTATGAAAGTGGCCGCAAAATCGGGATTCACCAAAATATTATTGAATTCCAATACTAATCCTGTCCCCGATTCCAGTTCAAGTATAGGGCATTTGATCAAAATGGCCCAAGGTTTGACTACTTCCCTCTACCCTATCGGCACCCTAACCAAAGACGCAAAAGGCGAGCAAATGGCCTCACTTTTTGACATGCACACCCAAGGAGCTATTGCTTTTGGAGATCATAAAAAAGCAGTAGAAAAGGGAAATCTTCTCAAAATAGCCTTACAGTACAGTCAGAGTTTTGAGGGCACAATCATTTCGTATCCACAGGACAAAGAATTGGCTGGAAAAGGGATAATGCATGAAGGTATTACCAGCACCAAAATCGGTATTAAAGGGATTCCTGCAATGGCCGAATCGGTCCAAATTGCTAGAGATCTTGAGATATTGAAATACACAGGCGGAAAATTACATATCCCCAACATCAGTTCAGCAGCAAGTTTGGATTTGATCAGAAAAGCAAAAGGTGAAGGCCTCAGTGTCAATTGCAGTGTGGGTCTACCCCATTTGATTTTTGATGATACAATATTGGAGGATTTTAATTCTAATTTTAAACTATTTCCTCCCATTCGATCTAAATCGGATCAACAAGCCTTAAGGGCTGGTCTATTGGACGGAAGCATTGACATGATCAGTAGCATGCACGAACCCATGAATATTGAAAATAAAAAGTTGGAATTTGAGAATGCTGCGCCTGGTAGCCTTGGATTAGAAAGTTGTTTCGGTATGCTCAATAAGATATTTCCCTTGGACAATGTATTAAGTTTTTTAACAAGGGGAAGTAAGTGTTTTGGAATACCGAGTGCTAGAATTGCTGTTGGAGAAACTGCAGATTTAACCCTTTTCGATCCTGAAAAATCATATCGTTATTCTATAGACGACTTAAAATCCACCTCAAAAAATAGTGTCTATCTAGAACAAGATCTTCAAGGAAAAGTATTGGGTAGCATTAATAATGGCGAACTTACGCTAAACGATTAAACCAGATGTTATCTTATAAAGTCAGAAAAGCAACATCTGGAGAAGCCCCCCATCCCTCGCTCCTTCTTTTACACGGATACGGAAGCAATGCAGACGATCTCTTTTCATTTGCGGACTATTTGCCAGCGCATTACACTATTATTTCTTTGGAAGCCCCTCTGGAGACCCCCTTCGGTGGAAAGGCTTGGTACTCCATTCATTTTGACGCAGCCCAGGACAAATGGTCTGACCTAGCGGAAGCTAAAAAATCCTTAGTAGCTCTCGTTGAGCAGTTGGATTATTTAGAAGAAGAATATCGTTTGAACCCTAAAGACATGAGTTTGATGGGCTTCAGTCAAGGAGCCATTCTCAGTTGGTCACTTTTATTAGATCATCCCGACCGATTCAGAAGAGCTGTTTGTATGAGTGGATATATAAATGAACAGCTTTTAAAAAAACCCCTTGAGGAATATCAAAATATTTTGGCCTATGCTTCTCATGGAACCCAAGACACCACAGTTCCCTTCGCATGGGCAGAAAAAAGTATTACAACACTTAAGGATATAAATCCAGCGGTATGTTTTAACGCCTATCCCGATGGGCACAATGTTTCTT
>JABGSU010000183.1 GCA_018647605.1 Flavobacteriaceae bacterium | reverse complement strand
CCATAGACAGGGACTCTTGAAAATCCTTTTTCGAGGATCATTGGGACAATGGTTTCCATATCCATATTCTCTGAAAGAGCAAAAACATCGATACGAGGACACATAACCTGTTTGGTGTCGGTATTACCAAAATTTACAATTCCTTGAAGTATTTTATGTTCCTCCTCGGTGGTTTCCTCCTCACTAGTCAACTCCAAAGCCTGAGACAATTTATCAATCGAAAATTCATTATTTTTTTGCGCCAATCGCGACTCCATAAATCGGGTAATTTTACTCATGGGGATGGTCAGAAAGAACAAAAAATAACGGTCAATGGAATAGATGGGAAGAGCCACGGCTTTAGAGAAAGTCATGGCATTTCTGTTGGCATAGACCTTGGGTAGAATTTCTCCAAAAAAGAGGATTAAAAAAGTGATCACTCCAACTTCAATTAAAAGTACTACCAATGGGTTTTCAATCTGACTAAATAGACATTCTCCTAAAGACGCAAATAGCAGTACTATAGCAATATTGATAAAATTGTTGGTAATCAGTATAGTGGCCAAAAGCCTTTTGGGATTTTGGAGCATCTTTCGGATGATGTCCATTTGTCTGGATTTTTTCTCCTCTTCGGAGACCAATTGTTCTTTGGTTAAGGAAAAGAAAGCCACCTCAGCACCAGATACAAGTCCTGAGGTGATCAGAAGCAATATCAGTAAAAAAAACTGAACCAATAACGACCCCTGAACATCAAGAAAAATGATTAAAAAACTTAAAGGCTCAGGGTTCAATTAACTTTTAGTTTGATTAAAATGGAAGGTCGCTTTCGGGGGGATTGTCCTCTAAAGCTGGGGGTGCTGATACATCAGGATTTGTTCCGCTTACCTCACTCTTTTTAGTGGTCAACAAGGTAAACTCATCCACATTGACTTCGGTGGTGTAACGGTCTTTTTGATCCTGATCCTGCCATTTTCTGGTTTTAATTCTACCTTCTATGTAGATTTTGTCCCCTTTACTAAGATACTTTTCACAAATTTCTGCAGCTTTGTTCCTAACCACCAAATTGTGCCAGTCGGTATTGGTTACTTTCTCTCCAGAGATTTTATTGGTGTAAACTTCGTTGGTTGCAAGTGGAAATCTTCCTATGCAACCTCCACCGTCGAAGTAATGCATCTTAACATCATCTCCAAGGTGGCCTATTAACATAACTTTGTTTAATGTACCATTCATGATAGAAGATTTTCGGATAATACTACCAAATGTAATGAATCGTTATCAGTTGATAAAAAATTTATCTCTAAAATTTTGGAGCACCTTGGGCATTGGATAATCTTGAATATTGCTACTTTGAGTAACCAAATTATTACCGTCGCTGAGTTTTACAATCCAAAAGTTAATTTCTAGATGTTGATGGGTAAGCTTATGAAAAATCGGTTGATCATTCCATTTGTCAATCGCATAATCAGGACTGATCTGGTATTTGGCCAAAAGAGAATCGAGCTGATGTATTTGAAAATTTTTTTGCTTGGCGAAAGTTTCAATTAGTGGAAATTGATAGAGGTTTTGCCAAATGGCTTTTCCTTCTCTTTTCTGCAATAGGGTATTTTTGAATTCGTCTATCATTACAAAAAAATGGAGGTAGCGGTTTTTAACTTTTAATTTTTTGGCTTTTATAGGAAGTAAACCAACTTTAGCTTGTTGAAGAGCCACACATTCTTTAGCAAAAATACAATCCTGACAACTGGGGTTTTTGGGAACACACTGAAGTGCTCCGAATTCCATCATGGCTTGATTAAAATCCCCTGAAGGGGCCCCTTTCATTAAATACTGGGCTTTTTCTTTATAAATTTTGTGTGATGCCGCGGCATCGATGGGTTGATCCATTCCAAAAATCCGTGACAATACCCTGTACACATTCCCATCTACAACGGCTTGTTCTTGTCCAAAACAGATGGATACAATAGCACTAGCCGTATAATCTCCAACTCCTTTAAGAGCCTTGATTTTATCGAAATCAGTAGGGAACCGTCCTTGATATTGATCGGTGATTGTTTTGGCTGTAGCGTGAAGGTTTCTAGCCCTAGTATAGTACCCCAGCCCCTCCCAAAGCTTCATGACATGATCCTCTTTGGCTGCGGCCAGTCCTTCGACAGTCGGGAAATTTGAAATAAAAGATTCGTAATATGGCAAACCTTGGGCGGCTCTTGTTTGCTGTAAAATAATTTCTGACAACCAAACCTTGTAGGGTTCAGCACCGTCCCGCCATGGGAAGGGTCTGCGGTGATCTCCAAACCAATTTAATAATTTTTTATGGAAACTCATTTATGGTATTAAAAAACGAATGCTGTAAAAAAGCATCAATAAAGATAAAAAGGTAAGTCTGAATGAATTATCATTTTAATTTTTATATTTGCAAGCCCTTAAATAATTAAAATTAATACCAATAAAATATGACAAAAGCTGATATTGTTAGCAATATATCCGATCAGCTAGGGATTGACAAAACTGATGTTCAGTCAACAGTTGAAAGTTTTATGAAGGAGATTAAGAATTCTCTGGAAAGCGGAGAAAATGTTTATTTACGTGGTTTTGGAAGTTTTATAATCAAAACTAGGGCTGAAAAAACAGGCAGAAATATTTCTCAAAATGTAGCAGTAAAAATTCCAGCGCACAATATCCCAGCCTTCAAGCCTGCAAAAGTTTTTACTAATGGCGTAAAATCCAAAGTAGAAGTTGCATAAAAAATCAATTATAAATTCAAAATCAAATTTGAACTATGCCAAGTGGTAAAAAAAGAAAACGGCATAAGGTTGCCACGCACAAAAGAAAGAAGCGTCGAAGAGCCAACCGCCACAAGAAAAAATAGTGTTTGGTAATACACTTAAAAATACATCCAAAGTTCATTGACATTTTATACTGCT
>JABGSU010000182.1 GCA_018647605.1 Flavobacteriaceae bacterium | reverse complement strand
TTTTGCCAATCGCTTGGAGAAAATAAATTTTTTAATATCCTTATCCTCTCGCCAAAGGTTAAAGATTTGTAAAAATGCTTTACCGTATGTGTCTCGATCGGATAAAGCATTAACGTTTTGGGTATTTTCGACCACTTTTTTGGAGATCAACTGCCCATAATGCTTTAAGGTATCGGATTCTAAAACATTTTTTAGTTTGATGAATCCATTGGTTCGGTAAAAGTCAATGTGGTGCTGACTCAAAGGGTAGCTTTCGTCTAATAGGTTTCTGTGATTCATATTTTATTGTTTGTATCAACGCAGGGCTTCAAATAATAGGGATACAGGGTGTAGGGCTTCCCTTTGGGTACCATCGGAAATTTGGTGCCTGCAACTGGTTCCATTGGCTGCCAATAGTGTTTCTGAGTCCATTTTTTTAATGGCAGGAAAAAGCCGCTCATCTCCTATTTTTTGACTGATTTCGTAATGTTCGGCCTCATAACCAAACGACCCGGCCATACCACAGCAACCGGTTGACAAGAGTGTTACTTTATAGTTTCTGGGGAGGTTTAGAATCTTAAAAGTATCGGCTGGGTTACCCAATGACTTTTGGTAGCAATGGGCATGTATTTTTAAGGTTTTAATTTGATCTGAAAAGACATCAGTTGAAATATGGCCTCGGTCTATTTCCTGAGCAATAAATTCTTCGATCAGAAAACAGTTTTGTGCTAGTTTTTCTGCACTTTTTTTGTCAGTGGCCAATTTGAGGTACTCGTCTTTGAAGGTATAGAGGGCGGAGGGTTCAATCCCAAGCAGTGGAACTTGAGCAGTGATGCAGTCCTTATAGTACTCCACATTGTGATCGGCACAAGCTTTGGCTTGTTTCAAAAAACCTTTGGAAATATATGCCCTACCGCTTTCGGTAGAGGGAAGTACATGGACTTTATATCCCAAACGGGATAATAGCTCAAAGGCATCCCGTCCTGTTTTGACATCCAAATAGTTGGTGAACTCATCCAAATAAAGATAGACTTTGCGGTGGGATTCTGTTTTTTGTTTTTTGATTAATTGTTTGTCTAATGGGGCATAGAGTTTGGGTAAGGAACGCGCCGAGGCAATCCCCAATATTTTTTTTATGAGATGACCCAAAATCGGGGTTTTAAAAGTTGCATTTTGCAGGCCTCTAATAGGGTTCATTACTTTACTTAACCTACCGTTGTAGGCGAAAATACGATCCCTCAAACTCGGAGCATGTACTCTTTGATATTGGTAGAGGAATTCTGCTTTGTAGGTCGCCATATCAACGCTACTGGGACATTCGGAGGCACAAGCTTTACAACTAATGCACAAATCCATCACTTGTTTGATGTCTTCATTATCGAATGGGTTTCCAGAATGGGTTTGTGTTAATACTTCTCTCAATACATTGGCCCTACCGCGGGTGCTATCTTTTTCTGCTTTGGTCGCCCGATAACTAGGGCAAATGGTTGCATCTGTAGTAGTTTTCCTGCAGTCGCCTGACCCATTGCATTTCTCTACCGCCCTCAAAATGCCCTCATCGCGAGTGAAATCCATATAGGTGTCAATTTCAGGTTCTGCACGATCGGGTTGATACCGTAAATTTTGATCCATAGGAAGGGAATCAACGATCTTTCCAGGGTTAAAAATCGCACTAGGATCAAACAATTGTTTGATACTTTTGATCAATTGGTAGTTATCTTTTCCCAACATCATTGGGATATATTCAGAGCGGACAATACCATCTCCGTGTTCTCCACTCATAGACCCTTTGTATTTTTTCACCAAATGGACTACAGCGGTGGTTATGGCTTTAAATTGTTTAACGTCGTCTTGTTTTTTTAAATTCAGAATGGGTCGCAAATGCAACTCCCCTGCCCCTGCGTGGGCATAATAAACAGGGTTTTGATTGAATTGTTTCATCAAGGCTGTAAATTCATCAATATAGTCTGCCAACTGATCTACCGGTACGGCGGTGTCTTCGATACAGGCTACTGCTTTTTGATCACCAACAATATTTCCCAACAATCCTAGTCCGGCACTTCGAAGTGACAGAGCGGATTGAATTTCGGATCCCTCAAGCACCGAGAAATCATAGGAAAGGTTGATTTTTTTAAGTGTATCTTTTAGAGATTGTAGTTCATTATTGAGCTCAGTAGCCGAATGAGATCTCAATTCAAGCATCAAAATAGCTTTAGGATCTCCTTTTAGGAAAAACCTATTTTTGGCTTGGGCGAGGTTGTTTTGGGTGCAATCCAAAATGGTTTTATCCATCATTTCACAGGTAGAGAGGGGATGTTTCATTAATGATGCTACCGATCTTAAGCACTTTTCGATACTGTCATAATGGGCCGCAATCATAACCGCTTCTTTTGGAGGAGCTGGATCGAGCGACAGGGTTATGGAAGTAACAAAGGCAAGGGTTCCTTCACTGCCTGTCAATAATTTTGAAAGGTTGATAAAAGGTAATTTTGAATCAGTAAAATCTTTCAGCAATACGTCGAGCGCATAGCCAGTATTTCTTCGGTGCACTGAGGCTTTTGGATATTCGGTACGGATGCTGTTTTGGTGGTCAGGATTTGAGAGTACTTTAGAAAAAAAACGATAAAATGCTCCCTCTAGATTTTGTTGTTTTTCTTTTTGACGGAATTGTTTTTCATTTAAGTCTTCAAAAACAACTTGACTTCCATCAGATAAAACACATTCTAAAGCCCTTACCTTGTCTCGTGTGACTCCATATTTTATGGAAGTGGTACCCGAAGAATTATTGCCCGTCATTCCACCAATGGTGCATCGGTTTGAAGTTGAGGTATTGGGGCCAAAAAACAGTCCGTGGGAAGCAAGGAAGTCGTTAAGATCATCGCGTACCATACCAGGCTGGACCGTGATTTTTTTGTTTTTGAGATCAAATGCTATGATTTTATTAAAGTGCTTAGAAACATCAACGATCAAGCCATCTCCCACTGCTTGTCCTGCCAATGAAGTCCCACCAGCCCTTGGAATTAAGGAGATTTGGTTTTGACGAGCAAAATTGACCAATTCAACGATATCTTCTTTGTTTTTGGGAAAACAGACACCTTCGGGGTAAATTTTGTACACAGATGCATCGGTAGCGTATAGGTGACGATGAAGTGAATCATGCTTTACTTTTATCCCTTTTAATGTATTAAAATCGTATTTTGACATCAATAATTTATAGAATTGTAAAGGTAATTTATTATTAACATTTGCGTTGTTAATATATGAAACCTTGTTTGCATAAAAAAAAATTTAAAAAATTAATAATTTAGCCAGATGAAAAAAATACTTTTTATAGTTTCAGTTATCGTTTTTACAGCTTGTTCTACCAAAAGTGGTGAGTTCAACATCAAAGGTTCTGCCGATCTCAAAGACGGTAATATGGTTTACCTTATTGTGGCAGACAACAATCAGCAACCCTTAAAGGTGGATTCCATTGCTGTCATGGGAGGTGCTTTTAAAATGAGTGGTATTGTCGAATCACCAGACGTCAACTTTTTTTCAGTTGAAAATGTTCGAGGTAATTTTCCTTTTGTGATAGAGTCAGGAGATATAAAAATTTCTATTTACAAGGACAGCTTGATGAGTTCTAGAGCAGTGGGAACGGTATCTAACGATGCCTTTATGAAATACAAAGATGAAACAAAGGTGTTTATCAATTCTATGAATGCTATTGGAAGGGATTTGCAGCAAGCGACCATCACAGGTGATAGCCTTTTGACTATTGATCTTCAGGAACAATACAAAGATGTTCAAAATCAGATTAAAAACTACGAAATTGATTTTATAAAGAACAACCCTGATTCCTATGTTTCTGTATTGATATTAGAACGTTTTATTATGACCAAGCAGATGACAAATGAGGAAGCAAAACCTTTGTATGACAATTTCACTCCAAGAATCAGGGAAAGTAGGTCTGGTGAAAATTTAGATAAATCAATCAATGCTCCTGCCGCTCCTGCAGAAGTTGGACAGCTCGCTCCTGATTTTGAAGGACCCAATCCCTCAGGGCAAATGGTGAAACTAGGCGAAAACTTAGGTAAGATTACAATTGTTGATTTTTGGGCTTCTTGGTGTCGTCCTTGTAGGGTTGAAAATCCAAACTTGGTAAGAACCTATAACAAACTCAAGGATAAAGGACTAAAGGTTGTAGGGGTATCTTTGGACAAAAGTAAGGACAACTGGATCAAAGCCATTGAAGACGATGGTTTGCAGTGGTCACATGTTTCCAATCTAAAGTATTGGAATGAGCCTATTGCAAAGGCCTATCAAGTGCGATCTATTCCAGCTACTTTTATTCTAGATGAGAAGGGTAAGATAATTGCCAAAAACCTTAGAGGTGCTGCCCTTGAGCAAAAAGTTAAAGAATTACTCAACAATTAGTCTAAGATCAACCGAATTTCTTAAATAGTAAAGCTGCCACGATTAGGGTTACTGCCAGTAGGGCAAGTGTAAATCCTGATTCTACGACAACACTTGGAACAAATGCTATGGTGGCGATAAGTCCTGCTACCGCCCCTCCAAAATGAGCGGTATGTCCAATATTGTCCCTTTGTTTTTTCATTCCCCAAAGGGTATAGATCAAATAAAGGGTAACCAATACATAACCTGGTAAAGGGATGGGAAAAAAAAGCAGCATCATTTTCATTTCAGGATATAACAGTACAGCACTAAAAACGACTCCCGATACTGCACCGCTAGCACCAACAGCTGTATAATTGTCTTGTTGGTAGTGATAGCGATAAGAAAGGTAATTTCCTACATAAAGACTGGTAAGGTAGAGTGCTAAAAATTTAAGATCCCCGATACTGTAAACCACATATTCAGCAAAAAAATACAAGGAAAACATATTTACAAATAAATGATAAAAATCAACATGTAAAAAGCCTGAGCTCCACATTCGCAATTGTTCTCCCGCCTTTATTTTTGCCATTTGAAATTGATATTTATTAAAAAAAATAGGGTTTTTAAAACCGTTAAATGAGAACAAAATATTGGCGATAATAACAGCAATAATTATAGAAGGAAGTGTAGGCATGAAGAAAAAATTTCAGAAACAAATATACTATCTTTGAAAAAAAACACCTTGCAAAGAATCATTTACCTTCTAATTTATCCCCTAATTTTTCTGGTCGCCTCCATACCCTTTAGTATATTATATGTCTTTTCTGATCTCTTGAGGTTCGTAATATATAACCTAATTGGATACCGTATAAAAGTAGTTCGATCCAATCTCAGTAAATCGTTTCCCGATAAAAGCAAGAGAGAACTTCGATGGATCGAAAAAAAGTTTTACCAACATTTTTGTGACATTACATTGGAGGCGTTTAAGTCATTAAAAATTAGTAAGTCTGAAATGCAAAAACGTATGGTTTTTAAAAATCTAGAGGTGCTTACTCAATTTGAAAAAGAAGATAGAAGTGCAATTATCATGTGTGGTCATTATGCCAGTTGGGAGTGGATGATGTCTATTGCTTACCACACCGAGTCACAAGCCTATGCCCTCTATACGCCATTGATGAATCAATACCTTAATGATTTGGTGGTCAAGATCAGAAAGAAACATCGCGGTAATTTGATCTCACGATTCGAAGCCATCCAAAACATTAAAAAATTACATAAAAGTGGAACGGTTGCCATTTACGGTTTCGCCAGTGATCAGTCACCTAGAATCAAATCCAAAACCTATTGGCGGCCTTTTTTAGGGGTTAAAGTTCCTGTTTTTGTCGGTGCAGAATTGATTGCAAAAAAACTTGACTTTGGCGTGGTATATGCAAGAATTAAACGCGTCAAAAGAGGGTATTATGAGGTTAATTTTGAATTGATAGCAGATCATCCTGAAAAACTTCCTAAAAATCGAATTACAGATACTTTTACAGAATGGTTGGAACAGGATGTCTATTGTGATCCGACTCAATACCTTTGGACCCATAATCGCTTTAAACACGCAGATAAGGCTCCTAAAGATTAACTTATGGCTTTGATTTCCTCTAAAAAGCTTTCAGCTAGCGTATTCGCTTCTTTTTCAGATGGAGCTTCAGTATAAACACGTATGATGGCTTCCGTGTTTGATTTTCTGAGGTGAACCCAAGAGTTTTCAAATTCAATTTTGACTCCATCTATGGTGATCGGTTGCTTTACTTGATATTTTTTCTCTATTTTTTTTAGGATAGTGTCAACATCCATTTCGGGAGCCAATGACACTTTAGCTTTACTCATGGCATAATTGGGATAGGAAGCCCTTAGGGAGGATATTTTTGTGTCATTTTCAGTCAAGAGACTTAAAAAGAGTGCAATACCAACCAGCGCATCTCTACCATAATGCAGTTCTGGATAGATTATTCCACCATTTCCTTCTCCTCCTATAACCGCATTTACGGCTTTCATTTTTTCCACCACATTGACTTCTCCAACAGCGCTGGCGTAGTACTGCCCTCCCCTCTTTCGGGTAACATCTGAAAGGGCTCGGGTAGAGGAAAGATTGGATACCGTATTTCCGGGAGTTTTTGACAAAACATAGTCGCTGCAGGCCACTAACGTGTATTCTTCTCCAAAAACAGCTCCGTGTTCATCTACAAATGCCAATCGATCGACATCTGGGTCAACAACAATTCCAAAATCAACATTTTCTTCAACTACTTTTTTACTCAGTTCAGTAAGGTGTTCTTTTAACGGTTCTGGATTGTGAGGAAAATGCCCTGTTGGATCGCAGTAAAGAAGAACAGGGGTTACTCCCAGCGCTTCCAGAAGCATGGGGACGGCTATACCTCC